>NZ_JQNA01000002.1:3758227-4071413 GCF_000745015.1 Burkholderia sp. 9120 | reverse complement strand
CGTTCCATTCGCCCATGAGCCGCGTGCCCACCGCGTCGCGCTGATCGAGTTCGAGTTGCAACGCGTCGAGATTCAGCCTGGCGCCGGCTTGTGTCGGCAAGGGCGATGTTTGCGGCAACTTCCCCACTGCGCTCAGATAGGCGTTGTAGCGTTGCCAGACGTTGAGCGCTTCGTCCGCGGCCGGCGTGCCGTCGAGTTGCGCGGCGATCTGCCTGCGCACCAATGCGTCGAGCGTCGTGGCGGGGATTTCGTTTTGCGTCGTCAGGAAATAGTCGAAGAAATCGCGCACCGCACGCGTGCGCGCCAGATGACCGCGACCATCGGTAGGCAAACGTGGCGGCGACGATCCGTCGAGCGAGGCCGGCAACGCGCCCGCCGCCGATGCGTTCGGGTCTTGCCCCAACCCAGGCGCCGTGGTTTGCGCGGCGCTACCCGCCTGCCCCGTCGCCGCCACGGACTCGTGATGCACGGTCGGCGCGCGATTCACCCACAGCGCCGCGCCGGCCGATATCGCACCGACCGCGACGTAGGCAAACCACTGCTTGCGCGCACCGCCTCGCTGCCGTTCGTCTTGCGCCATCCGCTCAAACGCCTTGGGTCTTCAGCCGGTTCGCCTGAGTCCGGATCACCGCGACCGGGTCTTCCGCATTCGCGCCGCGCACGCCGAGCAACTGGTTGATCTCGTCGAGATGGTTCCACTTGTAGCGGGTGCCGAGCACCTTGCCGTACAGCGCGCTACACACAGAGACGAGCCCGTCGTTCTGCCCCGACTGGCGTGTCAGCATCACCGTGCCGGTGCCGTACAGCACGAGCGTCGACGGGTCCAGCACGTTCGCCGGGTCGATCAGCGCGACGCTGGTGTCGGTGGCGCCGGGAATGCCGAGCACCGACGTCGGCTGAATCGCGCTGCCGGCCCACGAATACAGCAGATGCGTGTTGCCGTTCACGGTTTCGGTCGCCGCGCCCGTTTGACACGAGCCGGGCGCGCCGAGACCGGCGCTCGGATAGCGCGTGTTGAAGGCCGCCGCGTTGGCCGTGGTCAGCGTTTGCAGCGCGGCGATCGCGTCCTGATCGGTGTTGTGCGTGCTGCTCGTCAGGATCCCGAAGATATTCGCGAACGCGGCGATGATCGGCGTGGACAGACCCGTCGGGTCCTTCTGCAATACGCCTGCGACGAAGTCCCCGAATTCCGAGCCGCGATGCGGCGTGCCGATGGTCGTGACCGAAGCGACGAGCTCCGGCGCGACCGCCGCGACGTAACGCGAAGTCAGGCCGCCCTGGCTATGGCCGATCAGGTTGACCTTCGGCGCGCCGGTGGCCGCGAGCACCTGCTTCACGTACGCAAGCAGTTGTTCGCCGCGGCCGTTCGGGCCGTCGTCGCTTTGAAAGCCCGAGAGGTTCGCCACGTACACGCTTGCGCCATGCTGCTGCAGATCGGCTTGAATGCCGTACCAGTAGTCGAGCACGCCGAGGTATTTGTCCGTGCCCGCAAGACCGTGCACGAGAATGATCGGATAGCGCGTGGCCGCGTAATTATCGACGCTGGCGTTAGCCGTTGCGGTCGCGGCGACCGCGCGATCCATGCCGGCTGGCGTAGCGAATGTGAGCAGCAGCGCGAGCGGCGCCTGGGTCAGTGCAGCGGCGATTACCCAGGCGACAAAGCGGGAACCCTTCGATTTCGACATGCACGGCCTCCGGTTGCAAAGTCCGGGTATTTAGCGATACAAATCGATCGACGGCAATAGAGCGCGAACTCCAAACTCCGCATGCTGCAGTGCGTTTCGAACGTTTATCGCGCTGTTGCAATGCGGCGGGCATTTAACGTGTTGATCTCGACAATGCGGCCTGCATTCGCACTTGACTTGACGAGTTCGCGCGGCGTGACACCCAGCAAGCGGACCATCCAATGCGCCATGTGACTCTGATGCGCGAAGCCCGTTTCCAACGCGATCTGACTCGCGCTGAGCTTGCCGTGCAGCAATAGCGACCGGGCCCTTTCGACGCGCCGCTGCACCACGTACTGATGCACCGGCATGCCGAGCGTTTCGCGAAATAGCACCTTGAAATGCGGCACGCTCAACTCCGCCAGCGCGGCCAGGTCGCCGAGCGTGAGACGCTGATCGAGATGCGCCTCGATGAAATCAATCACGCGCGTGGCCATGATCGGCGCGAGCGTGCGGCGCTTGTTGTCGAGGGTCGGCGCGCCGCCGATCAGGCGCACCACCATCGCGGTGCAAAGGCTTTCGGCGTACAACGGATCGGAGGCTTCGTCGGCTTCGAGTTCAGCATGCAGTGCCCACGCCAGATGCTGAAAACGCGGATCGCGCATCTGGAATTGCGGCCGGAGCTGCGCGTCGGCGGACTTCAGGGCCAACTGCTCGACGGTGCGCTGTGCGAATGCTTCGCCGATCCACACGCTGAAAATCGTGCACGGGGATTCGTCGGTCCACTGCCCGTCGAGTCCCGCGGGAATCACGTCGGCGTCGCCATGCGCCTGGATGCGCGAAGAACGGCGTTCGTTGCACAGGCAACGCGCCCGCACCGGCGCGCCGACATGCACGCCCACCCGATGATGTTTGAACGCCGGCACTCGATGCAGCCCGGCCGACACGTTGACCAGATCGGCGCCGAAGCCCTGCCAGCCCAGCGACTGGCTGGAACGCAAGGCGATGCGGGAGCCGCTGTGCGCTAGCGGTATCGGTGTCACGGCGTTCATTGCGAGCCTCGTGGATGGCGGCCTGGGTGCGTGCATTGTGCGGGGTTTTTCGCGGCGGCGCTCGACACTACGCGATCCCGTTCGCGTGTTGCAGCGCCGCAATGCAGACCGTCATCCGAATCTGCGCAATGCGATCCGTGTCTGCGCGCTTTTCGATCGCCGTCTCTCCAGGATGACGCCATGCCGCCTCATCCACCATGGCACAGAACCAGGAGAGATCAACATGTTCGTGATTTTTGGAGCCGCCGGTCAGGTCGGCAAAGTCACCGCGACGGTTTTGCGCGAAGCGGGTCACGCGGTGCGCGCGGTGGTCCGCGACCGCAAGCAAGGCGAACAACTCGCGCGGATCGGCTGTGAGATCGCGCTCGCCGATCTGCTCGATACGGCGTCGGTGGCGCGGGCGATCGAAGGCGCATACGCGGTGCAACTGTTGTGTCCGGTGCCGCGCGCGCACGCCGATCCGGCCGCTGAAATGCGCCGCATGATCAATTCGAGCGTCGACGCGCTGGACGCGAATCCGCCGCAACGGATTCTCGCGCTATCGGACTATGGCGCGGAACACGCGAGCGGCACGGGCATCTCGACGCTGTTCCACTACCTTGAAACGCAGCTAAAAACCGTCGATACGCAACTGACCTTTCTGCGCTCCGCCGAGCACATGCACAACTGGGCGCGCATGCTGCCTTTAATGCTCGCGCGAGGTGTGCTGCCGAGCCTGCATCATCCGGTGAGCAAGCTGTATCCGACCGTCGCCGCGCAGGATGTGGGTGTGCTCGCCGCCGAACTGCTGCTCGACGATCGCGCGCTGAATGTGTCGCCGCGCGTGGTGAGTATCGAAAGCGAACAGCGCGTCAGCACGTTCGAGGTGGCGCGTACGGTCGGTGAACTGGCGAGCAGTCAGGTGATCGCGCGTGAAGTGCCGCGTGGCGAGTGGAACGCGATGCTGCAGGCGGCCGGTCTCGGCGAGCAGCACGCACGGCTGATCGTCGATCTGTACGACGCGCATAACGCGGGTCGTATCGACGTCGAAAAGGAGGTCAGCGAAAGGTACTTCGGGGCGACGACACTGGCGCAGGCGTTGGCGGGGATTTTGCCGGCGGCGGTGGCGGCGGTAGCTTTGGCAGCGGGTAAGACTGCTGCGACCGCTAAGGCGCCGACTGTGGCTGATGCCGCGAATGCTGCCGAATCAACAACAGCAATCGCTTCCAACGCCGCAAATTCAGCGACTGCGGCATCGACCACCGTCTCGCGCTAGACAGCGCGTATCACGAGAGACAGCATGCACCCCTGCCCTTTACTACGCGCTTCGATGAAATCGCGCGCGTCCGCGAAATATCGAACACCGCTGAACCGCGCGCACGCGCAAACAAACGCGCGCCGCTGGCTGGCGCTATCGCTCAGTCTGTTGGGATGGTTGGGCTGGCACGCGCTGCGGGACGTGCTCAACGCCATTCCCGACAGCAACGACGACTTCGGCCTGTTCTGATCGCACTGACGCGCGACATCTGATCGCGCTGCGTGCTTGCCGGTGGACGCAACGCCCGGCTCGCACCACCTCAACCGCGCAACAGATTGACGAAATCAACGCAAAAACGCCGGCCGCCGTGTGTCACCAACGGCGGCCGGCGCGCTTCAACGGCTTATTCGTTTTCGTCGAAATAGTGGCCGAACTTGACCTGCTTCGTGCGGATATAACGCTCGTTTTCCTCGCGCATCGGAATGGCCAGCGCCACCCGCTCGCACACCGGAATACCGTGCTTCGACAGCGTGTCGAACTTCTCCGGATTGTTGCTCATCAGACGCACCGAAGTGACCTTCAGCGTGCGCAGAATGCCGGCCGCCGAATCGTATTCGCGCGAATCGTCCGGCAGGCCGAGATCGAGGTTGGCCTCGACCGTATCGCGTCCCTGCTCCTGCAGCGCGTACGCGCGGATCTTGTTCGACAGCCCGATGCCGCGGCCTTCGTGACCGCGCAGATACAGCAGCACGCCACAGCCTTCGGCCGCGATATAGCGCAGCGCGAGGTCGAGTTGTTCGCCGCAGTCGCAACGGTAGGAGCCGAGCACGTCGCCGGTCAGGCATTCGGAATGCAGGCGCGTCAACACGGACGATTGATTGGCGACGTCGCCCATCACGAGCGCGAGATGTTCGGCGCCGCTTTCGCACACGCGAAACACGTACGAGGTGAACGTGCCGTAGCGCGTGGGGAGCGTGGCAGTGGCGTCGAGAATGACGCATTCGCCGTTGTTGAGTGCGCCGTCTGCTGCGGGCGACGGATCGTGAGACGTGAGCATGGCGTTAGACAGTGGTGCTGACATGAACCCGATCAACCGGGAGATTAGATATGAGACAGGAGTTTATCGCTAAACGGCATGACGCACCGTATGGCCATGCGGATGGCGCGGATGCGTCGCGGTGCGGCAGGCCACGGTTGGACCATGATTGCAGATAGAACGCCTGACGCGCCACAGGTATTCCCGGGTATCCCGATAGCGCGCC
The DNA here is from genome assembly GCF_000745015.1 of Burkholderia sp. 9120. Lineage (NCBI taxonomy): Bacteria > Pseudomonadati > Pseudomonadota > Betaproteobacteria > Burkholderiales > Burkholderiaceae > Burkholderia > Burkholderia sp. 9120. Next base: position 4,066,198 of record NZ_JQNA01000002.1, on the reverse strand, counting down.
ACGCCTATACTGGAATGGCCTGTCCCTCACGACAGCACGCCACGCCGGCATGCTGCACTGCGAAACGGAGCCGCTCCATGACAAGCGTTGCACAGCTTCTTAAAACTAAACCTGATAACACGGTCGTCTTTACGGTCGGGGCCGACGATTCCGTCTACGACGCCATCAAGCTGATGGCCGAAAAAGGGATTGGCGCATTGGTGGTGACGGACGGCGACAGCATCGCCGGCATCGTCACGGAGCGCGACTACGCGCGCAAGGTCGTGCTGATGGACCGTTCGTCGAAGGCCACGCCGGTGCGCGACATCATGAGCAAAGCCGTGCGCTTCGTGCGGCCCGACCAGACCACGGACGACTGCATGGCGCTGATGACCGAGCGTCGCATGCGGCACTTGCCGGTGATCGAGAACGACCGTCTGATCGGCATGGTGTCGATCGGCGACCTGGTGAAGAACATCATCGCCGAACAGCAATTCACCATTCAGCAACTCGAGTTCTATATTCACGGCGAGCGGCCCTGAAGAAAACCACTGTCGCCTACATGCGCTGCTAAACCGGAGCGCAAAAAAAGCCCAATCCTTCAAAAGGTTGGGCGAAGCTACCTTGCGGCAGCGGAGGTTCTTTGAACTGGCTTCGCGCGGCGCGTGACCCGATTGTCAGGTCGCGCGCGCGAATTCACGTCTACGTCTTTACATCGTCGAAGGTTTAACGCTTCGCGATGCCGTGTGTGCCGTCGGTGACGGCGCACACCCTGCTAATCCATCAACGGCTTTACTGTCTTTATTTCCAGACTGCGCTGTCCGATCAGTTACCGAAATACACCGACTTCGGGCCCGACATCGGCTGAACCACGCCACCTGCTTGCGACGAACCGCTCACTGCGCCACCGTAGCCGCTGGTGTCCGCAACCGGTTCCTGGGTTTGCGCAACCGCCGGGCTCTGCGCGTCGACACGACGCTCAGCGGCCTGAATGTCGGCCGGATAGGTCGGGTCGCTGCTGTTCGCCGGGTTGTAGCCGGCCTGTTCCAACTGGATCAACTGGTTGCGAACGTCGGCGCGGGTCACCGGTTGCTGGCTCGCTTGAGCGAACGCTGCGACGGGAGCGGCGAGAACGGCTGCAATGGCGACTGCCTTGATAAGCGACTTCATGATGACTACCTCCAGATCTGGTTTTTTGGCTTCGCCTGTCACGCGTTGTGAGAAGCGAGTGATCCAAGTCTAGACACCCGATCGTCCCGGGAAAACCCTTAATTCAGAGATACATAATTGTTGGTTTCGCAAGAATGCGCGATGAATCACCGAAAATCCGCGCTCAAGTTTTTCTCTTACCGTAATAATTGTCGGGATCGTAACATTTTGTGTCTGACGTTTCGAAATGCATCCGAACCAGCCATCTTGACCGGCGACCCATTCGCCGACGGTCATTTTTTCGTCCGCTTCGGCTCAACGGCCTGGGCCGATAACAACAGTTTTCGCGGCCCGCTGACGAACGCGCTGCCGGGTTCGAAAAACCTCAGCGGTTGATGCATCTCACGCGACAAACCAATCCGCGTCGTCACCCCAATCGGCGTCTCGCCGCGCTCGATCGCACCGATCCACAAGCCATGCCCACTGCACAGATCGCAGCCGTTGAACGACGGCCCGATGTCGAGCGCATTGGTGAGCCGCCCCGGCCCGCGCGCGAGGTCGCGCAGCGGCACGCCGGGTCGGCGCGCTTCGATCAGCGGCAGACCTTCGAGCGGCTCGATCGCGCGAAACAGAATCCCGGCGCCGATCTCTTCCGCTTCGGCCGACATGTTGAGCATGTACGACACGCCATACGTAAGCCGCACATACGCAAAGCCCGGCGCGAGAAACATCGGCAGGTTGTACGGGCGGCGGCCCATAAACGCGTGGCTGGTCGAATCGCCGAGCGGATACGCTTCGGTTTCGACGATCCGTCCGCTGATGCGCCCTTCCTGCCCATCGCGCACGAGATATTTGCCGATCATGAAGCGCGCCAGCTCGACCGTATCGAGCGGTAATTCGTCACGAAGCAATGGCACGATAGGCAGCAACGGTTTTCGCATGCGGTCGACCTTGTTTTCAATGCGCGTCGGAACGGCGCCGGCACGGTTGCGCGATCAGCAATACGACGCCATCGGCCTGTTGCGATCGGCCGATTCGTTGTACCAGAACCTCATTTCCTGGCACCGTCTTATTCACCATGGCACTAATTGGAGTATCGTGTGTTTCCGGCCCGCGGCACAGCCTTCAACGGCTTGCGCGTGGCACGGTCGGCCTGAATCAGCAGGCAGTTTGAAAGCCTTCGCACGACCCGTAGCACCGTTCCATTCAGTGTCGATCCCTATGTATCCGCAGGCGAAGCACAGATCCCCACCCGGGGATCGTCGTATCCATGACAACAGGAGAAAGTTGAATGAAAGCATTCACGGCAATCAAGATGGTCGGCGGCGCGCTGATCGTTCTGGCGTCCCTCAATGCGTATGCGCAAAGCAGCGACGCGATGGCTGCGGCCCCGATGGCTGCATCGTCGGCGCCGTCGGCCAAGCAAGCCAAGGCAGCGAACCGTGCGCTCGGCCGCAAGGTCCGCGGCGTACTGGCGAAGACCAAGGGCCTGAGCGTCAACAACATCACCGTGCGCGCGCGCGGCGGTGCAGTGACGCTCGCCGGTTCCGTGCCTGAGCAGCAGCAGGTCGACCTGGCCACGACGGCAGCGCAAGGCGTGGCTGGCGTGACGTCGGTCAAGAACGCACTGACGATCCGTCCGGTCGGACAGTAAGCGTAGTCGAGCCGTCGCCGGCTCTTCGCGGGCGCCAATGCGTTATCACAACGCGTTGGCGCCCGTTTCCGTTCAGGGGTCGCCGAGACCGCTGCGCGAGGATTGCGCCGATGCTGCGCCACGCCCCCGGGATCAAGCACTGGCCGCAAAAACTATCCTTTATAATTTAATGCGTTAGAGCGCATTGTTGACACGATGCGTTAGCATTCGCGCTCGCTTCAAGCTCCAGACGTTGGCCGTTCGCCGCCGTCCCATACAAGCATCGAAAAAGGAAGCCCGAATGACCACGCCCGCGACCGTTTTGCCCCGCTGGACTATTGCCGCGCCGCTCGTCGCGTGGATCGTGCTCGGGCTCGCCTACGCGCTGCCGGGCAACGGGCTGCTGCTTGCGCTGGTCGGCGTGGCGCTGTGCGCCGCGGTGTTCACGGCGGTGCATCACGCGGAAGTGGTTGCGCATCGCGTCGGCGAACCGTTCGGCACGCTGGTGCTGGCGGTGGCCGTCACGGTGATCGAGGTCGCGCTGATCGTTTCGGTCATGCTCACCTCCGGCCCGGAAAAAGCCGGGCTCGCGCGCGACACGGTGTTCGCGGCGGTCATGATCGTCTGCAACGGCATTGTCGGCATTTGCCTGCTGGTGGGTGGCATCCGCCATCGCGAGCAGGATTTTCAGAGCCGCGGCGCGTCGGCGGCGCTGGCCGTGCTGGCGTCGCTGTCGGTGCTGACGCTCGTCATGCCGAACTACACGACCACCAGCGTCGGCCCGATCCTGTCGCCTTCGCAGCTGGCTTTTGCCGGCGTGTCGTCGCTGGTGCTCTATGGCGTGTTCGTGTTCGTGCAGACCGTGCGCCATCGCGATTACTTTCTCGCCGATGCGTCGGATGAAGATGTACATGCGGCGCCGCCGAGCGTCGGCGTCGCGCTCGCGGCCGGCGGCTTGCTGCTGGTGTGCCTCGTCGCCGTCGTGCTGCTCGCGAAGATCCTGTCGCCGATCGTCGAAACCGCGGTCAAGAACGCGGGCGCGCCGGCCGCGGTGGTGGGTATCGTGATCGCGGCGCTGGTGCTGCTGCCCGAAGGGCTCGCCGCCGTGCGCGCGGCGCGCGCCGATCGCTTGCAGAACAGCATGAATCTCGCGCTCGGCTCGGCGCTGGCCAGTATCGGCTTGACGATTCCGACCGTCGCCGCGGTGTTTCTGTGGAACGGCCAGCCGCTGATGCTCGGCATCGACGGCAAGGAAACCGTGCTGCTGATCCTCACGCTGCTGGTCGGCACGCTCACGCTGAGTAGCGGGCGCACCACGATTCTGCAAGGCGCCGTGCATCTGTCGCTGTTCGCGGCGTATCTGTTTCTGTCGTTCGCGCCTTGACGCCTTGAGCTGACGCTTTGACCTAACTTATTCCTCCCAATGCGCCGCGATCCAGTCGCGGAACAGATTCAGCTTCTGCTGATGCGCCACCGAGTCCGGATACACGAAGTAATAGCGCCAGCCGGTTTTCAGCACGGTGTCGAACGGCCGCACGAGGCGTCGCGCCGTGACGTCTTCGTCGATCAGCGCGAGGTCGCTGATCGCCACGCCGAATCCTTGTAGCGCGGCATTGGTCGCCATATCGAGCGTGTCGAAGCTCGGGCCGTGCTCGGCGTCGACCGCCGGCGCATTCGCCGCGTCGCCTTCGCTGGCTTTGGCGAGCCACATCTTCCAGTCGCGATGATCGCGAGTGGGATGCAGCAGCGTGTGGCGCGCCAGATCCGCCACCTGGGCGAGCGGCTTGTCCTTCAGCAGATCGGGCGCGCACACCGGCGTCAGACGCTCCTCGAACAACGGCACCGCCTGCACGCCCGCGCCCGGCGACGAGCCGTAGATGATCGCGGCGTCGAACGGCTCGCTCTGGAAATCGATGTCGTGCTGCCAGGTCGTGGTGATCTGCACATGCAGATCCGGGTATTCGGCCTGGAAGCGCATGATTTTCGGCAGCATCCAGCGCATCACGCAGGTCGGTACTTTCAGCGCGAGATCGGTGCGCTGCCGCGTGAGCCGCAACGAGATCTCCTCGATGCGCGCGAAGCTCTCTTTCACGGCGGGCAGCAGCATTTCGCCTTCGGCGGTGAGCGTCAGGCCTTTCGCGTGACGCTTGAAGAGCGGGAACTTGTAGTAATCCTCGAGCGCGATGATCTGCCGGCTGACCGCGCCTTGCGTCAGACACAGGTGGTCGGCGGCGCGCGTGAAGCTGCGATGGCGCGCGACGGTTTCGAAAATCTGTAGCGCGTTGAGTGGCGGAAGGCGGCGCATCGGAGTCGTCCGGGATCAGGAAAAGTCATTGTGTGGGCGACGCAGCGCGCACCGCCCACTTCGCTGTCAAGCCCACAGGATACGCGATCAGACAGGCCCACACGAGGACCGAGGCATCCCACCCGCATGCGCCGAATTCATGCCTCCGCAAAAACAGCACGCTGACCGCGCCATTTCGCACCACGCCGGGGCAAGACGCCGAAGCATCGCACCAGAACCGAGCTTTCCTCATACCTCCACGCGAGCCTAAAGTGCGCCCGAACCGTGGACGTTAACCCGCATACGCCCCGCCCTCGGTGCTCCGGCTAAGCACGACGAATTTGTCCCGTCCGTCGCGCCAAGCCCAGCGCATGAGATTCCGTCATGCGCGTCATGCGCATATTTCGTTTGTTGAGGGATTTTGGCAAACCTAGAGTGCATCAACACACCGCGCAACCGGGCGGTGCAGCGACAGCGGTCACAGTGATTTTCATCAGGCAACAGGCGTTCAACACGGGAGACCGCCATGCAAGAGATCAAACGGGGTAGAAGGCAGGCCATCAAGGCGATCGGCGCGGCGCTGGCGGCCTCCACCTTGCCGATGCCGTTCGTCAATCTGCGCGCGCAGGAACAGAACTTCAGCGGCAAGACCTTGCGCCTGCTGACCTGGTCGGACGACACCGGCGCCGCCGCGCTGCGCAACATCGCCCAGAGCTTCACGGCGAAGACCGGCTGCAAGGTGATCGCCGACCGCGCCGACGGCACCTCGGGCATGGTCGCCAAGGTGAAGGCCGCGGGCGAGCGTCCCACGTACGACGTCATCACGCTGGCCGGCGTGGGCGCGTCGGGTCTCGGCGATGCCGGTCTGCTGATGAAACCCGACCTCGACAAGCTGCCCAATCTGAAGGACGTCGCGCCGCAGTACCGCACGGGCGCGAACGGTTTCGGCGTGGGCTATCTGCTGTGGTCGGACGGCTTGATCTACAACACGTCGACGGTCAAGAGCGCGCCCACCTCCTACGAAGCGCTGTGGGATACCAAGTACGCCGGCCGCCTGTTCCTGCCGCCGCCCGAGTGGGCCGAAGCGGTCGACCTCGCGATCATCGCGGCGAAGATGAACGGCGGTTCGCAGCAGAACATCGAGCCGGGCTTCAAGAAGCTGATGGAGCTGAAAGACCGCGTGATGACGCTCGGCGAGAACCCGAACCAGGTGGCCGATCTGTTCCGCACCGGTTCGCTCGATATCGGCGGAATTTATTCGCCGGCCTTTTTCCCCGATCAGATCCGCAAGCCCGAGTACAAGATGGGCGTGACGTACGGCATGAAAGAAGGCTTCGCCACGCAACTGATGTTCACGGTGATCCCCAAAGCGCATCCGGCCGACAGCGACGTGATCCACGCCTTCATCAACCATTCGCTCGACGCGGGCGTGCAAGGTCGCATGGCTGCCGACGTGCTGAACGGCCCGGTCAATTCGAAAGCCGTGATTCCGGCCGAGAGCCGCGCGTTCGTGCCGAGCCCGAAGCAGATCGCCGAGAAAGCCGTGTTGCATGACGACAAGGCGCTCGCCGTCGTGCAGCCGGCGTGGATCAAGCGCTACACCGAAATTTTCTCGGCATGACACCGATGCTCGCGCGCTTTTCGCGGCGTGCTGCGTCGGCGGCGGCTTCTGGTGAAGCCGCCGCCGGCTGCCCCACAGCGGACGCGCCCGCCGCCACCGCGATGGAAAAAGCGCGCCCCTGGTTGCTGCTCGCGCCGATCCTGCTGTTTCTCGCCGTGCTCGGCGCGGCGGCGCTGGTCGTGCTGCGCATGAGCTTCGGCACGCAGGGCAACGAGTGGCACGGCTTCACGCTGCAGAACTACGCCGACCTGCTCGACAGCTACTTTCTGAAGTCGTTGTGGCTCACGCTGAAGCTCGCGTTTCAAAGCATGATCTGCGCGGTGCTGCTCGCCATTCCGGTCGCGCTCGCCATGGCGCGCACCCAGTCGCGGCTCGCGCGCCGCCTGCTGCTGGCCGGCGTGCTGCTGCCGCTGCTCGTCAATCTGCTGCTGCAAGGCTATGGCTGGCTGATCATTCTCGGCCCGGCCGGTTTGCTCAATCACGCGCTGCTCGGCAGTGGGCTCGTCCAGCGTCCGCTGATGTGGCTGTATCGCGAGAACGGCGTGTTGCTCGGCCTGATCCAGACCGCCTTTCCGCTCGCCGTGCTGCCACTGTCCAGCGCGATGCGCGCCGTGTCCCGCTCGTATGAGGAAGCCGCGGCGACGCTCGGCGCGACGCGCTGGCAAACGCTGCGTCACGTGTTGTTGCCGCTGGCCATGCCGGGTCTGGTGTCGGGCGCGCTGCTGGTGTTCGCGTACAACGCCAGCGCGTTCGCCGTGCCGCTGCTGCTCGGCGGACGGCGCGTGCCGATGCTCGCCGTGCTGGTTCACGATCAGGTCGCGCCCTTGCTGAACTGGCCGGCGGCGTCCGCGTCGGGCGTCGTTCTGATGATCGCCACGCTGACGGTGATGGCGCTGTCGCAGCGCCTCGTGCGTCGGACCCAGCGTCTTGCCGAGGAGCCTCACGCATGAGCACGCCCGTTCGCCGCGCGGAGCTTCAACCCCGTCCGCCTTTTTTCCCGCGCTGGCCCGCCGCGACCATGCCGGGCCAACTCGGCAAGGCCGCCGCCTTGCTCGCCGCGATCGTGCTGTTTCTCGCCGCGCTGCCGATCCTCACGATGATCACGATGTCGTTCGGCGCCGCCGACACGCTCGAATTCCCACCGCACGCGTACGGCCTGCACTGGTATCGCGCGGCGTGGCACAGCTTTGTGTCGCCGGATGCGAGCGACTCGCTCTCGATGGGCGCCGCGTTGAGCACGAGCCTGATCGTTGCGCTTTCAACCATGCTGATCGCCACGCTCGTCTCCGTGCCCGCCGCCTACGCGCTGAGCCGCTACCGTTTTCGCGGCAAGCCGGCGGTCGAACAACTGGTGGCGTTGCCGCTGGTCTATCCGCTGGTGATGCTCGGCCTGTCGCTGCTGCTGGTGTTCAACGTACTGCCGGTCGAACTGGGCGTGTTCCGCCTGATCATCGCGCATGTGATTCTGGCGCTGCCGTTCACCGTGAAGAATTGCGCGGCCTCGGTCGCCGCGATCGGCCCCGAGTTCGAGGAAGCCGCCTGCGTGATGGGCGCGAGTCCTCTTCGCGCGCTGGTCGACGTGATCCTGCCGCTGATGCGCCCGGGCATTCTCGCCGGCATGCTGTTCGCGTTCATCGTCTCGTTCAACGAATTCACGGTGACCTTCTTTCTGTACGGCATCGACACGATGACCTTGCCGGTGTGGCTGTATAGCCGCACGGTGTCGTCGCTCGATCCGACCGTGTTCTGTTTCGCGGTGTTTATCGTCGCGATCGACTTCGCGCTGATCTGGCTGCTCGAAAAACTGGTCGGCGATGAAGGCGTGGCGCTTTAAGCGCCGCCTGTATCGCGTTGGACCAGGCGAACCGTGACACCTCTTTGCTGGAGCATTCGATGACCCATCTGACCTTGCAGGCCGTGACCCGTCGCTTCGGCGCGGCGCAGGCCGTCGACAGCGTCGATCTGAGCGTGCCCGATGGCAAGCTGGTGTGCTTTCTCGGCCCGTCCGGCTGCGGCAAGACCACCTTGCTGCGGATGATCGCCGGTCTGGAGACGCCGACCTCGGGCAGCATTCATTTCGCCGGCCGCGACATCACGCGCCTGCCGGCGAATCAGCGCGATTTCGGCATGGTGTTCCAGTCGCTCGCGCTGTTTCCGCACATGACGGTCGCGCAGAACGTGGCCTATCCGCTCAAGTTACGCAAGACCGCCAGGGATCAGCAGGCGCGCCGCGTCGCCGAATTGCTGGAGCTGATCCAGTTGCCGCACATGGCGAACCGGCCGGTCACGCAGCTCTCCGGCGGCCAGCGCCAGCGCGTGGCGATTGCGCGCGCAATCGCCTCGCAACCGAAACTGCTGCTGCTCGACGAACCGCTGTCCGCGCTCGACGCCAAGCTGCGCGAAGCGATGCAGGTGGAAATCCGCCTGCTGCAACAGCGCCTGGGCATCACGACGATCATGGTCACGCACGACCAGCGCGAAGCGATGACCATGGCCGACGAAATCGTCGTGATGGAGAAAGGCCGGATTGCGCAAGTCGGCAAACCGCTGGATATTTATCGCGATCCGGTCAGCGAGTTCGTGGCGGATTTCATCGGGCTCGGCAATATCCTGCGGGTCACTTACGACGGCGCCGGCGGCGTGAATCTGCCCGGCGGCCGGCGCATTAGCGTGGCGCAAAACGCACGCATGCCGGAGTCCGGCAGCGACATCCGTCTGCTGATCCGCCCCGAGGACGTGTGCGTCAAACCGGCGTCGGACACGGCGGGTCCGAACCGGCTGGCCGGCACGGTCACGTTTATTCGCGACGTCGGCGCGTCGCTCGAAGCGACGATCGATTGCGCCGGCTTCACGCTGACCGCCGCGACCACGCCACGCGAAACGCCGGGGCTCACGCTCGGCATGCCGGTGCTCGCGGAATTGCCGTCGCACGCGTGCAAACTGATCGCCGCGCGCGCCCACTAAAACCTATTCCAATACCGATCCACTCGACAGAGGAAAGACCATGACCCAAGCTCAAGCCGCTCACTCCAGCACGCGCCGCGTGTTTGCGACGCTCGCCGCCGCGCTCGCCTTCACCGGCTTCGGCGCGCTGTGCGCGTTCTCGTCGGCCGCGCATGCCGACGCGCTCGACAGCATTGCCAAATCGGGCACGGTACGCATCGGCGTGTTCGAGGATTACCCGCCGTTCGGCTCGATCGGTCCGGACATGAAGCCGCAAGGCTACGACATCGACGTCGCCGATCTGATCGGCAAGGCGCTCAACGCCAAGGTCGAACTCGTGCAGGTGACGGGCGACAACCGTATGGCCTATCTCGCCGACCACAAGGCTGACATGCTGCTTTCAGTCGGCCAGACGCCGGAGCGCGACAAGGTGATCGACTTCTCGCAACCGTACGCGCCGTACTACCTCGCCGTGTTCGGTCCGAAGTCGCTGCCCGTGAAGAACGCCGCCGACCTCGCCGGCAAGTCGATTTCGGTGGCGCGCGGCACGCTGGAAGACCTGAGCGTGACCAAGATCGCCCCGCCGTCCGCCAACATCAAAAGATTCGACGATCCTAACGGCGCAATATCGGCGTTCCTTTCTGGTCAGGTACAGTTGATGGTAGTCGGCAACGACGTCGGCGCCACGATTCTCGCGCGTCATCCCGCGAACGATCCGGAGCAGAAATTCTCGCTGTTCAGCTCGCCGGATCACGTCGGTCTGAACAAGAACGAGCCGCGGCTGAAGCAGAAAGTCGACGACGTGATTGCCAAGGCCCGCAAGGACGGCACCATGAACGCGATTTCGCAGAAGTGGCTGCGCGCGCCGCTGCCGGCCGACCTCTAACATTTTTTGCGCGAACCGCCCGAGGCGTCCCGTCAGAGGATTGCCTCGGGGTCCGGAAACGCGGCGGAGTCTGACCTCACGATGAGCGCCACGCCATGACTTATGCGTTCGATTTCAGCGGCTTCGGCCTCTATGCGGGGATGCTCGTGCGCGGCGCCGCCGTCACGCTCGGGCTGACCGCGGTCTCTACCGTGCTCGGCGGGCTGGTCGGCATTGGCGGCGCGAGCATCGCGGTGGCCGGGCCGAAATGGGCGCGCTGGGTCGTGGCCAGTTATGTAGAGGTGATCCGCAATACGCCGTTTATCGTGCAGTTGTTTTTCGTGTTCTTCGGCTTGCCGAGCCTCGGCATTCACATCGACGAAGTACAGGCCGCGATTCTGGCCATGACCGTCAATCTCGGCGCGTACGCGATCGAGATCGTGCGCGCCGGTATCGATTCGATTCCGCGCGGCCAGGTGCAGGCGGCGCAAGCGCTCGGTTTGCACGGGCGCCAGGTGTTCCGCTTCGTGGTGCTGCCGCAGGCGATCGCCAACGTGTTTCCCGCGCTGCTGAGTCAGGTGCTGATCGTCATGCTCGGCTCGGCGGTGGTGTCGCAGATCTCCGTGCCCGATCTCACTTACGCGGCCAACTTCATCCAGTCGCGCAACTTTCGTTCGTTCGAGAGCTACGTGATCATCACCGTCACGTATCTGGTGTTGTCGATCGTCTTGCGGCAACTGCTCAATCGCTTCGGGCGCGGCCTGTTCGCGGGCCGCGCCGCTCGCGGCAACAGCAACAGCCATGGCAGCGGCAACGCGCCGCGTAACTGGCGCGACCGCCTGATGTGGCGCGGTGCCCGCACGCTGCCCACGGAGCGTTGATCATGGTCGAATTCACGCTGTGGGACATCGCCCGTAATCTGTTGCTCGCCGCGCGCTGGACCGTGCTGCTGTCGCTGATCGCGTTTGTGGGCGGCGGCCTCGTCGGGCTGATACTGCTCGCCATGCGCGTGTCGCCGATCGCCTGGCTGCGGCGCGTGGTGATCGTCTACGTTGAAGTGTTTCAGGGCACGCCGCTGCTGATGCAGCTATTCCTCGCGTTCTTCGGTTTGCCCCTGCTCGGTGTCGACGTTTCGCCGTGGGTCGCGGCAACCGTCACGCTGACGTTTTATACGAGCGCGTATCTGGTCGATATCTGGCGCGGCTGCGTCGAAGCGGTGCCGCGTGGTCAGTGGGCCGCGGGCGCGAGTCTCGGCATGACGTTCAGCCAGCAGTTGCGCTATATCGTGTGGCCGCAGGCGTTGAAAATCGCGGTGGCGCCGACGGTCGGTTTTCTCGTGCAGGTCGTGAAAAGCACCGCGCTCGCGTCGATTATCGGCTTCACCGAATTGACCAAGACCGGCTCGATGATCACCAACGCCGCGTTCCGTCCGTTTCCGATCTACGGCATGGTCGCGATGATTTACTTCGCAATGTGTTTCCCGTTGACGTGGTACGCGCGGGTGCTGGAAAAACGGCAGAAGGTGGGACAGCATCGCTGAGGTTTTTGGGCTTCGTTGAAGCTTCATTAACGTAGCGGCTTCGATGCGAAAAAGCGGTAACCGTGTGGCGAACACGGTTACCGCTTTTTTTTGCAGCCCATCCCTTCCAACGTTAAGCCCGCATAACTACCGGGCCGCCTGCGTCGACTTGCGCAACTTCGCCACCTCGGCCGCGCTCACCGTCGGCGCGCCGTTGTTCCAGCCCGATCGCACGAAGCTCAGCACGTCCGCGATCTGCTGATCGTTGAGCACCGGCGCATACTTCGGCATCGGATACGGCGCGGGAATGCCGCCGATCACCAGATCTTCCGTGCCGTTCAGCGTCACGTTGATCAGCGACGACGGGTCTTTCTCGAGCACGTTCGGATTGCCCGCGAGCGGCGCCAACATCGGCGCGAAGCCGCGCCCGTCGACGCCGTGACAGTGCATGCAATACGCGGTATAGACGCGTGCGCCGGCATCGTTCGCGGGACGGTTGAGCGATACCTTGGTGGCCTGCGGATCGTACGCGTACGGCGGCGCATTGCTACCGCCCGCCGGCGGCAACGACTTCAGATACGTCGACATGGCGGCGACGTCGGTGTCGTTCAGGCCCTGCGTGCTGTTGTTGATCACGCTGGTCATCGAGCCGAACGCCGACGCATGGCGATTCGCACCGGTCTTCAGGAACGCCTGCAGATCCTGATCGTTCCAGCGCCCCAACCCGACGTTGTGCTCGCCGGTCAGATTCGCCGCGAACCAGCCGTCGAGCAGGCCACCGGTCAGAAACGCACTGCCGCTTTCGTCGAGCGCTTTCTCCTGGAACGCGATGCCGCGCGGCGTGTGGCACGAACCGCAGTGGCCGAGACCCTGAATCAGGTACGCGCCGCGATTCCAGGCGACGTCCTTGCCCGGCTTGTCCTGATAGGCGCCCTTCTCCAGAAACACCATGTTCCAGAACTTCAGCGGCCAGCGCATGTTCAACGGCCACTTGATGTCCGCCTCGCGATTCGCCTGCTGCACCGGCGCCACGCCGCCCATGAAATACGCGTACAGCGCTTTCATGTCGTCGTCGTTGACCTTCGCATACGACGGATACGGCATCGCCGGATACAGGTTGTGGCCGTCTTTCGCGACGCCTTCGCGCATCGCTCGCGCGAAGTCTTCCTCCGTATAGCCGCCGATGCCGGTCTTCGGATCGGGCGTGATGTTGGTGGTGTAGATCTGGCCCATCGGCGTGGTCATCGGCAGGCCGCCCGCGAACGGCTTGCCCTTCGGCGCTGTGTGACAGGCCACGCAGTCGCCGACCTTCGCGAGATAGGCGCCGCGTTGCACCAGCGCGGGATCGCCTGATTGCGCGGCGGCATAGGCCGAGCCTTGCGTCAGCGCCAGCAACGGCAACGCGACGCACAACGCCGCACCGACACCCTTCAGTGTGTTTTTCATGATCGGGCTCCGGTTAGGCGGTTTGCAGTTGGCTGCCGACGGGCAAGTGCCGCAGCCGCTTGCCGGTGGCCGCGTAGATCGCGTTGGTCAGCGCCGGCGCGAGCGCCGCCGTGCCGGGTTCGCCGATACCGCCGGGCGCCTCGCCGCTCTTCACGATATGCACCTCGATGGGTGGCGTCTGGTCGATCCGCAGCATCCGGTAATCGGTGAAATTGTTCTGCTCGACGCGGCCGTCCTTGATCGTGATCTCGCTGTACAGCGCCGCCGTGATCCCGAAGATGATGCCGCCCTGCACCTGCGCTTCGATCGTGTTCGGATTCACCACCATGCCGCAATCGACCGCGCACACCACCCGCTTGACCGCGACCTCACCCTGATCGACCGCCACATCGACGACGATCGCGAAGAAGCTGCCGAACGCGTGCATGACCGACACGCCGCGCCCCTGGCCCTTCGGCAACGCACTGCCCCAGCCCGCCGACTGCGTCGCGACGTTCAGCACGTTCAGCGCGCGCGGCGTCTTGCCCAGCAGATCCTGGCGATATTTGACCGGATCGACTTTGGCCTGCGCCGCGAGTTCGTCGATGAAACTCTCCACCACGAAGGTGCCGCGCGTCGGACCCACGCCGCGCCAGAACGCGGTGGGCACCGCGTGCGGTTCCTGGCGCACGTAATCGACCAGTTGATTCGGCAGGTCGTACGGCAGATCGGCGGCCACTTCGACCGCGTCGGGATCGATGCCGTTCTTGAACGCGGGCGGTGCGAAGCGCGCGATCACCGACGAGCCGACGATCCGGTGCTGCCACGCGATCGGCTTGCCGTTCGCGTCGAGGCCGGCCGAGATCTTGTCGTAGTAGTACGGTCGGTACATGTCGTGCTGAATGTCTTCTTCACGCGTCCAGGTCACCTTCACCGGCGACGACACCTGTTTCGCCACCTTGACCGCCTGCGTGACCATGTCGAATTCGAGCCGCCGGCCGAAGCCGCCGCCGATCAGATGGTTATGCACGACGATCTTGTCGGCCGGCAAACCCGTGACTGCCACCGCCGCGTCCACGACCCGCGTCGGCACCTGCGAGCCGAGCCAGACATCGCAGCCGTCGGGGCGTACATGCACCGTGCAGTTGATCGGCTCCATGGTGGCGTGCGCCAGGAACGGCTGCTGATACACCGCGTCGACACGCGTCTTCGCATTCGAAAACGCGTTGCCCACGTCGCCGTCTTTCCGCGCCACCGCGCCGTTGCGTTGCGACGCGGCGGCGAGATCGTCGACGATCTGCTGCATCGAAATAGCCGCACCCGCACCTTCGTTCCATTTGATATCGAGCGCCTGCACGCCGCGTTTGGCGGCCCACGTGTGGTCGCCGATCACCGCAACCGCGTTGTCGATCCTGACGATCTGGCGCACGCCGGGAATCTTCTTCGCGTTGGTATCGTCGACGCTCGCGAGCGTGCCGCCAAACACCGGGCAGTTCGCGATCGCGGCGTAGACCATGCCGGGCACGCGCACGTCGAGTCCGAACATCGCGGTGCCATCCACTTTTTCCGGCGAATCGAGACGCTTGGGCGACGTGCCGATCAGCTTGAAGTCTTTCGGGTTCTTCAGCGGCACGTTTTGCGGCGCGGGCAGTTTGGCCGCGGCGTCCGCCAGTTGACCGTAGCCGAGGCTGCGCTGGCTGGCCGCATGGAGCACCTGGCCGGCCTGCGCGTGGCAGCTCGCCGGATCGACCTGCCATTGCTGCGCGGCCGCCTGGATCAGCACCACGCGCGCGGCGGCGCCGGCACGGCGCATCGGCTCCCACGCGTAGCGGATCGAGGTCGAGCCGCCGGTTAACTGGCCGCCGAGCAGCGGGTCCATGAAGAGCTTTTCGTTGGGCGGCGCGTGATCGACCGTGATCGAATCGAGCGGCACTTCGAGCTCTTCGGCGATCAGCATCGGAATCGACGTGTACACGCCCTGGCCCATCTCGACCTTGGGAATCACCAGCGTCACCTTGCCCGCCGTGTCGATCTGGATGAACGCGTTCGGCGCGAACACGCCGCTTTGCGGCGTCTCGACTCCATCGCCGCCAATCACCGATTTACCGGCCTTCTGATCCTGGCTGGCCGCCGGCAGGCTGAAGCCGAGCAGCAAACCGCCGCCGGCCGCCGCGCCCACCGTCACGCCGAATTTCAGAAACGTGCGGCGCGACACGCGCCCCGCCTTCGTTCCGGACGGATGTGCACCGTTGCCTGCATCGAGCAATCCCTGGGACATGTCAGGCTCCCTTCGCGGCTTGCTTGATCGCCGCGCGGATGCGGTTATACGTCCCACAGCGGCAGATGTTGCCGGCCATGGCGGCGTCGATATCCGCGTCGCTGGGGTTCGGGTTGCTCGTGAGCAGCGAAGCCGCCGACATGACCTGCCCCGACTGACAGTAGCCGCACTGCACCACGTCCAGTTGCCGCCAGGCCTGCTGCACTTTCTGGCCGGCGGGCGTGCCGCCGACCGCTTCGATGGTGGTGATCTTGCGGTCGCCGACCGCTGCGGCCGGCAATACGCACGAGCGCACCGCAACACCGTCGAGATGCACGGTGCAGGCGCCGCATTGCGCAATGCCGCAACCGAACTTGGTGCCGGTCAAACCGACGAGGTCGCGTAAGACCCACAACAGGGGCATGTCGGGTGGGGCGTCGACGGTATGGGTCTCGCCGTTGATATTCAGGGTTGTCATTGAGCGGCTCCGAGTGGGGTTTATTGTTGATGAGGCTGTTTAGACAGAGACGTCGAACCAAAACAGTGAGCGTTGCCGCGTTTATTCGATAAGCCGGACTAATACGCGCGGCGGCTCGCGTTCAGTTCAAACAGACATTCGATGCAAGGCGCGAACGCGCCGGAGATGATCGGCAAATTGTAGTCGCGGATAAATAATTTCGCAGCGACCCCCATGCGCGCGTGGCCGTTGAAACGCTTTAGCGGTCAGCGGCCGCCGATTTTGCTAGCATGGTTCCGGTTTGGAACGATTGCATGTACCCGAATACCTGAATACCCGAATGCCGGATGCGATCCGGCCTGACACTCCGAAGGAGCAGCACGATGAACGACCAGCAATGCACTCAATTCCTCTCGGACATTCGCCGACCTCTGCTGTCGCTGCACAAAGCGATTCTCGACCACGAACGCGCGGCGTATGAAAAGGAATTCGGTCCGGTGACGCCGGCGGCGTTTCTGCAGGTGCTCATCAACGGCTCGGGGTTTCGCTGGCTCACGCCGCTCTCGACGGTGATCGCGAGCGTCGACGAAATCCTCGACGACAAGGAAGCCGATACCGCCGACCGGGTCGGCGCGGCCGAAGCGGTCACGGGACTGTTCTCGCCCGATGCGCCGAACAATATTTTTCTGCCGCGCTATCTGCCGTTGTTGCAGGCCGACCCGGCGATTCTGCATCACCATGGGCAGGTGGCGCAGTTGCTGCGTGGGGTGGCGGAGAAGTGAGCGGTTGGCGGTGAGGTTTTTTAAGGCCGGCGTACGTCGACGCGCGCCGGCTTGCCAGAATGCGCGGTGCGCGCCGTCGGCTCCCGAATTTCCTCACCATTGAGAAGCGTGCTTTTTGATCGGCTGAACATGACCGGGTTGAATACGGCGGTCGACGATTATCAGGAATTACCAGGCTTCCGGTAGTCAGCCGATGCGAAAAGCCCTTACTTCAGGCCGATTTATGCGCGATTCGCAAGAGTGGGCGTCGCAAGCGTGTGTTGTTTACGATTTGAATCGATACGCCGGTGGTTCAACATTGAATTTGCCTGGCTTTGCTGAATAAACCCAAGGTGAGCTTTTTCGGGAACGGCACGCCGGCCGCTACGAAAACCCGATCAGCGCGCATCGCGGTGCCCTGCTAAGGTAAGCGAACTCCCTTGCCACGTTCACTGCCATGCAAAACTGGCCGCTCCCCGAAAGCTACTTATTCCGCGATCAGACCGTGCGCTTCAATGTGACCGGCAATGGTCCGCCGCTGGTGCTGATTCACGGCACGCCGTTTTCTTCGTCTGTGTGGCATCGCATCGCGCCGCATCTCGCGCAAAACCACACGGTCTACTACTACGACCTGCTCGGTTACGGCCAATCCGAACAACGCGAGGCGCAAGACGTCTCGCTCGGCATCCAGAACGTGCTGCTGGCGGCGTTGCTCGCGCATTGGCAGTTAGCGAAGCCGGACGTGGTGGCGCATGATTTCGGCGGTGCGACTTCGTTGCGCGCGCATCTGATCGACGGCTGCGAGTACCGCAGCCTCACGCTGATCGATCCGGTTGCGGTTGCGCCGTGGGGCTCGCCCTTCGTGCGCCATGTGCGCGAGCACGGCGACGCGTTTGCCGGGCTGCCGCCCTACATTCACGAAGCGGTGGTGAAAGCGTATCTACGCGGCGCGATTGCGCGTGAGATTCCGGACGGCGAACTCGCACCCTATGTGGCGCCGTGGCTCGGCGCGACGGGACAGGCCGCGTTCTACCGGCAGATCGCGCAAATGGATCAGCGCTATACCGACGAGGTCGAAGCGCGCTACGCGCAACTGCGCTGCCCGGTGCAGATTCTGTGGGGCGAAGAGGATCAATGGATTCCGCTGGCGCGCGGCCGCCAACTGGCTGCGGCGATACCGAACGCGCGCTTTCAGGCAGTGCCGAACGCCGGCCATCTGATGCAGGAAGACGCGCCGGAAGCGATCGTCGCTGCGGCGCTACGCTGGATTGCGTGAGGACGCGGGCTTAGCCGCGCCCTCTTCACGCCGGAGTTGAACGCCGCTGAGAGGTGTGCGGGTTCGTGTGACGACGCGGGCTTAACCGCGCCCGTGCGGCAGATAAGGCATCGGATCGATCGGCTTGCCGTCGCGGCGCAACTCGAAGCCGACGGAGACGCGCGAGTTGTTTTCGTCGCCCATCTCGGCAATCTGCTGCCCTTGCCGGACGATGTCGCCGGTCTTGACCAGCAGCTTGCGGTTATGCGAGTAAGCGGTCAGAAAGTCCTTGTTGTGCTGGACGATGATCAGACTGCCGTAGCTGTTCAGGCCCGTGCCGGCGTACATCACTTTGCCGTCGGCGGCGGCGCGCACCGGATCGCCCGGCTTGCCGCCGATTTCAATGCCGCGCGTCTCGCCCGCCTGGAATCCTTCAACGACGTGCCCGCCCGCCGGCCATGCCAGCGCCACGCCGTTCGCGTGCCGCGCGGTTTGCTGCGCGACTTCGCGTGCCTCAGCGGCGCTCGGCGCGGCTGAGTCCGCTTGCGCGGTGGTGGCCGGAGCGGCCTGGGTGGCTTGGGTTGCCGATGCGGCTGCCGCAACCGAAGCATTAGCCGTAACCGCAGCCGAATTCGTCGATACGCCCGCCTGCTGCGCCACCGATGCAGCCGCCGAAGCCGAAGCCGCTGCCGCCTTGGCCGAAGCAGCCGCCGCCGCGTTAGCCGCGTTCACGGCCCGCACGGTTTCCGGCGACGCCACATGCAGCACCTGCCCCAACTTCAACCGCGACTTCGTTTTCAAACCGTTCCAGGCTTGCAACTGCCTGACGCTGCAATGATGATGCTGCGCGATACGCGCCAGCGTATCGCCCCGCTTCACGCGATACACCAGCGGTGGCGATTTCTTCAGCGGCGTGCCCGCATCGGCGCCGATCTTCAGTTGCGCACCGGTCGCTGCCGTTGCGGTCGGCGCATTCGCCGCCGGCACCGCGGAAGCGGCCGTCGCATCCGGCGCCGCGCCGCTCTGCGCGCCCTGCTGCCCGACGTTCGCACAACCGCTGACGGCCAGCGCGACCCACACGCCGGCCAGACTGGCCTTGATTGTTCTGTCGAAACGCTTTTCCACCATGTCCGACTCCTGCCTTTTTTATGGCGGACCGGATGCACGCCTCGTCGCGTGCGATGCGCGCGTTCGTACGCCGCGCGGCCTATCTTCGCGACACGGCGAGGTCGCCTCGTGCGACGCTCATCCCATGTCCTGCCGAACAACCCAACCCTTCGCCATCACCCGATGTCGGGAAGCCACGTCTACCGTGGACTCACCCAAAACAGTCGATCTTCTGCGAAAAGGGCCAGATTGCCGATTAAAATTCCAGCGGAATTGTAAAGTGCGTTTTACAGAAAACGCCCCGCTCCACACAATCTGATACAAACCTTACCCACGGTATTGCGGACATCGTTGCGCGTGCAACGGAAACGGCAACACCTCGGCAATCGGTCGGTAACTTTTGCTTTAACGGCAAAGCGCCGCGAAAACTTGAATCGTTTTCACGGCGTAAAAGGAACGGCGAATGGGGAAAAGATGAACGTGCCGGCAGGCGAACGGCGCGATGTCCGTCCGCTTCGAGGGAAACCGGGTTAGCTGTAGTACTGCCCGTCGTAGCGTACGTAGCCGACCGGATGATGCGTGAAATGCAGTACCGGCAGCACGGGGTTGTTGTTGTCGGCGGTGGGATAGGCGCTGGAATCGGGAATATATTCCCCTTGCGCTTCAATCGGCTGACCGGCCTGCAAGCCGGGGATCTCGTGCGCCAGACCTTCGTCGTCGCCGAAACGCACAGCGACGAAAACTTCGGTGCCCACCAGATTCTCCGAGCCGCCTTCGAACTTCAGCACCGTGTCGATCTTGATCACGAATTGCTGATGATTCGCGCCGTGGTGATTGTCCGGGCTGGGGAATACCTTGCTGATCGTGCCTTGCACACAGGCGAGCGGCGCGCCGAGTGAATGAACGTAGCTGTGGTGCGGAAGAATCTCTGTCGCGCGATTGCTCACATTGCTCATGAAGTCTCCGTGGAAGAAACCAGACTGATCGATGGCGAACCGTAAGGCGCGCCGCCAGCCGGCGGCGCGATACGGTTTGAGCAGGTCGGCGCGGTCGAGTTCACCGCGTCATTACTTCATCGCAACGCTTTCACCGAGTCCGCGGTGACGTCGGCCGGTTGGCCGCCCCACGTCGCACGCAGATAGTTCGCGAGCTGCGCGAGTTCTTCGTCGCTGAGTTGCGTGGCGAAACCCGGCATCTCCTGCATCCGTTCGAGACCCGGGAAATCCTGCGCGCCGAGACCGTCGAGCATCGCCACGATCAGGTTGTGCGCATCGCTCTGACGCAGCGTCGAGTTGGCGTGCATCGGCACCGCGACGTGCGGCTTGCCTTCACCGTTGATGCCGTGACAACCGGCACACACGGCGAGATACACGTTGCGTCCGGCTTCGAGCTGCGCGGCATCGGCCGAACCTGACTGCAACGGTTGCAACGGCTGCGGCGCGGGCGGCTGATCGCCGAGCAGGTAGGTGGACATGGCGCGCAGATCGTCGTGCGTCATGTACTGGCTGCTCAGATGCACGACCGGAAACATCTCGCCGAACGCCGAGCCTTGCGGCGCGATGCCGGTGGCGAAAAACGTCTGCAGATCGGCGGCGGTCCAGCCACGCGCTGCCAGACCGTGCGGCGTGATGTCGGGTGCCGCGATCCGGCCGAGCGCCGCACCCGCCAGCGGCTTCGCGCCGTCGAGTTGGCCGAACTTGCCGCGCGGCGTGTGGCATTCGGCGCAATGGCCGAGCGCGCTCGCCAGATAACGCCCGCGATACCAGTCCGCCGAGCCGGTGGCGGCAGCGCCCTTGGCCGACGCCTGGTTTGACGCATCCGGCAACGCGTCCTTCAGGAACACCCAGTCCCAGAAACGCACGCCGAAACGCAGGTTGAACGGGAACGACAGTTCGGGTTCGTGGTTCGGCACGGCGGCCGGTTTCTGCGCCATCAGATACGCGTAGATCGCATCGCTATCCGCGCGCGACAACTGACGGTACGACGTGTACGGCATCGCCGGATACAACTGTTTGGTCGGCGTGACGCCGTCGTGCAGCGCCTTGTACAGATCGTCGGCGCTCCAGTTGCCGATGCCGTGCGCTTTGTCCGGCGTGATGTTGGTGCCGTAGAAAGTGCCGAACGGCGAAGCCAGTTTCACGCCGCCGGCGAAGGGCGCGCCGTCCGAGGTGGTGTGGCAGGCGGCGCAATCGGCGGCTTTCACGAGATAGCGGCCGCGCGCGAGCGGATCGGCGGCGGTGGACTGCGGCCCCAACGCGGCGGCGGCGGTCATTGCGGCGGAATCGTCGTGCTTGCCGCACGCGCTCAACGCGAGCGTCGCGCCAAGCAAAAGCAGCGCGCGGCGCAGAGTGATCGGGCGGCGCATCATGCGGCTTCCTTGACGAGACCCGGCGTCGTCAGCACGACTTCCTTGACGGCTTCGTAATAGCGCACGTAGCCCGTGCAACGGCAGATATGGTCGTTCAGCGCTTCGGTGATGGTCGCTTCGACCTCGTCTTTGGCAACCGGCTGACGCTGCAGACGTTCGATCAACACCGTGGCCGCGTTGACGAAACCCGGCGTGCAGTAGCCGCACTGAAAGCTGAAGTGCTCGAGAAACTTCTGCTGGATCGGCGACATGCCGATGACTTCGCCCGCGTCGTTGCGCTTCGCGTGGCCTTCGATCGTGCGAATGGTTTTGCCGTGGAAGAAATTCGCGCCGGTGATGCAGGTGCGCACTTCTTCGCTGGTGCCGTCCGGTTTGTCGACGATCACCACGCACGCGTGGCAGATGCCCTGACCGCAGCCGAGACGCGAGCCGGTCAGGTGCAGATACTCGTGCAGGTAGTCGATCATCATCAGCCCGGCCGGCACGTCGGTCGGACCGACGATCTCGCCGTTGACCTTGATCGACAGCGGCAGCGTGCGGAAATGCGTCAACGGACGCTCGACCACACCGGCGGCCGGCGCGCTGGCGGCAACGCCGGCGGATGCAGCAGCCGAAACCGAAGCAGCCGCCGGAGCAGCCGCGGCACTCGCCGCCCCGCCCACCACACCGGAAGCCACCGCCACACCACCCGTCTGGCTCGCGGCGTTCGTCAAATCTTGCTTGGGGGCCGTCATGCGAGCACCTCCTGAATACGTTGCGGGGTAACCGGCAGATCGGTAAACCGATGCCCGATCGCATGCGCGATCCCATTCACGATCGCGCCGACCACCGGAATCATCACCACTTCGGCAATGCCCTTCGGCGGATCGGTCTCGGTGAGCGGCGGCAGCACTTCGCCGGTCTGGGTCCAGACGGCGACGTCCGTCGCGCGCGGCAAGTGGTAGCGGTTGAAGTTCCACGTGCCGTTACCCGGACCGTCTTCGTACAGCGGCAGATACTCGTGCAGCGCGTGGCCGATGCCCATCGCCAGACCGCCTTGCAACTGGCCCGACACGAGTTGCGGCGAGATCTGATTGCCGCACTCCATGATCGAGTGATGCGCGAGCAACTCGACCTTGCCGCTCGCTTCATGCACCGACAGTTCGACCAGTGTGCCGACCGCGCTGTAGTACGTCACGGTCGCGTTGTTGCGCTGAACCGGCGGAATGAACACGCGCTGACGATCCAGCACGCGGTAACGATTCGCCGTAGTCTGCAGTTTCTTGCGTTCGTCCGGCGCGTTGTCGCCGTAGCGCAGCGCGAGGCCGTCGAGCGGCAAGCGCACGACCGCGCCGTCGATCTCGAAGTCCGCTTCGGTCCATTGCCAGCGATTGAACACGTGCACAGTCGCGCCGGTCACGAGCCCGAGTTCGTGCGCTTTCTTCGCGAGCTGTTCGAACGGCAGCGCCTCGAGCCCCGCTGCCGACAGCTTGCCGTCGACCCAGCGCGCGTCTTCGATCCGCACCACCAGCGGCGCGGCCTGACCGCCGCCCGTGCCCTGACTCCAGATCGCCATCGCGGCCGGCCACAGACCGTGTGCGAACACGACCCGCGCCGCTTCGCGCGTGCTGTGCGTGAAATAGAACGCGGAGTTCGTCGCGCTGGACGGCGACGCATAACCCGGCGACCAGCGCGGATTCGCCGCGAGCTTGTCCTGATCGGCCTGCGACATCATGTACGGATCGCCGCTCGTGACGACCGGCAGATCCGGCCAGTCGGTGATCGCGACGTGCACGTCGGTGGCCGGCTTGCCGAGCCACTTGGCGACCGCGACGGCCTGCGAGGTCGACACGCCGGTGCCGATTTCAGCGGCCGTGTGCTGCAAACTGATCTTGCCGTCGGCGCTGAATTCGACCTTCGCGAACGAGGTCTCCGCGCCGGTGCCGAAGTCCTTCTGCACGCACGCGAAACCCACGCCGTAGCGCTTGCCCGGATGCGCCGCTTCGAACTCGGCCTTGCGCTTCGCCCGATTCACCCACAGCGGATGCACCTTGGCCTTGTTCAACACGTCGTCGACGCGAATCGCGCCGGCCGGCACCGCGCCTTGCGTGTTTTTCATGCCGGAGCGCAACGCGTTCTTCAGGCGGAAATCGATCGGATCGAGCTTCAGTTGCGCGGCGATTTCGTCGACCATCATTTCGGTCGCGGCCATGCTCTGCAGCGTGCCGTAGCCGCGCGCGGAACCGGCGTCGATCGCGCGCGACGCAATCGCCACCGCCGACAGATCGTTGCTCGGGAAGTAATAGATCGACTGCGCGGCGGTCGCGCCCACCATTGCCACGGAAGGCGAAAAGTTGCAGCGCCCGCCGCCGTCTGCTTCCATCTCCGCCTTGAACGATTGCAGCAGACCGGTCTTTTTATCGACGGCGATGCGGTAGTTCATCTTGAACGCGTGGCGCTTCAACGAGGTCTGGAACTGCTCGTAGCGGTCGTTGGCGAGACGCACCGGGCGGCCGTCCGCATACATCGCGCAGACGAGGCCATAGAACGGCACGTTGAAGTGATCCTTCGAGCCGTAACCGACCGTGTAGCACGGGTGAATGAACAGGTTCTTCACCGGGAACGCGCACTTCGCGACCATGCCGGCCGCGCTGTCCACGACTTCGGACGGCGCCTGGGTCGGCACCACCATGTGCAGCGATTGCGTCGCGGCGTCGTACCAGCAGTTCGCGTTGTCGGGCTCGAGCGCGGCCGTATCGATCGACTGCGTGTTGTACTCGCGCTCCATCACCAGCCAGTCCGCCGACGGATGATCGAGGTTCTGCTGGATCTGCGCGGCGTGGAACATGCCCTGCTCGTCCAGCTTGCCGTGCTCGACGCCGTCGGGCCACACCGGCTTGTGCTTGCGCATCATGCTCGGAAACACCGGCGCGTCTTTCAGGCTGGAGAAAACATCGTCGTCGTATGGCGTCTTACCGCCGACCCGCACGAAGCGGAACGTGCCCCACGGATCGCGTTCCAGCGGCCCCGTCTGCGCGCCGTAGCGGATGATCTGATCCTGGAACTTCAGCGTGTTCTTCGCGAAGCGGAAGCGCGCGAAGTCGTGATAGATCAGGATCGCGACCGCCTGGCCGAGATACGCGGGCGTCTTGCCCGGCGGCAGCAACATGTCGTCGCCGTAGAAGGCCGGGAAGATCAGGCCGTCGCGCGTCAGATCCGCCGCCGTCACCACCCGGTCGGGTTGCAGATCGGCGCCGAGCAGCGACAGGTCGAAACCTTCGTAGCTGCGGTCGGCTTGCGTAGTGCGCAGAATGAACGCGTGCGACTGCTGCTGCGGCCAATGCGGCATGTCGGTGGCGCGAATGTCGCGTGCGAACACTTTCGAACCGGTCACCTTGGCGATCCCGTCGATACGGAATTTCGCCTGACCGTTCGCCGCGTCCCACTGCATCGGCGTCAGAATTTTCTCTTCGAACAACGCAGCGAATGCGCGGCTGCCCATCGGCGCGAGATACACCGACACACCCGCCACGACGCTGGCCTTCAGAAAACTACGACGCGAAAGGTCGAGTTTCCCCATGGACTTCTCCTTAAGTGAACACGGCGGCAACCCGTCGGCGGAACCCACACGCTTCCCCCGCCGCCGCGCGCGCGACGATGCGCGCGCTGACACGCACGCGCTGGCGTGCGGAACGGCAATGGAACCACGAAGGAGCTGTTCGAACCACAGGCGCTCATGCGCGCCCGCGCGTACCGGCGATCTGCGACGACCCGTGTTCCGGTTGCGCCGCATTCGATCTGATTGACCTTTGAACTACCGTGAGTTGCCTTTTTGTCTGCCCGGCGAAGGGCAAAGGCCGCGATTATCGCGCTGATTCGCCGCAGGGTGCGTCAAATTTTGTCCGCTATCTCGAAAATAACGGATTCAGCATGGGTTGATCTGGAAGCGCGTTGGAAGCCCGCTGGAACCGTTATGCAGTGGGCTTAATAGCGGCTTGAGCGTGATGCCCGGAAGGCCTCCGCGTGGCCACCGTCGCGACGAATTACGCTCGCACGATCGTGATGCCGAGCGCCTCGAACGGCGCAGTCAGCGCCTCGGCCGTGCCGCGTTCCACCACGATCGCGCTGGCCGCCGTCACGTCCGCGATCTTGTACGCCGACGCCGCGTGCAGTTTCTCCGCCGACGCCAACACCACGGTCTCCGCCGCATGCTCGGCGAACGCGCGCTTCACGTAGGCCTCTTCGCGATCGCCGGTGCTCAGACCCGCTTGCGGATGCACGCCGGTCGCGCCCATGAAAAACAGATCGGCGCGAATATGGCTGAGCGTTTCGATGGCGGCCGCGCCGAGATTGACCATCGAATGCCGGAACAGACGGCCGCCGATCATCACGACCTCGAGTTGCGTGTGCTCGGCGAGTTCGACCGCGATGCTCGGGCTATGCGTGACGATCGTGGCCTGCAAGTCGCACGGCAAATGACGCGCCAGTTGCACGGCCGTCGTGCCGCCGTCGACGAACACGATCTGGCCAGGCGCGATCATGCCGGCGGCAGCGCGGCCAATCGCCGCTTTCGACGCCGACTCGATCCGCTCGCGCCCGGCAAAGTCTACCGCCGCCGGCGACGCCGGCAACGCGCCGCCATGCACGCGCTGAAGCTGGCCTTCGGCGGCGAGCTCGCGGAGATCGCGGCGGATCGTGTCTTCCGACACCTCGAATTCGACGCTCAGCGTCTTGGCGATCACCTGCCCGTTGCGCTTCAGCGCTTCAAGGATCAGTTGTTTTCTTTGCGAAGTCAGCACGGTGAGGGTCTCGACAGGGTCAGGGGCATTTCAACGCAATTGCACGAAATCACTTGTTTTTGCACGAAGCTGCACGATACCATGATTCGCAGGCGGCGCCGACCGCTTTGTCCTTGCCCATGCAAACATGGCAATCAGAAAAACAGGAAGCGAACATGAACGAAACCGCCGGACGGGTCCGTATCGTCGACGTCGAAGTGCTCTCGGACGACTGGTACGTGCTGAAAAAAACCACCTTCGACTATCAACGCGCCGACGGTAGCTGGCAGCGCCAAAGCCGCGAAACCTACGACCGCGGCAACGGCGCCACCCTGCTGCTGTACGATCCGCGCCGCCGTACGGTGGTGCTGACGCGGCAATTCCGCCTGCCGGCGTTCGTCAACGGTCATCACGGCATGTTGATCGAGGCGCCGGCCGGTCTGCTGGAAGCCGCCTCGCCGGAAGAACGGATTCGCGCGGAGGTGGAAGAGGAAACCGGCTACCGCGTGCATGACGTGCGCAAGGTATTTGAGGCGTTCATGAGCCCGGGCTCGGTCACGGAGAAGCTGCACTTTTTCGTCGCCGAATACGACGCGGTGGCGAAGGTCGGCGCAGGCGGCGGCATCGCGGATGAAGGCGAAGATATCGAGGTGCTGGAATTGCCGGTGAACGAAGCGCTCGCGATGATCGAGCGCGGCGAGATCGTCGACGGCAAGACGATCATGCTGCTGCAGTACGCGAAACTGAATCTGCTGGGCGCGTAGGCGGCCATTTACGCGGCGGCCGTTTCCGACTTATCGCGCGAGGCGTTGGGAAACGGACGCTAGGTAGCGGCCGCCAAAGAAAATATTCTGGCGGGTCGATTCAATCGAACACCCTTCCCGTCCGTCTATTTTTTCGTTCGTCACGTTTATCCCGCTGACGAACGCGTTGAGGTTGCAGTGGATTCTCTTCAATCGGCAAACCGGTTTATCAGCGGTTTTTTCTTCGGCGCGTTGATCGCTGCCTTCGTCATGGTGCTGCTTTGCAACGCCGGCGAGTTTTCACCGTTCACGGCCCAGTTGCACGCGTTCGGGCAAGTTGTCGTCACGGTGCTGATCGCCGTGGTGATCGTCGGCGCGAGACCGTTGGCTTATAAAACCGTGTGGCGCGAGCGTCGCTGCCGCTTTGTCCTCGACGAGGATTTAAGCGCGACGCTGCGTGGCCGAAGCTTCGGCATTCCGGCCGGCGTGGTGGTCGGGATTCTGATTCAGCACTACGTGATGAACTGAGCCGCTCACGCAAGCGCCATGCACGCTCGCGCTCGCCTAGAACTTATGTCGTATCGCCGCCCGCACCACGACCTGCTTCGACGTCGATGAAGGCGACTGGGTGCCGGGCGTGAAGGCATCGTCCAGAATCGTGTAGGTCGAGTCGCCGGTCACCTGCTGATATTCGCCCTGAATGTAGACGTCGGTGCGTTTGGACAAGTTGTAATCCGCCATCAGACCGAACGAGTGAATCCGCGGCTTCACGCCGCCGTTGGACGCGTCGTAGCTTTCCATCGTGTAGACATATTGCGCGCCGACGAACAGCATCGGCGACACCTGATATTTGCCGTTCACCTCGAAGTTCTGATACTTCAGCGAGTTGAGCAAAATGCCCGGCGGCACGAGCGGTGTGATGCCGAGATAACCGTTGCCGGTCGGATCCAGATAATTCGAGTTGGTATAAACGAAGCCGGCCGTCGCCGGACCGAACGAGTACGTGATGCCGCCGCCGAACACGCGCATGCGCCCCGCGATGAAACTGGCGTCGTTCGCGGTAATCGCGCCGTTCGCGCCATTGCCGGGATTGTCGGCCTGCAGATAAGCAGCGGCGACCAGCAGGCCGCCATACGTATATTGCCCGCCGAAACTGTAAGCGCGGTTATTGGCGAAGTTGGTGTCGTTGCTGAAGCTGTAGACGCCGCCGAACTGGAAGCCGGAGATCGACGGGCTGGTGAACTTGACCGAGTTGTCGAGGCGAAACGAGTTGTCGGTGTTGTCGTTGTCGTACGGGTGCGAGAACAGTTCGCCGGCCCAATTGCCGTTGGCCGTCGTCTGCGCCAGATAGTCGACTACCGAATCGTACTGGCGCCCGAACGTCAAGCTGCCGAAGGTATCCGAACTGATGCCCACGAAGGCCTGGCGGCCGAACATCCGGCCGCCCTGATTGAAGCGTCCCGAGCTGACGTCGAAGCCGTTTTCGAGCTGGAAGATCGCTTTCAGACCGCCGCCCAGTTCCTCGGCGCCCTTCAGGCCCCAGCGGCTGCCTTGCGCGTCGCCGCTCGCCAGTTCATAGACATGGCCACGGCCGACGTTATTGGTGTAGTTGATGCCCTCATCGAGTACGCCGTACAGCGTCACGCTGGTCTGCGCCGAGGCAGACTGGGCAAAAGCGGCGGACAAAGCGGCGGAGACAGCCAGCGCGAACACTTGCTTGTTCATGATGATCTCCCTGCACTCGAGTAATCGGACAACTCGATCCAGCCGCTTTGTTCTTGACGCTTTGTCAGGGCTTTCACCGGCCCCTGTGCGCCTTCAGGAAATCCTCACACGCCGTTAGCTGGACGTCCATCGGGTGTCACGTCGATATCTCAAATTGTTGCGAAATCTCCACTTCGTGCAAGCGCCCCTTTTATCGCGGCGCTCATTCAGGTAGACGGCAGCGCGCCGCCCTGACTGAAGTCCAGCCCGGTTTTGAGCTGCGTTTCGCGCCCGGCGCGCTGCCCGGCTCGCCGGGTCCTTGTCACGGAAAGAAATATAATCGAAAGCTTTCGCGGCGCTGCAGCGGAACTCAGCGTCGTCACATGGGTCATTTTTACTGCCCTCTGCAATCGAGCCTGCCCCAGGCCGCCCGGTTGAAAACGGCGACGCCGAGCGCGTAGATCGTGCATCCGCCGCAGCTCGCCCCTATTTCCAAAGTCACGTGAGACGTTTGCCGCGCTGAGCCAGCGCGCCGTCCCATGAGGCTGCTTTTGGCGTCACACCATGCAAGCATCGCAATCCCGTCTGATCGAGCTCGACTTTTTCCGCGGACTGGTTCTGCTGATCATCGTCGTCGACCATATCGGCGGCAGCATTCTGTCGCGCGTCACGCTGCACGCTTACGCGTTGTGCGATGCCGCCGAAGTCTTCGTGTTCCTGGGCGGCTTCGCCACCGCCACGGCCTACGCGGCGCTGGCCGAACGGCGCAATGAGACGATCGCGCGCGGCCGCTTCCTGCGGCGTTCGCTGGAAATCTACCGGGCGTTCCTGATCACCGCCGCGCTGATGCTGCTGGTCAGCGCGGTGCTGACGGCGTTCAGCATCGACGGCCCGAATCTCGCCACCACCGACCTGGACGATCTGATGGACGCCCCCGTCGCCGCGTTGCGCGACATCCTGCTGTTCCGCCGCCAGCCGTATCTCGCCTCCGTGCTGCCGATGTACGCGTTCTTCGCGGCGCTGGTGCCGATGATCCTGCCGCTCGCGCGCAGCAAGCCGTGGTGGCTGCTGGCCGGCAGCGTCGCGCTGTGGGCCGGCGCCCCGGCGATCACCGCGTATTTGCCCGCCGCGCCGGACATGCATTGGGACTTCAACCCGTTCGCCTGGCAGTTGCTGTTCGTGCTCGGCGTGCTGGCCCGCTGCCAGCCGGTATATCAGCGCATCAGCGCGCACCGGCTCGGCTGGCTGGTCAGCGTGCTGGCGTTCGCCGTGGTGGCGGCCGCGGCTTACTACAAGCTGTTTATCGAGCTCGAACCGCTCGACGGCAGTCTCAAGCAGAACCTCTCCTATCTGCGCGCGGTTAATTTTCTGGCGATTGCATGGCTCGTCGCGAATCTGATTCAGCTCGGCTGGGCCAGGAAACTCGCGCAATGGCTGCCGTGGGTCGGCGTGATCGGCCGCAAGGGGCTGCTGTGCTTTATCGCCGGCGCGGTGATTTCGCTGGTGGTCGATTCGGTGCTGTATGCGGCCACCGACGGTTATCTCAACTACCCGCTCGGCCTGCTCGCCGATGCCGTCGCGGTCGGTGCGCTGCTGGCCGTCGCGCTCGGGGAAAAGCCGTTCAAGCGGCTCGCTTCGCGGCTGGTCGGCGCACGGCTTCGCACCTCGCCTTGAGTGGCGCGCGGGCAGCGCGCCTTGATCCAGGCGTTCGCGGTCTCGTCCGTTGTCCGCGCTGAGTTCGTATCGCTTCAATCTCCACCGCCGATCCTGTTAGCATGACGCCGCCCGCGACCCGCGCGGCGGCCTCCTACTCTCACATGCGTCCATTCCTACACTCCGCACTCGTTGCGCTGTGCGTCATCGCTCACGGCGCGGCTTGCGCCAGCACCGTGATCAGCCGCAGCTTCCATGCCGACGCGCTCGGCCGCGACTGGTCGTACACCATCTATCTGCCGACCGGCTATCGTCACGACGCCGCCCGCATTCCGGTGCTCTATCTCCTGCACGGCAATAACGGCGACGCCAACGACTGGCTCACCCAAGGCCATCTGCAAAGCGCCGCCGACGCGCTGATCGACCACAAGGACATGCCGGCGGTCGCGATCGTGATGCCGCAAGGCGGCACCGACTGGTACGTCGATCGCAAGGAGAAGATGGAGACGGCGTTCTTCGACGATCTGCTGCCCGAGATCGAATCGCGCTACGCGGTGTCGACGCAGCGCGGCGGCCGCATGATCGGCGGTGTGTCGATGGGTGGCTTCGGCGCGCTGCGTTACGCGCTGACGCAGCCGGAACGCTTTTGCGGCGCGATGCTGCTGAGCCCCGCGATCTACCCGAACGAACCGCCGCGCGCGTCGGCGGCGCGGCGTGTGGGGGTATTCGGCGAGCGCGAATTCGATCCGCGCATCTGGCATGAGCTCAACTATCCGGCGCAGTGGGACCGCTATATGAGCCGACCGTATCGTCTGCCGATGTTCATTGCCGCCGGTGACGACGATCTCGCGATCCAGGCCGATGCGTCGTCGCTGTACACGCATCTGCGGCTGGCGGGCAATCCGGCGGCGCTGCGTATCATCGACGGCGCCCACACGTGGGATGTCTGGAGCGCGCTGCTGCCAGCCGCGCTGAAATACACGCTGGGCTGCGTGAAGACGCAAACGCCGACACCAACGCCAACGCCACCACAACCGCTGGATCACCCCTCGACCGGCCGCCCTTGAAACCGACCTGAAATTCGCGTGCAACTATTGCACAAGGTCGGTCCACAACACCATCAGGACGGTCATCAACGCCGGACCGATAAAAATGCCCAGCAGACCGAAGGTTTCTGCGCCGCCGAGAATGCCGAACAGCACGAGCAGGAACGGCAGGCGCGTCGAGTTACCGATCAGCACCGGCCGCACGAAATGCTCGGCGACGAACACCACCACCGAGCCGAACACCGCGAGCCCGATGGCCGACGCCACCGACCCTTGCGACAGCAGCCACAACGCCGCGAGCCCGAACGTCAGCGGCGCGCAAAACGGCAGCATCGCGGCAATCGCGGTGATCACCGCGAGCAACGCGACATGCGGCAAGCCGGTCACCGCATAAGCCACGCCCAGCAACGCGCCTTCGCCGAGTCCGACCACCACCAGTCCCGACACCGTGCCGCGCACGGCCGTGGCCATGCGTTGCAGAAGCTGCGCGCCGGCCTCGCCGAAACCGCGCCGCATGCCGGTGGAGAGCGACCCCGACAAGCGCGGCCCCGCCTGAAAAATCACGAACAGCGTGACGAGCATGAACGCGAACACCATCAGCGCATGCACCGCGCGCGCCCCGAAATGGCGGCCGAGCGTCATCACGGTGGTGCTGTGCAAGCCCTTCATCGCCGCCGAATCGCGTAGCGGCTGCGCGAGGTTGGCTTGCCACCACGCGGAAATCTGTTGCACGCCGAACGGCAGATGCTGAACGAAGTCCGGCAACGCAATGCCGTTTTCCTGCACGGTCTTGAACCAGTCGGTCATGTCGTGCGCCTCGCGCAACGCCTGCGCGATCCCGACGCCGACCGGCAGCACCACCAGCAACGCGATCGCGAGCGTCAACACCGCGGCGATCAAGGTCGTGCGGCCGCTGAACCAGCGGTGTCCCTCGATCTTGCGCAGAAGCGGCCACAGCGCGATGGCCAGCACGCTCGCCCAGGCGGCCACCGCGATGAAATCGCGCACGACCCACAACGCCAGCAGCACCAATCCGATGTACAGCAGGAGCGACGCGGTTCGCTGCTTTTTCAGACGCTCGGGCGAGGTCGGCGATTCGGGTGGTGTGACGGGTGGCGATTCGGGTGGCGTGACGGGCGGGCGTGAATTCATGTGATCTCTGGTGGTTTTATCAAAGCGTGGATGCGCGACCCAAGGCGATTTTCCCCAGGTGCGCGCGAGCCGACCGGAAAAAACCAGAACCGCTACACTGGCATGCCACGGTCGCTCATCGATAACGACATCTTAAAGGAAGCGCCGTCGGCCTTAACGGGCGGGACTCTCGTCGCGCTACGAACAACACTGCGTTGCAAAAATCCGCCTTATCTCCAAATTGCTGTCATCGGGCCCGTAAAACCCCGCCGTGACGGGCAGATGTGAATGTCAAGTTTCATTGTTGCTATTTCGAGAACAGTGTTTCAACTCGGACACAATGGCTATCTAGCCCGCGCAGGACTACATTCGGCACACCACAATACGGAGCCGATGATGATGACCTTAGAGTCCATCCCCCTTGACGGTACCAATGGCGTGCGCATCGAAATTCTCGAACGCTCCGATACGACGCTGGTGATCCGTTGGGTCGAACCGGGGAAATGTCATTATGGCGAGCAGCGCTGGCGCCGCCGGTCGGCGCACACGTCCGGCACCTGCGCGGTGTCGCGCCGCAAGATCCGCCGCGGCGACGCGGTGTTCAAACCGGCCGAGCGGCCAGCGCCCGCGAATGCATCGGCGATGATTTGCGCCGAACTGCTAGGTGAATTCGCCGAAGCCTGAAGTTTTCCGTTTCCGGTCGCCCCACCACAAGACCCGTTGCATAGCGCGCCCCTCAAGCGCCACGTGTCATCCCGCGATGCAAAAACCCTTCCGATTGCGGCCCCTCGCGCGCTGAGCTAAGGTGCAGGAGATTGCGCCACGTCACCGCGCCGGCTTCGCTGTCCGGCTATCGTGACCCTCGCATTTCCACCCACCGCGCCGCGTGTCTTGCGGCGCCGTCCGAGGGCATACCATGGCAGAAGACACGCCGGACACCCGCACCGCATCGGCCGCCCCGGCCCCGCTCGTCGCACCGCAACAGTTCTCCGTCGACGTCCTGCTTGAAAAATACGCGAAAGGCGACGAGCAATCGGCCGACGACGTATTCCAACGCGTCGCCCACGGCGTCGCCCGGGCCGAGCCGGAAGCGCTACGTGAATCCGTAGAAGCGCGCTTTGTCGACAATCTGCGGCACGGCGCACTTGGCGCGGGCCGCATCATGAGCGCGGCCGGCACCGGCATTGCCGCCACGCTGATCAACTGCTTCGTGCAGCCGGTCGGCGACGCGATTCAGGGCGTCGACGAACAGGGCCTGCCCGGCATCTACGTCGCGTTGCTGCAGGCGGCCGAAACCATGCGCCGCGGCGGCGGCGTCGGCTATAACTTCTCGGCAATCCGCCCCAAGGGCGCGCGGGTTCACAGCACCAGTTCATCGGCGTCCGGGCCGTGCAGTTATATGGATGTGTTCGACGCGTCCTGTCGCACCGTCGAAAGCGCCGGTTCGCGGCGCGGCGCGCAGATGGCCGTGCTCGACTGCGACCACCCCGACCTGCTCGAATTCATCGAGGCCAAGCATTCGAAAGGCCGCTGGAACAACTTCAACGTGTCGGTCGGCGTCACCGACGCCTTCATGCGCGCGGTCGAAGCCGATCAGCCCTGGCAGCTCGTGCATCGCGGCGAACCGTCGCCGGCGCTACGCGCGGCCAACGACATGCGGCAGCGCGACGACGGCCTGTGGGTCTACAGCGAACGCCCGGCGCGCGCGATCTGGGAGCGCATCATGCGCTCCACGTACGACGTCGCGGAACCCGGCATCGTGTTCATTTCGCGGATGAACGAGGACAACAACCTGCGCGCGGTCGAAACCATCCGCGCGACCAATCCGTGCGGCGAACAACCGTTGCCCGCGTACGGCTGCTGCAACCTCGGGCCGCTCAACCTGACGCGCTTCGTGATCGAGCCGTTCGCGCAGATGAAAGGCGGCGCGCCGTCGTTCGACTGGGACGGCCTCGCCCAGCGCACCCGCACTCAGGTGCGCTTTCTCGACGACGTGCTCGACGTCACGCTGTGGCCGCTGCCGCAGCAATACGACGAGTCGCACGCGAAGCGGCGCATCGGCGTCGGCTTCACCGGTCTCGGCGACACGCTCGTGATGCTCGGCCTGCGCTACAACTCGCAGGCCGGCCGCGACTTCGCGGTGCGGATCGCGCGGCTGATGCGCGACGAAGCGTATCGCGCGTCGGTGGAACTGGCGCGCGAGCGCGGCGCGTTTCCGCTGTTTGACGCCGGCCGCTATCTGGAAGCGGGCACTTTCGCGTCGCGCCTGCCCGACGACCTCAAGGCGGCGATTCGCCGCGACGGCATCCGCAACAGCCATCTGCTGTCCATCGCGCCGACCGGCACGGTGAGCCTCGCGTTCGCGGACAACGCGTCGAACGGCATCGAGCCGGCCTTCTCGTGGACCTACACGCGCATGAAGGTGATGGCCGACGGCGGCCGTGAATCGTTCGACGTGGAAGACTACGCGTACCGGCTGTATCGCGAGTTGGGCGGCGATGTCGGCAAGCTGCCGGATTACTTCGTCAGCGCGCTCGAGATGTCGGCGCGCGACCATCTCGACATGATGGCGGCCGTGCAACCGTATGTGGATACCTCGATCTCGAAGACCGTCAACGTGCCCGCCGACTATCCGTTCGACGCGTTCGAAAGCCTCTATTTCGACGCCTGGAAAAACGGCCTAAAAGGCCTCGCCACGTATCGCCCGAACGAAACGCTCGGCGCGGTGCTCAGCGTGAGCCCGCCGCCGGCGCAAGCGGAAGACTCGCTGGCCGACAACGATCAGGATCCGCTGCGAATCGCGATCGATCATCGGCCCAAAGGCGAACTGCCGGCGATCATCGAGAAGGTCGAATATCTGACCCAGGCCGGCAAGAAATCGCTGTATGTGGCGGTGTCGTTTATCGAAGTCACGGGGCGGCTGGGCGGCGAAGAGGTCAGCATCGAGCGTCCGATTGAGTTCTTTATTCCGACCGGCCAGCGCGACGAATCGCAGCAATGGATCACGGCGACCATGCGCTCGCTGTCGCTCGCCGCGCGCGGCGGGTTCGTCGCGCGCAATCTGCAGGATATGCGCAAGGTGTCGTGGGATCGCGGACAGGTGCGGCTCGGCGACGTGCAGCGGCTCGACGGTCATCGCACGCCGCGCTGGCACGATTCGGAAGTGGCCGCGCTCGCGTTCGCGATCCAGCAGATTCTGCACCGACGCGGCTTTCTCGACGCCGAGGGCAATCAGGTGCCGTCGCGTAGGCTGGCGCGTTTGCCGCGCGGGCAGATGAAGGCGGAGACGGCGCTGTCGGCGGACTTCGGCATCCGGCCGAATCCCGACGATGGCGATGATGCCGCCACGTCGGCGCAGGCCGGCGGCGTGCTCGGACTGCAGACCATGCTCGGACGCAAATGCGGGTCGTGCGGCGCGAATGCGGTGATTCGCAAGGACGGCTGCGACTTTTGCACGGCCTGCGGCGAGGTCGGCGCGTGCGGGTGAAAGCGGGCCATGCGGCCGCGCGCCATTCGAAGTTGACGGCAGCGGCCGCGCAATGCTGCGTGACGCATCGCGCGGTTGTTGCGCGGTAGTTATCAGATAAAACGACCGGCAGCGCTGATCCCAGTCAGCGCAAGCCGCTCGCCGAAGCCCTGCGGCACGCCAGTGACGCAGCGGGCGCAACAAACCGAAACCCCACCTCACCACCTCCCTACCCCGGGGATCGGTCATTCGACCGATGGCGTCAACCTGCGCCGGATGCGATTCTCACACCGAACCGAAGCCCATCGATCGAGTCGCCCGAGACGGCCTCCTTCCTGCGCCAACACGCCGTCACGCGGACAACCCGATGCCCAATGCTCCCATGAACAGCACGCTTGCCCATCCCGCTTACGTCCGCATTTTTCACTGGCTCAATGCCGCCTCCGTGATTGCGATGTGCATGAGCGGCTGGCAGATCTACAACGCGTCGCCAATTTTCCCGAGCCTCAGGTTTCCCGCCGCCATCACGCTGGGCAGTTGGCTAGGAGGTGCGCTGCTCTGGCACTTCGCGATCATGTGGATCCTCGTCATTAACTTTGTTGCGTATCTGGGGCTGAGCATCGCGACGGGACGCCTGCGCACGAAGCTGTTTCCGGTCACGCTTCGCGCCGTCGGCTCGGATCTGCTTGCCGCCATGCGAGGCAAGCTGGCGCACGCTGATCCGACCCAGTACAACGCCGTCCAGAAGTTGGCTTACCTTGCCGTGCTTGCCGACATCGCACTTGTCGTTCTGTCGGGTCTGACGGTATGGAAACCCGTGCAATTCCCGCTTCTGCGCACGCTGATGGGTGGCTTCGATAACGCGCGCGTCGTCCATTTTGTCGCCATGAGCGGACTCGTCGGATTTCTGATCGTGCACGTAACCATGGTCGCCCTCGTTCCACGTTCCTTGCTGACGATCATTCGAGGCCGCTAAACATGAACTCCCCAAAACGCGGCGCTATGCCCGCTCCGGCATATCGACCCGACGCGGCTTCCATCGTCAAGGATGCACGAGGTGAACTTCAATCCTCCGCACGACGCTTGCTGGGTAAAAGAATCCTCACGCTCGGCGGTTTGATGCTGCTGTCGGGTTGCGACCTGAAGACCGACAAATCGGTCGAGACGATGCTGCGCAGAGTCTCCGCCTTCAACGACGACGCCCAGGCACGCCTGTTCGACCCGCGCGAGCTCGCGCCGACTTACCCCGAGTCGATGATCACGCGGCCATTTCCATTCAACGCGTACTACGACATCGATCAGGTGCCGGTCGTCGATCCTCAGGCCTATCGTCTCGAGTTGAAAGGACGGGTCAAAGGCAAAGCTCGCTGGACGCTCGCCGAACTGCGCGCGTTGCCGCAACAAAGCCAGGTCACCCGGCACATCTGCATTGAAGGCTGGAGCGCCATAGGGAAATGGGGCGGCGTGCGATTTTCCGATTTCCTCGCGCTGGTCGAAGCGGATACGACGGCGAAGTATGTCGCCTTGCATTGCGCCGACGACTACTGGACCAGCATCGACATGCCCACGGCACTGCATCCGCAGACCCAGCTCACGTTGACCTACGACGGCAACATTCTGCCCGCGCGCTATGGCTTCCCGATGAAGCTTCGGATGCCGACCAAGCTCGGCTACAAGAACCCGAAACACATCGTGGCGATCACGATCACCAACGAGTTTCCCGGCGGATATTGGGAAAACCAGGGGTACAACTGGTTCGGAGGTTCCTGAGCCGGCGCCGCAAGTTTTCACTCACGCCAAGCTTCAACATCAAGATTCAACGTCAAGCCTCAACGTCCAGCTTCAACCTCAAGTTTCACACCACTACTGCACACACGGAGCATTCATGTCGATTCGCCTCAAACTCGCTATTTCCACCCTGGCGCTGACGCTCGCCGGAACGGCCTTCGCTCAATCGTCCACCGACAAGCCCGAACGGATCCGAGGCGCGATCGAGTCGTTCTCGGGCAACACGCTGCAGGTACACCGCCGCAGCGGCGACACCGTCACGATCCAGATGAAGGACTCGACGCACCTGAACGCCGTGAAGGCCGTCCAGCTTTCGGACATCAAGCCCGGCTCCTACGTCGGCGCCGCCGCAACGCCCGGACCGGACGGCAAGCTGGTCGCCAAAGAGGTGCTGGTGTTCCCCGAAGCCGCGCGCGGTACGGGAGAGGGACACTATGCCTGGGACCTCGGCGCCAACACGTCGATGACAAACGCCAACGTCGACACCGTGGTGCAAGGCACCAGCGGCCGCGATCTGAAACTGTCGTACAAGGGCGGCACCAACGTCATCAACGTGCCGGCCAACGCGCCGGTCGTCACGCTCATTCCCGCAACGCGCGACGATCTGAAGGCAGGCAAGCAGGTCTTCGTGGTGGCGATTCATGGGAAAGACGGCGCTTACGACGGTAACTTCGTCGTCGTCGAAAAGGACGGCGTCGCGCCCCCGATGTAAGTCATGCGGCCGACGCACGCTGCGCGGGCAACCGCCTGGCGTTGTCGGCCGACCAGGCGCCCAGAATCTATCGACGACTCCGGTCGTCGACAATCCAGAAGGAGTTGCAATGAACGATCGCCGCACCGATCCCACACGTGCTCGCGAAGAACGGTGGCTCACGCAGTATTACTTCATTCGGGCAGCGTTTTCCGTTGCCTGGGTCGCGCTTGCTTTCTCCCTCGGACAGCATTCCCCGGAGGCCGTCGCCGCGCTGCTGGTCGTCTATCCGGCATGGGATGCGCTGGCTAATTACATCGACATGTCGCGCACGGGCGGAATGGCCGAAAGCCGTACTCAGGCAATCAATGTCGTCATCAGTATCCTGACGACGACCGCGGTGGTCGTTGCCTTGAGCGTCGACACGAGCTGGGTGCTGGGCGTGTTTGGGATTTGGGCGATACTTGCCGGACTGCTTCAACTCGGCACGGCAGCGCGCCGCTGGAAACAATTCGGCGCGCAGTGGGCCATGATTTTGAGCGGCGCGCAGTCGGCGATCGCAGGCACGTTCTTTATCGTGCAAGCTCACACGGCCACGCCGCCGGTTATCTCCAGAGTGGCGGCGTACGCGGCGGTGGGCGCGATCTATTTTCTGGTGTCCGCGCTGTGGCTGTCCGTCGGCCAAATGCGACGCAAGGCCGCCTGAAAGACTGGCCTACAGCAACGGGCACGCCGTGACACTCGTGCCGCGCTCGGCACACAGCCGCTCATAGTCACGCAGATAGTCCCGCTCGCTTTCGTCGAGCAGATCGAGGTCGATCAAATCCCAGTCGTAACCGACGGCCACGATGTTCTCGAATTCCATCTTGCCGGCTTGCGTAGCGCTCGGATGAATGATCACGATGTTCTCGATCCGGACGCCGCCCTTGCCCGGCAGATAGATGCCCGGTTCGACCGAAATCACGGCGCCGGGCACGAGACCGTACGTCGCCCCAGGCGCGAAGCGCACGCCGCTTTCATGAACGTGAATGCCGACGCCGTGCCCGGTGCCGTGCCCGAAATCGTAGCCGTGCTGCTGACAGACCGCGCGCACGGCGGCGTCGACTTCCGCGCCGGTCGTGTCGGCGGGAAACTGCGTGACCAGACCTTTGATGCACGCCTTCAACGCGACCGTGTAGATCTCTTTCTGCCACGGTCGCGCCCGGGTCTGCGGATCGGTTTTGCGCAATACGACGCGCGTGCAATCGGTCGCGAAGCCGCTTTCGTAGTACGCGCCGCTATCCAGCAGCACCAACTCGCCCTCCTGCAGATCGACCTCGGCGCTGGCCGCCGAGTAATGCGCCGACGCGCTGTTCGCGCCGTTCGCCGCGATCGACGTGAACGACAGCCCGACGGCGCCACGCGCACCATAAGCGTCGTTGATCGTGCGCGCGAGGTCGTATTCGGAGCGGCGTTGTCCATCGCCCGACTTGGTCCACCGCATGGTCTCGGCAATCGCCGCCGAACTGCGCGCGAACGCGTCGCGGAACTGGTCCAGCACTTCGGGCGTCTTGCCGACCCGCATCGATTCGACCGGGCTGAAATCCGTATGCGTGGCCGCCGGCCAGATACGGCGCACCGCGTCGGGCAGCGCGCAGTTGACCGCCTCGGCGCTGTAGCACACCTGCTGTACCTCGAACTCGCCCAACACGCGCGCCAGTTCGTCCCGATCGCGACGGACCACACGCAGCGACGGATACGTGCGCAATTCCACCGGACACTGATCGCATCCTTCCGGCAGAAACAGCACGACGTGCTCGCCGATCACGAACAGAAAACCCAGATGCGACGACGCATTAGGCAGGTGATAGCCGCGGCTGTTCAGCAGAAAGCTGATGTCGTCCGCCACGCAGGTCAGGAAGCAGGTGGCTGGCTGCGCTCCACCTAACCGCGCGTGAACGCGCTGATTCAGCGTCGCGATGTTTTGCGCGACGCTCGATCCGGTCATCGACTGCGGCAACTCGAAGATCGGACGATCCACCTTCCAGCCGGGCAAATCGATCGCGCTGTCCACTTCGCGGCCGGTCAGGCCGGTCCACACGAGATTGGCCTGCGCGGTCGCTTCGAGCATGCCTTCGCGTTGCGCGACGCTCATCCGCAGCGCGTCGTAGCCCACGGCGTTGACGCGTGCCGAATGCGCGATCAGCCAGTCGGCGATGGCATTCCACATCGACACGCCCAACGCCAGCTTCTGCACCTGCACCCGTTGCGGATCGCATTGCAGATCGGCCTGCAGATGGTAGCGGCCATCGACGAACAACAGGAATTGCGGCAGACCGAGTTCGAGCGCGACCGCTTCCGACAGAAACACGCCGTTGCCGGTCGAACCGTCGAACGCGGACAGCGCGTAACGCGGGTCGTTACAGCGCGGCAAATACTCGCTGACGAATTCGTCCTGCGACGTGACCAGCAGCGCATCGAGGCCGCGCTGCTGCATGAGTCGCGAGAGCCCGGCGTGCGTATCGGCGACGGCGGCGTCATAGCGCGCGAGGCTGGAGAAGCTGTATTTCAGTCGATCTATCATCGGATGCCCATGTTTTGTTTATCGATCAGGCGCACGCAACGGCCGGGACCGCTTTTCAAAATTACCTTGAGCTAAAAATTGCGTCAAGCTTAAATTTTACTCCTACTAAAATTCTCAAACGAACCTGGGATTAAGCGAAAGGAAGCGGAAAGGCGCGCCCATGCTGGAATTCAGGCAGTGTCACGCATTGCGGTTAAGGTGAAATTGCGCTGCTGCCCCGCCTGGCAGGCGGTTGGAAACCGCCACACCGCTGGCATTGTCGGACGAAACGGCGAATTCGGCGCGCTACAATGCGGCCTGCATTGTCGACCGGACGGTTGTGCTTCGTGCGATTTCCCGGAAGTGAAACGCCGGCGACGCCGCGACATTTTCCGCATGCTTTGTCTATATCGCCGCTTTGAAGGAGCTTCATGGATTCCGACATCATGCACATCGGCCAGCGCATTCGCCGCTTGCGCCGGGAAGCCAGAATGACGCTTCTGGAAGTGGCGTCGGCAGCGAACCTGTCGATCGGCTTCATGTCGCAGGTCGAGCGCAATCTGACGGGGATTTCGATTTCGTCGCTCGTCAATGTCGCCAAGG
Organism: Burkholderia sp. 9120; assembly: GCF_000745015.1. NCBI lineage: Bacteria > Pseudomonadati > Pseudomonadota > Betaproteobacteria > Burkholderiales > Burkholderiaceae > Burkholderia > Burkholderia sp. 9120. The sequence continues at coordinate 4,024,451 of NZ_JQNA01000002.1, read as the reverse complement.
CGCTGAACGTGCCGCTCGGCGTGCTGGTCGATCAACCGCGTCAGGAGCAGCCGGATTCGCATCAGGGCGCCCGCGAATCCTATTCGCTCGACGACACCCAGCAGCGCTACGAACGACTCTCCACCACCTTCAATGGCAGCCTGCTGAACGCCGTCAAGGTGCAGTTGCTGGAGGGATACCGCTCCGAATGGGTCGCGCATGGCGGCGACGAGTTCGTCTTTGTGCTCTCGGGACAGGTGAGCTATGCGGTCGGCAAGAAGGAATATCTGCTGGGCTCAGGCGACTCGCTGCATTTCGACGCGCAGCAGCAGCATCGCGTGACCAACCTCGGCGACGGTGTCGCGGAGCTGATTTCGGTCGGCACGCTTCAGTTGTTCGACGACGACCATTCGGTGTTCGTGTCGCTGGCCAATAGTGCGAGTACGAAACCGGTCCGGGCGGCCAAAAAGGCAAAGGTGCCGGCCGCGCCAGTTGCTGCGGCATCTACCGCCGCGAAGACCGTGGCTGCGCCGCGCCGTCGAACAGCGCGCGCCGGGAAGTAAACGCGTCGCCTGGCTGGCGTGTCGTAGCTGCGCGGCTCCCCGCTCACCCCACCCGCGCGTAATACAGATTCTGCGGATGCTTCGCTTCGGCGAAGAAAAACCAGCGTTCCGCGACCAGCCCCGCGTACTGCACCAGACACGCGGCGGCCAGCAGACTCAGCGACCCGCCGATCGAACGCAAGCTCGCACCCAACGCGATCAACACGACCGGCGCGACGAACGCCGTCGCCAGAAAACCCCATTTGATTCCGCGCAACGTGCCCGCCGATTTGCCGTGGAAAAACTCACGCAGATTGAACGCGCCGGCGGTGAAGCCACGCGACACCTGCACCAGCTTCGGATTGTGAATGCCCGTAGCGCTCTGCACCGTCGACTTTGGCCGCAAGCGCGCATTGCGCACCAGCGACGCCGAGCGGCTCGCACAACCGGCCAGCGTCAGCACGCAGGCACACAACGCGAGCCCACCGGTCGGCGCCGGCACGAACCACGCGCTCAACGCGGTAGCCAGCGTGAAGCCGGACGCGCACCCCAGCAACGCGAAATTGACCAACGTGAGCGGCGTGGCCCACTCCTGCAGAAAGCGCAGACATGCGTAAATCATCGCCGTGCAGACGAACAGCGCGGCGCTCGCCAGCACGCCGAGCCAACCGATCGCGAGCGACCACGGCGAGCCCAGCCAATGCGCGACGCCGTAGAAAAACACGCAGGCGAGAAACGCCGGCAGGCACAAACATTCACGCGACAGCCACGAGGTGCGCCACATCGCGATCGCACGCCAGGCGCGTTCCGGATGCCCCAGATGGAAAAACGACGCGATCAGCCCAAGCCCCCCGAGCATCACCGACACGCCCGCGCCGGTGATATAGAACGCCGCGCCGGGCGACGCGATCAGCCCCAGTTGCGCGGCGCTCTCCACGCCGACGAGTGCGATCAGCAGCCCTTGAGCCGCGCCGCTCAAGGTGGTGAGGAAGACGACAGAGAAAGCCGGATTCATCGCGAGGTCCCCTTGGATTTTTAGATGCGCGTCGCCATCGACGCGAGATGCAATTCACCGCGCTCGAGTTGCGCGTCGAGCGAAGCCGGCGCCTGCGTGGCGTCCGTCGAGTCCGTCGCCGATCCCGTCGATTTGCACGAGCACGCGCCGCTGCCGCAGCCGGCGGCCTCGGTCGGCACGCGCGGCAAATAGTGATTTGCGGGCCGCGTGTTCCACTCGGGCATCAACTGATAGCCGCCGCGTTCCTCGATCGCTTTCGACACCACCGACTCCGGGTCGTGAATGTCGCCGAACAGCCGCGCGGAGGTCGGGCAAGCCAGCACACAAGCCGGCTGACGATCGCGTTCGGAGAGATTCTCGTCGTGAATCCGATCGACGCACAGCGTGCACTTGGTCATCTCCTTGCGCGATTCGTCGAGTTCACGCGCGCCGTACGGACACGCCCACGCGCAGTACTTGCAGCCGATACAGCGGTCGAAGTCCACCAGCACGAGCCCGTCTTCCTTACGCTTATAGCTCGCACCGGTCGGACAGACCGGCACGCAGGGCGGGTCCTCGCAGTGCAGGCACGACTTCGGAAAATGGATCGTCTCGGCGTTCGGAAAGCTGCCCGCCTCGAAGCTCTGGACCCGGTTGAAGAAGGTGCCGGACGGGTCCGAGTCGTACGGATTCAGATCCGCGAGACTGCCCGATTCGCCCGACGTGTTCCACTCCTTGCAACTCGTCACGCAAGCGTGGCAACCCACGCAGACGTTCAGGTCGATCACCAATGCCATCTGTGTCATCAAAGGCTCCTTCGCTGCTGTCTTTCGCTGCTCGTCTTTCGCTGCTTGTATTCCGCTGCTTGCCGGTCCGCTCCCGCGCTCCTCGCCAGCCGCGCGGATTACTAGCGGCCGGTCACTTCCGTCCGTTCGCTCCGCGCAATCGCGCCGCGAACTCCCCGCGTCCCGCGAAATAGGTCTGCACGATGCGTGAAATCACGCCGTTCGAACCGGGCAACGGCGGCATCGTCGCGAATTGCGGCAGCGTGTGTCGCGCATCCGCTTCCGCCGGATAAAGCCGCACCCGCACGTCGTACCAGGCGGCCTGCCCCGTGATCGGATCCGAGTTCGAGAAGCGTGAGGCGGTGTCGTCGCCAGCCGGCAATTCATCGGTGATCAGGTGATTGAGCAGGAAGCCGCGCTGCGATTCGTTCGCGTCGGCAGAAAGATTCCACGCGCCCGCCGCCTTGCCGATCGCATTCCACGTCCACACGGTGCCCGGCTCGACCGTTTCGCTAAAACGCGCCATGCAGCGCACGCGGCCCCACTGCGACTCGGCGTAGATCCAGCTACCGTCGGTAATACCGTTTTCGGCGGCCATCAGCGGATTCATGTACAGATAGTTCTCGCCATGAATCTGCCGCAGCCAGGCGTTCTGCGAATCCCACGAGTGGTACATCGCCATGGGACGCTGCGTCACGGCGGCCAGCGGGAAACGTTCGAGATCCGTCGCGGCGCTTTCCAGCGGCGCGTACCAGAACGGCAGCGGATCGAAATACGTTTCGACGCGCGCGCGCAGATGGTCCGGTGGCTGCCGGCCGCTCGTGCGGCCTTGGGCGGCGAGCCGGAATTTCTGCATCACGTCGGAGTACAACTGGATCAGGATCGGCTCGTTGAATTTGCGGAAGCCCTTCTTCACGGCCCAGTCGAGATACGGTCCATTGCAGTTGCGCATGTACTGCATGTCTTCGGGCAAGCGGTAATGGAACACGCAGTTGTTCTTCGCGTACTGCTCCCATTGGTTCGGATTCGGCTCGCCCACCAGCGCCTTGTCGCCGTCCTTGCCGCGCCAGCCGATCAGAAAGCCGACGCCGGACTCCGGCGTGGTCGTGAAATTGACCACGAAGTCGGGATAGTCGCGAAACCGCCGCGTGCCGTCGGCACTCGTAAAAGCCGGAAATTTCAGGCGTGAAGCGAGTTCGATCAGCACTTCCTGGAACGGTTTGCACTCGCCGGTTGGCGGCACGACCGGTACGCGTACCGAATCCACCGGACCATCGAATTCGGAGATCGGCCGGTCAAGCATCGACATCGCGTCGTGGCGTTCCAGATAGGTCGTGTCCGGCAGGATCAGATCGGCGAACGCGGTCATCTCCGACTGGAACGCGTCGCACACCACCAAAAACGGAATCTTGTACTCGCCGTCCGCGTGCTTGTCGACCAGCATCTCGCGCACTTTCATCGTATTCATCGACGAATTCCACGCCATGTTGGCCATGAAAATCATCAGCGTGTCGATCGGATACGGGTCGCCGCGCCACGCGTTGGTGATCACGCTATGCATCAGGCCATGCACGGCGAGCGGGTATTCCCACGAGAACGCCTTGTCGATCCGCACCGGGCCGCCCTGCTCGTCGATAAACAGGTCTTCGGGCGCGGCCGGCCAGCCGAGTGGACCCGTGGCGAGCGGCGTATTCGGCTTGACGGCGTCGGGGCTGTTCGGCGGTTTCGCGGACGGCGGCACCGCGCGCGGAAACGGCGACTTGTGGCGAAAACCGCCGGGCCGGTCGATCGTACCGAGCAGCGACATCAGCACGGCCAGCGCGCGGATCGACTGGAAGCCGTTCGAATGCGCCGCGAGCCCGCGCATGGCGTGAAAAGCGACCGGGTTGCCGGTGACCGTTTCGTGCGTTTCGCCCCAGGCGTCGGTCCAGCGGATCGGCAGCGTGATGCGATGGTCGCGGCTCACCTGGATCATCTCGCCGGCGAGACGGCGAATCGTGTCCGCCGCGATGCCCGTAATACCAGCAGCCCATTCCGGCGTGCAGGCGGCCACGCGTTCGCGCAGCAACGCGAACGACGGCGTGACCGGCGTGCCGTCCTCGAGCGTGTAACGGCCGTCGAGCGCGGGCGTCACACCCGGCGCGTGATGCGGCACCGCGCGCCCGGCAGCGGCGTCCCACCACAGATGATTCTGCGGAAACAGCGGATTGCCGGCCGGCCGCTGCGGATCGCGCACGAACAGGCCGAAGTTGGCGCTGCTTTCGTCGAGGTCGACGAGTTCGGCCGCGTTGGTGTAGCGCTGCACGAACTCGTGATCCCAGGCGTCGGCGGCGATCAGTTCGTGCAGGAACGCCATGAACAACGCGCCGTCGGTGCCGGGTTTGATCGGCACCCATTCGTCGGCGATCGCGGCGTAGCCGGTGCGGATCGGATTGATCGCGATAAAGCGGCCGCCCGCACGCTTGAACTTCGAAATGGCGATCTTGAGCGGATTCGAATGATGGTCTTCGGCGGTGCCGATCATGAAGAACAGCTTCGCGCTGTCCAGATCCGGGCCGCCGAATTCCCAGAACGAGCCGCCGATCGTATAGATCATGCCGGCCGCCATGTTGGACGAGCAGAAGCCGCCGTGCGCCGCATAATTGGGCGTGCCGAACTGCTTGGCGAACAGGCCGGTCAGCGCCTGCATCTGGTCGCGGCCGGTGAAGAGCGCGAACTTCTTCGGGTCGGTGGCGCGAATCGCGCCGAGGCGCTTTTCGAGGACCTCGAACGCGTGCTCCCACGTGACCGGCTCGAACTGCGCGCTGCCGCGCTCCGCGCCGGGTTTGCGCATCAGCGGCTGGGTCAGGCGCGCGGGGGAATACTGCTTCATGATGCCCGAGGCGCCCTTCGCGCAGATCACGCCCTGGTTGAGCGGATGCTCGGGATTACCGTCGATGTAGCGCACCTCGCCTTCGCGCAGATGCACGCGGATGCCGCAGCGGCACGCGCACATGTAGCAGGTGGTGGTCTTGATCTCGAGCCGTTCGTCCTGCGTGCGGGCGTGGTGTTCCATGCGGGGCCTCCGTCGCGGCTTCGAATGATCGAAGCGCTGATGATCCAATATCGACCATCCTATGCGCCGCGGCCCCACAAGGGAAATCGCTATTCGTGAGAGAAACTATCCGCGGCGCCGATAGTTTCGGTTTGGCTTTCAATGATGCGGCTGAGCTGTCGGATCGGCTTCAGATTGACTGCGGATCGGCTTCAGATTGATTTCGCGCCGATTGCAGCCTGCGTTCAGATCGGCGTCAGCACCGGCTCGCCCGCGAAATGCCGTTTGGCGTTGCTCAGGAAATTGTCGACCGAAGCCGTGATCGCTTCCGGCGACCGGCCGCCCACATGCGGCGTCAGCACCACGTTGCGCAACGCCAGCAACGCCTCGGGCGGATGCGGCTCGCCTTCGTAGACGTCGAGCGCCGCGCCGGCAATCGTCCCCACGCTCAGCGCCTGCGCGAGCGCCGCCGTGTCGAGCACGCTGCCGCGCGACACGTTGACCACGAAGCCTTGCGGACCCAGCGCGTCGAGCACCTTGGCGTCGATCAGATGACGCGTGCCCGCTCCGCCGGGCGTCGCCACCACCAGGAAATCGCTCCACTGCGCGAGCGCCGTCACGCTGTCGAAGTAACGCAGCGGCGAACCTTCACGCGGCGTGCGATTGTGATAACCGACTTCCATGTCGAAGCCGCCGCCCCGGCGTGCGACCTTCGCGCCGATATTGCCGAGACCGACAATGCCGATTCGCTTGCCGGAGACGTTCGGGCGCATGGGCAAAGTGTCGCGCCAGACGCCCACGCGAGTCGCCTGGTCGAGTTGCGGCACGTCGCGCACCACCGCGAGCAGCAGCGCGAACGCATGATCAGCCACGCAATGATCGTTGGTGCCCGCGCCGTTGACGACCACGATCCCGCGCGAGCGGGCATGGTCGACGGCGAGGTTTTCGTAGCCCGCGCCCAGTGCGCTGAGCAATTCGAGTTGCGGCATCTGATCGATTTCCGCGGCGTTCAGGCCGGTCGTGCCGTTGGTCAGCACCGCGCGAAACGTCGCGCCGTGCGCGGCGATCGCGGCGGCGCGCTGAGCGCTGTCGGGGGCGTGAACGGCCTCGAACGCCGCGTCGATACTGGCGCGGCTAGTGTCGTTCAGGGAAATCAGAACCAGCAGGGATGGCTTCATGACGGGACGTTTTTTAACCGGGTTGGCGGACGGAATCGACAGCGGATCAGTGTAGCAAGGCACTCAAAGACGCGCTGCCGGACGGCCACGCCTGAAGTGGCTCCGCGCCGGTAGCTTGCCGAACGGCCTGCGCAAAATCGATGCCTCGTACGCGTTTGTTTTTACCCAACGCCTATCCGTCTTAGAATAGCGGCTACTCCGACCCCGAGAATCCCATGCTGGATATGCTCCCGCACGACCCCGCCTCCGCCCCCGCCGCCCGGCAAATCAGCCGCCCCGAAGCAAATCCCCGCGACGCATCGGGCGACGATTTCGAAATGTTCGAACTCGCGCCGGTCTCGCTCTGGCTCGAAGACTTCAGCGGCGTGCGCGCGCTGTTCGACGCGTGGCGTGCCGAAGGCGTCACGGATCTGCGCGCGCATTTCGCCGCGGAGCCGAGCCGGGTCGCCGACTGCGCGCACAGCATCCGCGTGATCAAGGTCAATCAGAAGACGCTGACGCAGTTCGAAGCCGCCGATTTCGACGCGCTTACCGGCAACCTCGCCGCGGTGTTCCGCGACGACATGCTCAAGACCCACCTCGAAGAGCTGTGCCAGTTGTGGGCGGGGCATTCGCAATTCACGAGCCACACGGTCAACTACACGCTCGGCGGCCGCCGCCTCGACGTGCTGCTCAAGGGCGCCGTGCTGCCAGGCCACGAAGCGAACTGGGACCGCGTGCTGGTGTCGGTCGAGGACATCACGGAACTGGAAGGCGCCCGGCATCGCGTGACGCTCGCCGAACAATACGTGCGCGGGTTGTTCGAGCATTCGCCGGTGTCGCTGTGGGTGGAAGACTTCAGCGCGGTCAAGCGTCTGCTCGACGACGCGCGGGCGGCCGGCATCAGCGATTTTCGCGTGTTCACCGACGTGCACCCCGAGTTCGTCGAGCGCTGCATGCAGGAAATCCATGTGCTCGACGTGAACCAGCACACGCTCGACATGTTCGCCGCGAAAGACAAACCCACGCTGCTGGCGCGGCTCGCCGACGTATTCCGCGACGACATGCGGCCGCATTTCCGCGAGCAGTTGATCGACCTGTGGGACAACAAGCTGTTCCAGCAGCGCGAGGTGCTCAACTATTCGCTCGACGGCAGCGAAGTGCATGTGCATCTGCAATTCTCCGTGCTGCCGGGACACGAGAAAAACTGGGACCTGGTGCTGGTGGCGCTGACCGACATCACGGCGCGCAAGAAGGCCGAGGCCTACCTGGAATTCCTCGGCAAGCACGACGTGCTGACCAAGCTGCGCAACCGTTCGTTCTATGTCGATGAACTGAACCGGTTGGAGCGTAAAGGTCCGTGGCCGGTGACCATCATCATGGCCGACCTGAACGGCCTCAAACGCGTCAACGACCAGCTCGGCCATGCCGCCGGCGACGCGCTGTTGCGGCGCGCCGGCGAAGTGCTCGCCAAGGCGATGGATATCCCGTTTCACGCGGCGCGAATTGGCGGCGACGAATTCGCGGTCCTGATGCCGGACACCGACGAACGCGGCGGCGCGGCGATGATCGAGGCGATCCGACAACTGGTGGAGATGAACAACCAGTTTTATCCGGGCGCGCCGCTGAGCTTTTCAATGGGCGCCGCGACCTGCCAGCGCGGCGACCGACTCGAAGCGGGCGTGCAGCGCGCGGATCTGCTGATGTACGAGGAAAAACGCGCGCACTACCAGAACCAGCAGGAAGCGGGCACGCTGGGCGAGTGACGTAGGGAGGCGCGGTGGCACGTTCAGCGCGACCGCGCCAGGTGGCCAGGCGCCCGGCGAACCCGGACGCTCGCCATGACACAGATCAGCACACACAGCACGCCGCCGAGTCCCAGCGCCACGCGCAGTCCGCCAAGCGGTGCGGCCGCCCCGAGCCACAACGCGCTCAGGGCCGGTCCGCCGCGAAAAATCACCCCATACGATCCCAGCACGCGCCCGCGCAGATGCTCCGGCACCGACTGGTGAATCAACGTCTGCGCGCCGATACCGGTCACGACGATCGAAAAACCCATCGCGAAGAAAAGCGCTAACGCGAGCCGGAAATCGCGCGTCAGCGCCAACGCCAACGCACAGAGCGACGCCGCCAGCACGTGGCGCTTGATCAGGCTCGCCACATATCGCGCGCCGTCGCGGCCGCTGAACCAGATGCCGCCCGCCAGCGCCCCGGCGCCCGCCGCGGCAACCAGCGACGCGAAACCACGCGGCCCCTGTCGCAGCAACTGTTCGCTGATGGCCGGCGCCAGCTCCGGAATGCCGCGAATGCACACGGCCGACGCCGCCGTGATCACGAAAACGCCCCTTAAATACGCGACCGACGCGAGGTAGCGAAAGCCGTCCAGCGCGTCGCCGAACCACCGGGCGGACGGCGCCATGGCGGCAGGCATCGGGGCCGCCGGCATGCGCACTAGCACGACGATGAAGACCGCGTAGCTGAGCGCATTCAACCCGAACAGCGCCGCCGTGCCGAACTCGAGCAGCACCGCGCCCGCGACCGCCGGTCCGGCGAAACGCGCGAGATTGAAGCACAGCGAATTGATCGCCACCGCCGACGCAAGGCGCGGTTTCGGCACGAGGCCCGATACCCAGGCCATGCGCGCGGGCTGACACAACGCATTCGCGGTCCCCGAGATCGACGTCGTCACCAGCAGCCAGGCGAGCGACTGGACACCGCCTAGCAACAGACCGCACTGCAGGAGGGCCATGGCCATCGCGACGCATTGGCAGTAAAGCACGACCTTGCGCCGGTCGCAGCGGTCCGCCATCACCCCCGCGAGCGGCGCGAACAGGAGCGTGGGGAACAGATCGGCGAACGCCACGATGCCGAGCCACACGCTCGAATGGCTGGCTTCCCACGCCAGCCAACCGGCGCCGACCCGCTGCAACCATGTTCCGATCAGCGACACGCCGTTGCCGCACGTAAAGCGCCGGAAGTCCCGGCAGGCAAGCGCATCGAAGCGCTTGCCCTGCTGCGTGAACCAGCGTAAAGGAAAAAGTCGCACTCGCCCGGATCAGCGCGTGGCGCGCAGCGAACTCAGCACCGCCATCTTGCGGCCCTCCTGCGCGATGTTGACTTTGCGCGCCCGGCTGACACGCGATCCATAGCCGGCAATTTCGCCGCTGGCAATCGTCACCACCAGATCCCGGAAGCAGGTCTCGCCTTCGACCTCGCATTCCGAGTCGACGAAGCGTTGCACGACGTAGCCCGAAGAAGACGTTTGCATGATCAGGTCAGTCCACGTGGCCGCGTCGTAGTCGCGCCCGACGTGGACCGCCGCGCCGCGCGTGCCGTACGGATGCTTGATGACGAAGTCGTCTTTATTGTTGAGCAGGTCCGCGCGGCTCACGCCGTCGCCGAGTTTGCGGCTCAGCGGCACGAGGGCATGAATCGCCGCGCGCTCGGCGTCGTCGAACAGATAGGCGAAGCGCGGGTCCGACATGACGGCGATACAGAGTTTGTTGTCGCCGATCCAGCGCCCCGCTAGCGACGATGGGATCACCAGTCGCCCTTCCACGACGCTTCGGCAGAAGCGGTCCCATTGTCCGATGTCCTGAAGAGCGCGCTGTACGCCGTATTTCAGGTAGCCAAGTCGAAACGAGGAGTCCGCGTCCTCGAATAGTTGCTCCGGGCTCAGCATGGCGGCGCGTAGGCCGCGCGCCTCCAGCCGCTTCTTCAGGTGAGGCAATTCAAGCATATTGCCGCCCGCGGGATGCAGCAGCGCGATACCTTCGATCGCTTCCATGCCGCGCGCGTCGGCCAGTGCCGAGAGCCAGTCGGCGACCCAATCTTCCCGCTCGAACGCAGAAGGAGCGCCGCCCCACGATTCGATCAACTCCGCGGACCAAGGCGCCTGCCGCCAATAGCGGTTGATCATGCCGGCGTACACGATGCCGCCCGGCGCGTTCGCATTGAATTCGATGATTTTCAACTGCGCCAGGCTGCGCCCCATCAGATCGAAACGGCACAGATCGATCCGGTTGTTCGATGGCTGCGCGTCTTCCTTGATCCAGCGGTTCAGCGGCTTCGGAATGTCGAGAAAGTGCTGGAGGTTCTTGTCGGTCCGGTACGTGGCGACGATCTTCTGCAACGCGTCGAATACCGTTTTTATTTGCGCCGACAGCACTTCTTCTGTCGCGGCGTGAAGCGCGCAAAAACCCGACATGACCGGATAAGCGCGCGACTGATCGCCTTCGAAGCTCATCGATAACCGGTCCTGGATCGCGCGTTCCTGTACGTAGGCGTAGGCCCGATTCAGTTCGGCCTTCGATTGATCCTGTCCCAACGTGATCCAGTCTTTCTCGGGATCAAAAACAGGAAAATCGCCACTTCCTGAGAACGATTCAAGCATTGCAGACTCCTTTGTTTGAAATGCGCCAGCTATCTATAGCCACGACATGGCGCGCGGATGACAACCCGTCCCGACCGATCTGCCTGCACAAACAATTACATGAACCTGGTCCTGAGAAAGCTCCCATCTTTGGTAGGGTCGATCGCGGAATCGGCGTGGTTGCCGCCGAAAATTGCCATGCCTTTCTTTCGCCACTCCGCCCGCGAGCGCGCCCTTATGTCGCGCTCCGGCAATTGGCAGGAAACGCCCCGCTGTCCGCTAATCCATCCCCATTCGCCTTTACTATGCGTAATCGTGCAGGGGGAACCGTTGGCGTCGGTCGGCTTCGTATCGCCCCCCAGTCAAGAGTCCGAACTAATTCTTATGCGTTCTGTCTGTAAACACATTTGAAAGCGGAGCTAGCGATGTGCCCTGACCCCTCCGGATGGTGGAACGATCTCTTCTTCAAACTGCAGAACTGCGAGCAGATCGACCACGCGCTCACCGTGCTGTCGCGTGCATCACAAGACCTTGGGTTTGCGTATTGCGCGTTCGGTTATCACAATCGCCCGCCCTTTCATTTCAGGAACGTCGTGATCAAGAGTTCCTATCCCACGCCGTGGGTATCGCGCTACCTCGATCAGCACTATCTGGAGATCGATCCGATCGCGAGACTCGACGTCAGGGACCTGACGCCCACCGTCTGGAACGACGACCTTTTCAGCGACGCCCAACCCTTATGGGACGAAGCCCGCTCCGCGGGACTGCGAGTCGGCATCTCCCAGCCTTGCTGGGACGCGCGCGGACGGTGCGGCGTGTTCTCCCTCGCGCGCGATTACCCGGCCCTCGGTTGCCACGAGATACAAGCGCTGCGACCGTACCTTGCCGCACTCAGCCATCTGTCGATGACGTGTGTGAGCACCATTGCCGACCGACAGCGGGACGACACAACTGAAATCAATCTCACCCGGCGTGAAATTGAAATCCTTCGCTGGACCGCCGACGGCGGATCCGCCAAAAGCATCTCCAACGCGTTGGATATCTCGGCCGATACCGTGAACTTTCATTTGAAAAACTGTATGAGAAAACTCAACGCGTCATCCAAGGTCGCGGCCGCCGCGTATGCGATCGCCTACGGTTATCTATAGAGAGCGGGTCATGGACGAAATTGCGATCGTCACGATGGACAATCTCAGCCCCATCGCCAGACGGCAGCTTGGCCGATACCGGCATGCGGTATTCGTCGAACACATGCAATGGGATTTGCCGTCCGCCGGAAACCCGGCCAGGGAAGAGTGGGATGAATTCGACCGCAACGACACCACCCATGTCATCGGGTACACCGAGACCCGGCAGATCTGCGGCTACACACGCCTGCTGCCCACCACGCGGCCTTATCTGCTGGCTGAGGTGTTTCCCGATCTGTTGTCCGCACCGCTGGCCGGCGATGCTCGCATATGGGAAATGTCGCGCTTCACCACGTTACATGCCGACGTGGCGATCGACCTGGAGCGAATGCGTCAACTGCTGCGGATCGTTTTTCAATACGCGACCTGCTTAGGAATTCAACGCCTGATCGGCGTCGCCCCGGTCGGAATGACGCGGCTCTACCGCCGGCTAGGGCTGGTGCTGCGCGCCATGGGTCCAGTGGACACGGCGCGCGGAGATAGCCTGGCGGCATTTTCTCTCGACGTGGACCGGGCCGGATTGACGCTGCTGTGCGATCGATCGGCCTGACCCTCTCGACACAACGCGATGAACGACCTTGAAGTGCTGAGTCCGGGCGGTCACCGCGTGGTCATGGCCAACGCAATGCCGCCTGCCTCAGCTTCGATCCGCGCGGACCGCGTGGCCATAAGTACTCTCGATACGCCGATCCTGTTCCTGCGCCGAAAAGTGCTCCCATTCGAGGCCGTTCACGTCGACGCTCTTCGTGAAGCCCTCGGCCGCGTCGTCCTCAAAGCCGATGTGGCGCAATTGGCCCGCTTTTTCCGGCGTCATGTTGATCGAGAAGTTGAGCAGATCGGTACGCCACATGGCGTACTGACCGGACACCACCGCGGTGGGCGCTTGCCCGAGACGCAGGCTGTAGTCGGCAATCGAAGTGTCAAGGTCGGCGACCGCAAGGGCTATGTGAAACCGCTTCATGGTGTTCTCTCCGGATAGGGGAAATGGGTCACACCATCGTATCGAGAGCGGAAAGCGGTAGCCAGTTGCGCAATCATCCCGGTATCGACGTTACCCGCCATGCGCTGAAATACGCCCGCGCGGTCGTTAGATGGTTGGCCCGTTCGCGATCAGGCACGCGGAAAGCGCAATTCGAAGCGCACCACGCCGGGCGCGGGACAAGCCGCCTGTGCGGCGCCGCCATGCAGATGCATGATCGCCTTGACGATGGCGAGCCCCAGCCCGCTCGATTCGGTGAACTCGCTGCGCGCCGCATCCGCCCGGTAGAAACGATCGAACAGCCGGTGCAACTGATCCTCCGGAATCGGTGCACCGTCGTTCTCCACCACCACGGTCGCGCCCGTTTCGTCGTTTGCGCCGCTCAAGCGCACCACCGTGTTGGGCGCTCCATATCTCACCGCATTCACGACCAGATTGTTGATCGCGCGCCGGCACAGCATCGGATCGGCGGAGACTGATCCGGTCGCCTCGATCGTGAAGCGCATGCCGCGCTCGTCGGCGAGACCTTCGAAATAGTCGGCGATTCTGACGAGTTCCTCACGCAGGTCGACCGTTTCCCGATCGACCGACAGCGCCGCATGATCCGCGTGCGCCAGAAACAGAATGTTCTCGGCAATGTGACTCAGGCGGTTCAGCTCTTCCAGATTCGATTCGAGCACCTGCTGATACTCGTCGGGCTCGCGGGGTTTCGCGAGTGTGACCTGGGTCTGGCCGATCAGCGCGCCGATCGGCGTGCGGATTTCATGCGCCAGATCGGCGGAAAACTGCGACAAGCGCTGATACCCATCCGCGAGACGGTCGAGCATCGCGTTGAACGCGTGCGTGAGCTGGCGCAACTCGACCGGCGCGGCGTCGCTGTCGAGCCGCACCGCGAGGCTCGCCGGACTGATCTGCGCGGCGCGCGTGGCGATCTCGCGCACCGGCCGCAACGCGCGGCGCAACACGTAGTAAGCGAGCAGCGTGGACGCCAGCATGCCGCACAGCGTGGCCAGCAGGATGCGGTTGCGATACGCCGCGAGCATGCGCACTTCCTGGGTCATCGGATGCGCGGCAATCACTTCGACTTCGGCGCCGTCCTCGCGCGCCTTGGCTGTCGCGATCGCCCAATGCACCGGCACGCCGTCCGCCAGCACGGTGCGGCGAATCTCGGCGAAGGTCGGCAGGCGGCCCGACGGCGCGGCCTGCAACGGCGGCACCGCGATGCCAGCCGGATTGACGTCGATAAACGGCGTCTCGTTGGGCCGGCGAAACAGCAGCACGTCCGCCTCTCCGCCCAACATGGTTTCGAACAGTAGCGGGCGCTCCTTCAATTCGCTGACGGAATACATATCCTGAACGATACGGCTGAAGTGCTCGACACGGCCGGTCAGCACGACGTCGGCGCGGCGCTCCAGCGATACTTCGGCGGAGTGATAGAAATACGCGCCGAGCGTGCCGATCACCACGCAGGCAATCGACGCGAACAGCACCGTGGTGCGCGCCGTCAGTGACCGCTCGGCCCACCAGCTCATGAGCCGTCGCCGAACGTGTAGCCGATGCTGCGCACCGTGTGGATCAGCTTCTTCTCGAACGGATGATCGACCTTGGCGCGCAGCCGTTTGACGGCGACGTCCACCACATTCGTATCGCTGTCGAAATTCATATCCCACACTTCAGAGGCGATCTGCGTGCGCGACAGCGCTTCGCCCTGACGTCGCACCAGCAGGTGCAACAGCATGAATTCCTTATTGGTCAGCGCAATCTCCACGCCTTCGCGCGTCACCTTGCGACGCAGCACGTCGAGCTTGAGGTCGGCGATCTCGAACACGTCGCTTTCGCGGATCACGCCGCGCCGCAGCAGCGTGCGAATGCGCAGTACGAGTTCGGTGAACGAAAACGGCTTGACCAGATAGTCGTCCGCGCCGAGTTCGAGACCGCGAATGCGATCGCTGACGTGGTCGCGCGCGGTCAGGAAAATGACCGGCAGATCGCGTCGCGCCCGCAGCGCGCGCATGATTTCCCAACCGTCGATGCCGGGCAGCATCACGTCCAGCACCACCAGTTCATACGTCTGTTCGAGGGCCATGTGCAGACCGTCCGTGCCGGTGCGGGCGAGATCGACCGCATAGCCGCTCTCGCGCAAACCCTTCTTCAGGTAGTCGCCGGTTTTCGGATCGTCTTCAATGACGAGAATGCTCATAGGGCTGACGCGCGCTGGAAACGCCGGACAGATAGATAGGTAACGACCATTCTACGTGGCGCGGGCCACCCCGTTCATGACGTTTTTGTCATCCGCCGGTCACCCGGCTGAGCCGATCGCGCGCCTAATCTGCCCCCATCGCCGCGCCTGTCGCGGCTTCCCTTGCTCACCCACCTGGAGTCGTTCCATGAAGATCGTTTCCGCGAAGGCACTGCGCGTGCTCGTCGCCCCGGCGTTCGTCGCCGCCGCGCTGCTCGCCGCCGGACCCGCCGCGCAAGCCCAGAGCGCCGCGCCCACCGGCGTGCGCGGCACCGTCACGTCGCTGTCGGGCGACCTGCTCAAGGTCCACACGCGCGACGGCAAGGACGTCGACGTGAAGCTCGCCAAAGACACGCCGATTCGCGGCGTCACGCTCGCCAACGTGAACGACATCAAGCCGGACAGCTATGTCGGCACCGCCGCGATTCCGCAGGCCGACGGCACGCTGAAGGCGCTCGAAGTCCACGTGTTTCCGGCCAGCATGCGCGGTAGCGGCGAAGGCCACCGCCCGTGGGATCTGGGCGGCAACAGCTCGATGACCAACGGCACCGTCGGCTCGCTCGTGGTCAGCAACGGCCGCACGATCACCGTGAAGTACAAGGACGGTGAAAAGAAAATCGTGATTCCGCCGGACGTGCCGATCGTCAACCTGCAACCGGGCGACCGTTCGCTGCTGGTGCCGGGCGCGAAGGTCGTGCTGTTCGCCCACAAGGAAGCGGACGGTTCGATGGCCGCCAACTTCATCTCCGCGGGCGTCAACGGCGTCACGCCGCCGATGTAATACGGCGCGACCGTATCGCTTCAACTGCTTGAGCGGCCGCGTCCTGTCACGACGCGGCTTTCCGTTTCCCGTTCGCCCCGTCATCGCCGTCATTGCCGCGCCATGCCCGAAACACGCCAGCGTCAACTCGTTCACCCGCTCGTCGTCCGCGTCACCCATTGGATCAACGCGTTTGCGATGGTCTGTATGGTGATGAGCGGCTGGGCTATCTACAACGCGTCGCCGTTTTTCCCGTTCCGGTTTCCCGCGTGGGCGACGGTCGGCGGCTGGCTTGGCGGTTCGATTGCGTGGCATTTCGCGGCCATGTGGCTGCTGTGCACGAACGGGCTGCTGTATCTGGCGTATGGGATTGGACGCGGGCATTTCCGCCGCAAGCTGTTGCCGGTTTATCCGCGCGACGTGGTGCATGACGCGGCATTGGCGCTGCGCTTCAAACTGCCGCACGACACCGGCCGCTACAACGCGGTGCAGCGTGCGCTCTATCTGCTGGTGCTGTCGCTCGGCGTGCTGCTGGTGGCGTCGGGACTGTCGATCTGGAAGCCGGTGCAGTTCTCATGGTTGACCGCGCTATTCGGCGGTTTCGATTTCGCGCGGCGCGTGCATTTCGTCGCCATGGCGGGCGTGGTCGGATTTGTCGTCGTGCATCTGGCGCTCGTGCTGCTGGTGCCGCGCACCTTGCTGCCCATGCTCACCGGCCACGCCAAACCCTCTGCTCACGAAGGAACCTAGGCATGAGCGCATCCCGTCCCGACGAGGCGCGCCGCTCGCCGATCGTCCTCAGCGATCATCAGCCGCAAATCGAACGTTTGCAGCGGCGCCTGTTTCTGCGCTCGTCGCTGTCGATCGGCGCACTCGCCATGCTGTCCGGCTGCAACATGCAGGACGGCGATTCGGTCGACAAGGTGCTGTGGGCCATGTCGCGCTGGAACGATCGCGTGCAAGGCTGGCTGTTCGACCGCAACAAGCTCGCGCCGACCTATTCGGCGCACGAAATCACCGACCCGTTTCCGTTCAACGCGTTCTATCCCGAGTTCGATGCGCCGGATGTGGACGGCTCGACCTATCAGCTCGAAGTGTCGGGCCTGGTCACGGACAAGCGCAGCTGGAATCTCGATCAGTTGCGCGCGTTGCCGCAGGCTTCGCAGATCACGCGCCACATCTGCATTGAAGGATGGAGCGCGATCGGCCAATGGCGCGGCGTGCCGTTCCGTACTTTTCTGGAGCGCATCGGCGCCGATCTGAGCGCGCGCTATGTCGGCTTCAAGTGTGCGGACCGTTACTATTCGAGCCTAGATATGGCGACGGCCCTGCATCCGCAAACGCAACTCACGCTCGACTTCCGCGATGCCCCGTTGCCTGCGAAATACGGTTACCCGCTGAAACTGCGGGTGCCGACCAAACTCGGCTTCAAGAACCCGAAGCACATCGCGGCGATCTTCGTGACCAACACGAACCCTGGCGGCTATTGGGAAGACCAGGGGTACAACTGGTTCAGCGGCTTGTAGCAGTTTGTAGCCGTTGCAACCGCAACCATCAAATCACGAACGCGCCTAAACGGCGGTCACGTAACGTGCCACCGGCTTCACCACACGCGGCGTGGGCGGATCGTAGACGGTGCGCATGCGTTTGACCTCATCGACCGGACTCAGGCCGAACAGCCGCTTGAACTCGCGGCTGAATTGCGACGCGCTTTCATAACCGACGCGCGCCGCGGCCGCGCCCGCGCTCAACCCGTCCTGCACCATCAGCAAGCGCGCGTGATGCAAACGCGTGGTCTTCACGTATTGCATCGGCGAGGTGGCGGTGACCGCTTTGAATTGCGCGTGGAACACCGCGAGGCTCATGCCGGCTTCGGCGGCCAGCGTATCCACGTCGAGCTCGCCGTAGTAGTCGGCATGAATTCGCCGCAGCGCCTTGGCAATGCGCCCGAAATGATTCTGATGCGTCAGCGCCGCGCGGATCGCATCGCCCTGCTCGCCGGTCAACACCCGATAGCAGATTTCGCGGACCACACCGGGCGCGAGAATGCGCGCGTCGAGCGGCGACGCCAGCGCTTCCATCAAGCGTTGCACCGCATTCGACAAAGCCGGGTCGAGCGACGTCGAATAGACGCCGAGCGGTTCGTTCTGCGCCGCGCCTTGCGTTTCGTTCAACGCCATCAGCAACTCGGCCACCATGGTCAGATCGACGCGGACCGAGATCGCGAGGAACGGTGTCTCCGGACTCGCCTCGGTTTCGCACTCGAACGGCAGCGGCACCGACAGCACCAGATACTGTTGCGCGTCGTACTGGAACACCTGGTCGCCGAGATAACCGCGTTTTCTGCCCTGACAAACAATCACGATGCTCGGCTCATACATGACCGGCATGCGCGGCATCGGACTATTGGCGCGCATCAGATTGACGCCTTCCAGCGTGGAGCGCGTAAAGCCTGGAGTCGGCGCCAGCAGGTCGAACAGTTCGACCATGCGCGGGGCCGCGAGCATGCTGGCGACGGGATCAGAAGCGAGATCAGAAGCGGGACCAGAAGCGGAACTTGACATGACGGTATAGTGACGTTCAAGAGAATAATGCTTGAAATTTAGCACTAAACGACCTACTGCGCTCTCCGCCAGGAGTTTTAGGCAAATCTTCAAGACATTCAGGTATTCCCCGGTTCAGGGTCGGCTCCTAAGATGGGAACCCTGCCGGATCGAGTTTTTCCGCACCACGTTGGGCTCGGTTGTCAATTCACTGCTTCGGCGAATTCGTCGACCACCGCTGGCGCTGTGATCCCGGCTCAAGACAAGGCTGTCTGTGGCGACTCCACGCGTCGCCTGAGGGCATCGCCTTGTGACATCACCCTCTTTGCTGGAGCTACCCATGAGCACGACTTACGCCTATGCAGCGACCGACGCTACCGCGCCGCTCGCTCCGTTCGAAATCCAGCGCCGCGAACTGCGCGCCCATGACGTGCAGATGGAAGTCCTGTTTTGCGGCGTGTGCCATTCCGACTTGCATCAGGCGCGCAACGAATGGAAGAACACGGTTTTCCCGGTGGTACCCGGACATGAGATTGTCGGCCGCGTCAGCGCGGTGGGTCCGGACGTCACGAAGTACAAGGTCGGCGATCTGGTTGGCGTGGGTTGCCTGGTCGATTCGTGCCGCACGTGTGCGAGTTGCGAGGAAGATCTCGAGCAGTATTGCGAGAACGGCTGGGTGGGCACGTATAACGGTGTCGACCGTGTGGATGGCCAGATCACTTACGGCGGTTATTCGACGCAACTCGTGGTCGACGAAGAATTCACGCTGCGGGTACCGGAGAATCTCGACCCGGCGGGTGTGGCGCCGTTGCTGTGCGCGGGCATTACCACGTACTCGCCGTTGCGTACCTGGGGCGCTGGTCCTGGCAAGAAGGTCGGGATTGTCGGCCTCGGCGGACTGGGCCATATGGGTGTGAAGCTGGCGCATGCGATGGGTGCGCATGTGGTGCTGTTCACGACGTCGCCGTCGAAGATTGAAGATGCGAAGCGGTTGGGCGCGGATGAGGTGGTGATTTCGAAGAATGCGCAGGAGATGGAAGCGCATACCAACAGCTTCGATTTCATTCTGAATACGGTGGCGGCGCAGCACGATCTGAATCCGTTTTTGAATCTGCTGAAGCGGGATGGGACGATGACGCTGGTGGGTGCGCCCGAGCACGATCATCCGTCGCCGCAGGTGTTCAATCTGATCTTCAAGCGTCGCCGGTTGGCTGGGTCGTTGATTGGTGGGATTGCCGAGACGCAGGAAATGTTGGACTTCTGCGGTGAGCATGGGATTACTTCCGATGTCGAAGTAATTGCTATGCAGGGGATTAATGAGGCTTATGAGCGGATGCTGAAGAGTGATGTCAAGTATCGGTTTGTGATTGATCTGGATTCCTTGCGGAAGTAATTTTTTGCGGGTTTTTTCGCTCGTGGCCGCGGGGGTTTTTTTGCCTGCGGCGCGGGTGTTTGGTTTGTTTTTTCTGTTGTTGTACTTCACTGCGCTTGCTTGCCTCGGTGCTTGCGGTGTTGGCCTTTCCTTGCTTTCTTAGTGGTCTATTAGCGATCCCCCTGTGCGGGGGGCACCTACTTCTCTTTGCCGCGGCAAAGAGAAGTAGGCAAGAGAAAGCCGCTCACACCGCTAATTCTTAAGCGGGTCCCCCGCGCAGCCACGGTAGTGGCTCATCTGGAATCCGTGTCCTCGCGCATTCGACGCTAGTGACACAGCAGTCATCCATCCGGCAGCGCTGCGCGTGCCGAACGGTAAGTCAAAAACATCGGGACACGCGTCGGTCTACCGACGCATTACGGCGCCTCGCCGAGGCGAAGCCGACGGCCCGCGCGCGCGAAAACGAAGCCCCTGATTTCAATGCAGACCGCTCTGACGAGCGCAAGGCGCGAGTCAGGATGTATGACGGCTTTGTCACGAGAGCGGAGTGTGCGAGAGCGCGGATTCCAGATGCACCACTGCCGGTGGTGAACCACGAAGCCCGCTTAATAGTTAGCGGTGTGAGCGGCTTTCTCTTGCCTACTTCTCTTTGCCGCGGCAAAGAGAAGTAGGTGCCGCCCCGCACAGCAATGCTCTCAACTTAAGCCCCAAAGTGCTTGTAAACGAGGCATTGCCCCTGTAAACTTCATCACATAACTCACTGATAAATCAACGATATGAACTCAAATACCAGCGTCCTCGCGGCTTCTGGCTGAGTTCTCCGATTTCCTGCTCGATCCGGCGCTCGCCGATCGCGTGCGTCGTTCTCCCACCGCCTTTACCCGCAATCGCACACTGACCTTGCCGCGCATGGCCGCGCTGATGATGTCGGGCATGTGTGCCAGCGTGCAGACCGAGCTCGACGCGCTGTTTGGCGCACTGGGTGAGCACGGCGCACGCAGCCGCGCCGTCAGTGCGCAGGCGTTCAGCAAGGCCCGACGCGGACTGTCGGCCGACCTGTTCGAACTGGCCCGCGCCCGCCTGATTTCGCTGGCTCAACCCCATATCGATTCGATGCGCTGGCACGGCCTGAGGCTGGTCGCCGCTGACGGCAGCCGCCTGCGCGTGGGCACGCGTCGCGGCCATGAACTGCGCGCCGATCACTACGCGTTTGCACTGTTTCTGCCGGGCTCCGAGCTGACCCTGCACGCGGCGCTTCATCCCGCCGACGGCGCCGAGCGGCAGATGCTGTTCGAAGCGCTGGACGTGCTGCAGCCGCGTACCGATCTGCTGCTGCTCGATCGCGGCTACATCGGCAACACGATGGTGGCGGCGCTGGCACAGCGCGATATTGAGTTCTGCATGCGCGTCGACGCACGTAACTGGAAGTGCGTCACCGCCTTTGCCCGCAGCGGTAAAACCGAGCATGTGGTGACACTGGAAGCGCCTGGCGAGCAGGATGCCCGCGACTATGAACTGATGCGCAGGCCGACTACCGTACGCCTGATCCGGGACGTCACCCCAAGCGGTCGAGTGCGTGTGCTGATGACCTCGCTGCTGGACAGCGAGCGTTACCCGGCTGCATCGTTCGGCGCGCTCTATCATCAGCGCTGGCGCGTCGAAGAAGCGTTCAAACGCCTGAAACACCGGCTGCGACTGGAAGCCGTCACGGGCCTCGATTACCTGGCATTGCAGCAGGACTTCGGCGCAAAAATCCTCGCTGACAATCTTTGCACATTGCTCAGCGAGCTTGATGCGCCGCACGATGACGGGCACGCCAGCCGGCCTAATCGGGTGTACGCACTGGGCGCACTCAAGCCGATCCTCGGCGGGTGCCTGCTGCGTGTCCGACACTGCCTGGACCGCCTCGCCGGTGTGCTGGACGTGATCCGCCTGACCCGATGCCGGGTACAGCCGTCACGCTCTTATCCAAGACCACCAAGAAAAGCCAAGCCCCACTTCCATCTCGCGTACAAACTCGCTTGATGCAGTGGGGCTTAAGTTGAGAGCATTGCCCCGCACAGGGGCAACGCTAATAGACCACCGTGAACACAAGGAAAGGCCAACACCAAAAACCCACCACCCCGCCAGGCAGGCAGGCAGGCAGGCAGGCAGGCAAAAAAACCACCATTTCCGACTGGAGCAAAAAACCATGATCGACAGAATAACTGCAATGCGCACATTCATCCGCATCGTGGACACGAACAGCTTCACCCGCGCAGCGGAGTCGTTAAACATCCCACGAGCAACAGCAACGACAACAGTCCAGAACCTGGAAGCCCTGCTAGGCACAGCCCTACTAGCCCGCACAACGCGGCGCCTGAGCGTGACCCCAGAAGGCGCGGCCTACTACGAACGCTGCACACAAATCCTGGCCGACATAGACGACATGGAAGCCAGCATCCGCCACGCAACGGACAACCTGACCGGCCGCCTGCGCATCGAAATGCCCGGCGCGGTAGCCAGCGCCATCGTCCTCCCAGCACTGGAAAACTTCCACACCCGTTACCCAAATCTCGACCTGGCCATCAGCATCAGCAACCGCACCGTCGACCTGATCTCGGAAGCGATCGACTGCAGCATCCAGCTCGGCGAATTGCCCGACTCGAACCTCGTCGCGCGTAACCTGGGCACGCTCGAACACGTCACCTGCGCCAGCCCCGCGTACCTCGCCCGCTACGGCACACCCACCGATCTCGACGATCTGCGCGGACACGTCGCGGTCAACTGCATGTCGCCGCATAACGGCCGTGAAGTGGATTTCGATTTCGAAGTGGACGGCGAAGCGCAACAGGTCAAGGTGAAAGGCTTCGTCAAAGTCAGCGACGAACAGGCCTACCTCATCTGCGGACTGCAAGGCCTCGGCCTGATCCAGCCCGCGCGGATCGCGGCGCAACCCTACCTCGACTCAGGCCTGTTGCGCGAAGTCCTGCCGCAATGGCAACCGGTGCCGATGCCGGTCGCCGTCGCCTATGTGAAAAATCGCCGCGTGTCGCGGCGCGTGCGCGCCTTCGTCGACTGGCTCGCGGAGTTGTTCGAACAGGCCGAACACGTCGACCAGGACCTCACCCGCGTACGACAATTGCTGCGCGGCCTGCATCCCGCCTGAGGCGGTGTCGATGCAGGTCCGCAGCGGCACGCAACAACACGTAACACACTCAACAATCGATCAGTTCGGCAGCGTCAGCGGCACCGGCCGCGTCAACAGATCCACGTAGAAATTGAAAAAGCCCGGATTGTCGAAGCGCTTGACGACCGTCATCTTCTGCAAGCCCGCCGGCGGCAAACTCGTATAACCCGTAGCCTTGCCGTCATTGGCGCCGAAGCTCATATCCACATCCACCCATTCATCCACGGTTTGCGTGGCGAACGAAGGATTCATCAGATACGCGAGCGTCAACGTGTCCCAGATGTTCGTGGTGTAGTTCGGATTCGTCTCGAAGCCGTTCTTGCCATCGTAACCATAGCCGTTCAACGTCTTGAACAATTGCGTGATGATGGTCTGCTTCGCCGGATCATGCGCGACACGATCGTATAGCGCCTTGTCCATCTTCACGGTGTCCGTCACGTCGAGCGGAATCACCACCTGTTTGATCGGCAAATGCAACACGGCCTTCGCCGCTTCCGGATCGAACCACCAGTTGAATTCCGCCGTGGGCGTGGTATTACCCGGTACGTCGATCGCACCGCCCATGTAGATGATCTGCTTGATCAGCGGCACGATCTCGGGATGCTGCCGCGTAGCCAGCGCGATATTGGTCAGCGGGCCGATCGCCAGAATCGTCACTTCGCCCGGGTTCTGCCTGACCGAATCGACAATGAAATCAACCGCGCTTTTGCTCTGCACTTTGGTGTGCGTCGCGAAGCCGTCCGGCGGCGCGACAAGGTCGCTGTCCGATTTCGGCTCGGGGTTATTCCACGCGCCGAGATAGCCGTCGCCACCGGGGAATTGCTTCTGCTCGGCCTGAATGGTCGCGAAGTCGTGCGACAGCGCGTAATTGGCGCCGGCATACACGCCGATCTGTTTCTCGACACCCAGACGCTCGACCGATTTCAACGCGTCGGCAACGCCCTGCTTCAACCATTGATTGCCGGACACGACCGTAATGCCCAGCACGTTCAGCGAACCCTGCGCCTGCAGTTGCGCCGCCATCACGCCGAGCTGACCGTCATCGCTCAGGGTGTTGTAGTCGCTATCGATAATCACTTTCGGTGCAGCGCTGGATGCAGTCAGGCTGTTGCCGCCGCACGCGGAAACGGCCAGAACGGCCGTCACGCTTGCCACGCACGTCATTGCTACAAGAAGTCTTTTCATTGATGTCTCTTATTTTTGATCGCAACATTGCGCGAGCCGGCGGCAACAATGCCGCCCCGGCGAGGACGAACAGGTCCCCGCACGGTGACGCGCGTAGCTGGATTTTTTGTGGAAGCGCATGCGCGTCGCCTGACGCGCATGGCGGTCGATGCCGCCGCCACGGCACACACTCCGTGGCGGCAGGTGAAACTCGACGAGGGGTTAGCGGCGCGTCACGGTAAAGGCGCGACGCGCGCGACCCGAATTACGGCTGATGGGCTTGCGGCGACGCACCCGGACATGCCGGATCTTTACCCCAATGACCGTCGCACACGCGCCAGCGGCACAACTGGTCTTCAAAGAAGCCACGCTGCCCGCACTCTTTCACGCGCTCCGCGAGCTTCGCACTGGCGGGCGTGGCGCTCACTTTGGTCGTGGCACTGCCGCCCGCTGGCCTCGTGTCGGCCGGCTTGGTTCGCGCAACCAGCGCCGCCAATAGATCGGCATCCGTATCGTCTTTCGACGCCGTGCCGTTCGGGCGCTGCTTCTTCGACTGCGCGACGGCGGTCGGCATGCTCGCATGACGGTTGCCCGCACTGGCGGTCGCGCTTTCCTTCTTGCCGTGCGCCGCTTCATGCTTGCTATTGCCGGCGAGCGCGGTTGCACTCTTGCCATGCTTGGCCGCGGGCACCGGCACCGCCGAAGCGGATGTCGCGGACGCCACCGGCGTCGGCGCGCTGCTCGGCTCCGCGCCGTCGGCCAGCGCACGCGACAGGCGGTCGGCGCCGCTGGCAGGTGCAGGTGCTGACGCGGCGGCGGCTTTGCTGTCGCTGTCGTCGGCGATGATGGTGGCCGCTTGCGACGAAGCCGGCAGCGGCGCCGCCGGCACTTTCGCGACGACCTGCGCGGCGCCCGGCGACGATGCAGAGGCAGGCACAGCCGCGGTCGCGGCAGGCTTCTCCGCTTCGCCCGGCGAAGCTGACGTAGCCGATGCCAGCGTCTCATCATGCTGACGCTGCTGCATATGCCATGCGCCCCAACCGCCGGCCGCGATCACCAGCAGCGCAACGAGCAGAAGTGGCGCCCTGGACCGGCGCGGTTTTTCGGTAGGCGGCGCAACGCGGCCTTCCAGGTTCGCGAGAATTCGCGAACCATTGGCATCAGCGCCTTTAGCCTTATCGGATAACAGGCTAGGCGGGGCTTTGGAATTCGAACTTTCCGGCGCACTCATTCACTGTCTCATTGAATCCTGGTTTAATTCGCCGTGATAATACCGTTCCGGCTCGTCTCCGAGCAGGCCTGATTCTAAGAGCAAGCATTACAAAATACAATTGTTTCCAATTTCCGGGGTCGCCTTTGATTGCCGTAGTACTTCTCGCCTATTTCGCCATCGCCGTCCTGATCGCCGCAATGCTGCTATTGCCGGCAGTGCGCGCCTCTTTATTAGGCGTTGCACTCGCCATTCATGGCCGCGTTATGCGCGGGGCATCGCGCGGTGCAACGCATGCTCGCGGTCAATTAGTACGCTCGGCAAAAATTTCGCAATCCACCGCAGTTGATATGCAAAAGTTACTGGTAAAGCGGCGCTTGCTGATTTTTACCACGACAGGTATTCTTGCGACGCCGCCATTGGTGGCATTGGCTTTACGCGGCCGGCAATTATTCCAATTCGATGACACTGCGCGAGTACCGGACGAGAAAATTGCCGCGTTATTGAACGGCGAACAGCTCGTGCCCCCGCCGCCACTGCCGCCGGAGGTATTCGCCACGCAGGAAGTCGAACAGATTCGGCCCGCGCTCAAAGACGCGAGCCGCGACTGGAATTTGCTCGATGCAGACTTCCGAACACGCTTATTGCTCGTGTATAAAATCATGCACGAGCAATACGGGTATGAAATGGCTTTGCTGGAAGGTTATCGCAGTCCGGAGCGGCAAAACCGGCTGGCGCAAATGGGGGGCAACGTCACCAATGCCGCAGCGTTTCAGAGCTATCACCAATACGGTCTTGCCGCGGACAACGCTTTTTTGCGCGACGGCAAGCTCGTCATTTCAGAAAAAGATCCCTGGGCTATGCGAGGCTATCAGTTATACGGGCAGACCGCCGAACAGGTCGGCCTGACGTGGGGTGGTCGCTGGAAAATGATGGATCTCGGACACGTCGAATATCACAAACCCGGCTTCGTCCTTGGGCGGGGTCATTAAGGTGAAGCGGGTAATAAAGAGGTTGACAATGGGGCGTTCAATCAATTTTTCCGGCAAAACGCGGCAATGCCAGTTGCATAACGGCATTGCGCCATGCGCTTTTTTCGGTGCCTGCCCATCTGAATTTAACAATCCCGCCACCATCGCTTTCGCCTGAATATGCTTTCGTTTTATTTCAAACGCCGCACGCGCGCCTGGCTGATCGCCACACCCCGCGCCATAACACACATCAACAAGACCTGACCGGCTTATGCGACGCATTCTCAACGTGTTGACCCATACACGCACGCTCTCGATCATCGGCCTGCTCGCGCTCGCCGCTGTTTTATTCGTCGGCGCGGAAACCCTGCAGGTCGACCTGATGTGGCCGGCTCTCGCGTTCGGCGCGGTGCTCGCGCTGATCGTGCTGGTCTGGGTGATCCGCCGCCTGCTCGCGCGGCGCGCCAACCGCAAGCTCGGCGAAATGCTCGAGCAGCAGGCGGAGAAGCAGACCGAGCCCGGTCCGGCGCCCACGCCCGCGCGCCAGGCGGAACTCGACGTGCTGCGCACGCGCCTCGTCGACGCGGTAAAGACCATCAAGACCTCGAAGATCGGCCAGGTTTCGGGCGGCTCGGCGCTGTACGAACTGCCGTGGTACATCGTGATCGGCAACCCGGCGGCCGGCAAGAGCAGCGCGGTGCTGAACTCGGGTTTGCAATTCCCGTTCGCCGACAAGAACAACGCGGTGATTCACGGCATTGGCGGCACGCGTAACTGCGACTGGTTCTTCACGACCGAAGGCATTCTGCTCGACACCGCCGGCCGCTATTCCGTACACGACGAAGACCGCACCGAATGGCTCGGCTTCCTCGGCCTGCTCAAGCGGTTCCGGCCGAAGGCGCCGATCAACGGCATCATCGTCACGGCGAGCATTGCCGAGCTGACGAACAGTAAGCCCGAATTCGCGATCAACCTCGCGAAGAACCTGCGCCAGCGCGTGCAGGAATTGACCGAGAAGCTCGAAGTGTTCGCGCCGGTGTACGTGATGTTCACCAAGGCCGACCTGATTACCGGCTTCACCGAATTTTTCAGCGGCAGCGAGCGTCACGAATACGACCGCGTGTGGGGCGCCACCCTGCCCTACCAGCCCGACGAGAAGCGCGACGTGGTCGGCCTGTTCGACGAGCATTTCGAAGAGCTGTACGACGGCCTGAAAGAAATCAGCGTCGCGCAGATGTCGATCAATCGCGGCAACAAGCTGTCGCCCGGTCAGTTGAGCTTCCCGCTCGAATTCTCGACCATCAAGCCCGCGTTGCGCGCGTTCCTCGCCACGCTGTTCGAAACCAACCCGTTCCAATACAAGCCGATTTTCCGCGGCTTCTACTTCACCAGCGCCTTGCAGGAAGGCGAAACCAACAGCGCGGCAGCCACCCGCATCGCCACCCGTTTCGGCCTGAGCGCCGACAGCCTGCCCAAGCCGCATAGCGCGTTCTCGAAGAACGGCTTCTTCCTGCGCGACCTGTTCTCGAAAGTGATCTTCGCCGACCGTCAGACGGTCCGGCAATTCGCGAGCCCCGCCAAAACGCGCATGCGCTATGCGACGTTCTTCGGCTTCGTGGCCGTGCTGGCGCTGGCGCTCGGCGGCTGGACGTGGTCCACGGTGAACAACGAACAGCTCACCGCGAACGTGCAGGCCGACCTCGACAACGTGGTGCGTCTGCAGCAGAACCGTAACGATCTGCAGTCGCGCATGCAGGCCATGGACGTGCTCGAAGACCGCATCGACCAGCTCGAGCAGTTCCGCCGCGACCGGCCGCTCGCGGTGTCGCTCGGTCTGTATCAGGGCGACCGTCTCGAACAGCGTCTGCTCACCGAGTACTACAACGGCGTGCGGCAGATCCTGCTCGACCCGGTCTCGCAGAATCTCGCGTCGTTCCTGAAAGACGTCAACGCGCATCCTGATCAGCTCGCGCCGCTGAACCGCACGCCGGACGCGGCCGCGGTGCCGGTGTCCGCGCATGCGGCAATGGCCGCGAACAGCCAGGGCGGCCTGTATAGCGACGCTTCGCCGACCAACGTGGAAGACGCGTACAACGCGCTCAAGACCTACCTGATGCTGAGCGACAAGCGTCACGTGGAAACGGCTCACCTGACCGATCAGGTGGCCCGCTTCTGGCGCGGCTGGCTCGAAACGAATCGCGGCAACATGCCGCGCGACGAGATGATCCGCAGCGCCGAACGCATGATCACGTTCTACCTGTCGCGCGTGTCCGACGACGACTGGCCGATGATCGACGAGAACCTCGGTCTGGTCGACCAGACCCGTGAAAACCTGCGCCGCGTGGTGCGCGGCATGCCGGCCCGTCAGCGCGTCTACGAGGAAATCAAGGCGCGTGCGTCGACCCGTTTCGCGCCCATGACGATCGCCCGCATTGTCGGCGACAACAATACAGCGCTGGTCGCGGGCAGCTACGCGATCCCCGGCACCTTCACGCGTGAGGCGTGGTTCCAGTACGTGCAGCCCGCGATTCGCGACGCCGCCACCAAGGAACTGCAGGCGAAAGACTGGGTGCTCAACACCTCCGCGCACGACGATCTGACGCTGGAAGGCAGCCCCGAGCAGATCCAGAAGGCGCTCGTCACGATGTACAAGACCGACTACGCCATGCACTGGCAGAAGTTCATGCAAGGCATCGCTGTGCAGAACTTCGGCAGCTTCGGCCAGGCGGTGGACGCGATGAACCGTCTCGGCGATCCGCAGGACTCGCCGATCCGCAAGGTGCTCGAAACCGCGTACGACCAGACTTCGTGGGATAACCCGTCGCTGTTCAACGCGAACCTGAAGCGCGCGCAATCGGGCGCCACCAGCTGGTTCAAGAACCTGTTCTCGCGGGCGCCGACCGGTCAGTTGAACGCCAACATCGACATCAACGGCAATCCGGTCGAAATGCCGATGGGCCCGATCGGCCAGGAGTTCTCGGCGCTGGGCCGCATCGTCCAGACCGGCGACAACGGCTCGATGCTCAAGGGCTATATGGACACGCTGTCCAAGGTCCGCACGCGCTTCAACGTGATCAAGAACCAGGGCGATCCGGGACCGGGCGCGCGTCAGTTGATGCAACAGACGCTCGACGGCAGCGGTTCCGAACTGGCCGATTCGCTGAAGTACGTCGACGAGCAGATGCTCACCGGCCTCACCGACTCGCAACGCAAGGCGCTGCGTCCGCTGCTGGTGCGTCCGCTGATGGCCGCCTACGCGGTGGTGATCCAGCCGGCCAGCGTCGAAGTCAACAAGGTGTGGAACGCCCAGGTCTATCAGACCTTCCAGGGATCGCTGGCGACCAAGTACCCGTTCGCGGGCGACGCCAAGGTCGAAGCCGGTGCGAGTGAAATCGCCCAGGTGTTCGGGCCGGACGGCGCGATCGCCAAGTTCGTCGGCACGACCCTCGGGCCGCTCGCGGTGCGCCGTGGCGACACGCTGACGGCACGCACATGGGGCGACATGGGTCTCGCGCTGACACCGGACTTCACCAGCGGCTTCGCGCGCTGGGTGGCGCCGCTTGCCGGCGGTGCGGCGGGTGGTGGCGCGGGAGCGCAAGGTTCGGCCGAACCGCAGACCGTGTTCCAGATCCTGCCGCAGCCTAGCAGCGGCACCACGGAATACACGCTCGCGATCGACGGTCAGCAGATGCGTTACCGCAATACGCCGCCGCAGTGGACCAACTTCGTGTGGCCGAATCCGTCGGGTTCGCCGGGCGCGACGCTGAACGCCACGACCTTCGACGGCCGCACGCTGCAACTGGTGAACGAGCCGGGCCGCTACGGTCTGGAGAAGCTGATCAACTCGGCGCAACGCAAGCGTCGTCCGGACGGCACCTTCGACCTGACGTGGACCCAAGGCAATATCACGGTGGCGGTCAGCATGCGCATCATCAGCACGTCGCAGGCCTCGAGCGCCAGCAGCGACGCGCCGCAACAACAAAGCCTGCGCGGCCTGCGTCTGCCGTCGTCGGTGGCGGACGTGAGCGCGGCGGCCAATTCGGTCAATGCAACGGCTGCGGGTGGCCCGGGCGCCGCGCCCAGCCCCGCGCCCGTCAACGCGCCGGCGACCGCCGCTGCCGCGGTTTCGAACACAGGGAGTGCGCAATGACGCAGACCGTCCAGGCGCAAATCGCCTATTTCGGCAAGATTCCGTCGCGCGGCGACTTCGTGAAGAGCGCGCATAACCCGCAGTTGCTGGCCACGCTCGACCGCTGGATCGCGGAAGCCATGGAACTGCTTACCGACGATCCGCGCTGGAAGATCGTCTACGAAAACGCCAAGCCGATGCACTTCGCGTTCCTCGGTTCGCGCAGCAAGCTGGCCATCGCCGGCCACATGGTGGCGAGCCACGATCAGTCGTCGCGGCGCTTTCCGTTTCTCGCCGCCACGGCGCTCGAAGTCGAAAAGCCGCTGACCTTCCTCGCGCACAGCCCGCTCGCGTTCGCGCGCCTATGGTCGCGCATCGCTTCGCAAATGAAGCCGCTGCTCGGCGCGAGCGAGCCGGCCGGCGCGCTGCAGGCGCTCGGCGAGACGATGGTGCCGATCGAGATTGGCGGCGGTCCCGGCAATCCGCACGACGGCACGTTCAACGACTTCGTCGAGCATCAGACGCTCGCCGGTCT
This sequence comes from Burkholderia sp. 9120, assembly GCF_000745015.1. NCBI lineage: Bacteria > Pseudomonadati > Pseudomonadota > Betaproteobacteria > Burkholderiales > Burkholderiaceae > Burkholderia > Burkholderia sp. 9120. The sequence goes on along the minus strand of NZ_JQNA01000002.1, from coordinate 3,993,330 downwards.
CGAACAGATGCTGCTCGCGAGCGGCCACCCGGTGCGTCTGCGCGGCGCGATGCTGGCGCTCGGCTCGCTGCTGCGTCCGGTGATGCAAAGCGGCTCGTCGCATCTCGAACGCGGGCTCACCTTGCCGCTGCCGAACGACCCGTTCTACCGCAGTCTGGTGGCCGCGTTCTGGCTCGAACTGATCGCGCCGTTCGTCGCCCAGGCGGATTTCGAACTGGCCATTTTCATCGGCACGATTGCCGAGCGCGAGCGGCTCATCATCGGCTTTAACGGCGCTTCGGCCAAAACGCTGCACAGCGTGGTCGACCCGCAGTCGTATGCGGCACATAACATCGATATCGACGATCCCGAGTGGATCGACGAACACGCACAAAACGATCATGGCATCAGCAAGCTCGTCAGTTACCTCGACCAACCGCAACTGTCGCTGCGCGTCAGCATCGACACGTTCCGCGAAGCCTTCACGGGAGCGTGACACGATGCTGAACCCACGTACCTCAAGCACCTCCCGTACCTCAGGCAGCCCACGCATTCGCATGGCCGCGCTGCTCGCGGGGCTGCTGCTCAGCGCCGCCGCGCAGGCCGACAACGACGGCCCGGCGCGCGTCACGCCGGTCGACAACAACGGCATGGCGATTCACACTACGGTGCTGCCGGGCACGGCGTCCGCGCAAACGGGCACCGCCGGTCCCGCAGTCACCACCGCGGGCCTCGCCAGCGGCACGACCGGCGCCGGCACCGGCGCGATCACCGCTGCGCCGCCGCCCGCCAATGCAACGCCGGGTCAGGTGGTGGTCGGCGGCAAGGTGCCCGACGAAGCGACCAAGGCCGCCGTGCTCGCGAAACTGCGCGACACGTATGGCGCGGCCAATGTGGTCGATCAGATCGAAGTGGCCGACGTCGCGACGCCGCCCAACTGGTCGGCCAACGTGCAAAAACTGATCGGCCCGCAGTTGAAGCAGATCAGCAAAGGCCAGTTGAAGATCGACGGCACGCAGATCGACGTAAAGGGCGAAGTGCATAACGAATCGCAGCGCCAGCAACTCGCGAGCGACATGGCGAATGCGCTGAACCCGACCTACACGATCAAGAACGGACTGCGCGTGAGCGCGTCCGAACAGGGGCTGCTCGATCAGACGCTGGCCAACCGCACGATCGAATTCGAAACCGGCAGCGCGACGCTCACGCCGCAAGGCCGGCTGATTCTCGATCAGATGGCAGCCGCCATGCAGAAGATGACGACCCGAACCGTGGCGATCATCGGTCACACCGACAACTCGGGTAATCGCTCGTCGAATATCGCGCTGAGCCAGGCGCGCGCGGATGCGGTGAAGGGCTATCTGGTCGCCAAGGGCATCTCCCCGCAGCAGATGACGACCACCGGCGTCGGTCCGGATCAGCCGATCGCGTCGAACGATTCGACGGATGGGCGCGCAAGGAACCGGCGCATCGAGTTCCGCGCCGGGTCGTAACAGTGCAGTGTGTGTGGCGTGGCGGCATCGCCGCGTATCCACACTGGGCGGGCCAATCCGCCCCGCCCGGTTTCGGGCGCGGCGTGACGCAGGTTTACACCGCCTGATTCTTCAGCCCAAGCACCTCGATCTTCGCGATCTCCGGCGGCGCCACGAACAACTCGTCGGCGCTGCCCATCAACGCCTTGGCGATCGGCCCACTCAGATGCGCGTCGCGGCCCGCTTCGTCCTGGAACGCGTCGAACACACCGAACACACGATCCGACAATTTCAACGCAAACCAGATCGGCGTGGTGGTTTCCTGATTCGCCAGCTCCAGCCCTTTTTCCAGAAAAGCCGCCACGTCTGCTTCCTTGCCGGGCTTCGCTTCAAAGCGCGCGAACAGTGCGTACTTGATCATGATGAGTCTCTCCGAGTGAGTGGGATCGCAACGCTTGCGACCGATCCCACTTTACAGCGCGGAAGGCATCTGGGATGCTGGCACGATTGACATCTTTGGTATCGATCGAGCCATGAATATCACGGTGCTGGCGCTGGAAGGCGTATTCGACACGGGACTCGCCATCGTGCTGGATGCGTTGACCACGGCGAACGAACTCTCCGCATTGCAGGCGTGGCCGGGTGAACCGTTTCAGGTTTCGGTCGCCGGCGTGCGTCGCAAGGTCAAAAGCGCGCAAGGCCTGAGCGTTCCCGTGCGGCCGCTGGCGGACTGCCCGGCGCCGGATCTGGTGATCGTGCCGGCGCTCGGCTACAAGATGCCCGAGTCGCTGCAGGCGGCGCTGGCGCGCGCGGACGTGGCCGAAGCCGCCGTGGCACTGCGTGGCTGGGCGGAGACGGGCGTGCGCATCGCCGCGGCGTGCGTCGGTACGTTCGTGCTGGCTGAAAGCGGCTTGCTGGCGCAGCACAACGCCACCACCACCTGGTGGCTGGCGCCGCTGTTTCGTCAACGCTATCCGTCCGTGCGTCTCGACACGAGCCATATGCTCGTCAACTCCGGACAGTTCGTGACGGCGGGCGCCGCGTTCAGCCACATCGACATGACGCTATGGCTGATTCGCCAGACCAGTCCCGAACTGGCCACGCTGGTGGCGAATTACCTGGTGGTCGACTCGCGGCCGTCGCAGTCGGCGTACATCATTTCGGATCACCTTTCTCACGCCGATCCGCTGGTCGAGCGTTTCGACCGCTGGGCGCGCGCGCATCTCGACAAGGGTTTCAATCTGGATGCCGCCGCCAGTGAGCTGGCGACCAGCAAGCGCACGCTGGCGCGGCGCGTTCGCGACGTGCTGGGCAAGACGCCGGTCTCGCATGTGCAGGACCTGCGCATCGAGCGTGCCGTGCATCTGCTGAAGACCAGCAGCAACAGCGTCGACAGGATTGCCGACATGGTGGGCTACGCCGACGGCGTCACGTTGCGCACGTTGCTGCGCCGTCGGTTGCGTAAGGGCATACGCGAGATCAGAGGCGCGTGATCGGCTAGCTTTTCTGATCGTCGGGCTTCACGCCCAGCAACTCGCGGATATGCGCAAGCGAGCCGTCGTCTTTCACCACCGTGGACAGCCATTGATGCAACGGCATATCCGCGGCCTCAGCGGCTTTCTCGGCGAAGTAAGCCGCCGGATTGTGCGGCTCGGTGCCGCGAAAGAACCGCGCCACCGCGCGCAACTGCGCGACGGCTTGCGCACGGCTCTGGATTCCTGCAATCGGGCTGGTCGGCGTGGTCGTCAACACGGGTTCCTCGCGTTGCGGTGAAGTCTTGAAGGTGGGCTCGGCGCGTTCGTGCTCGGTCGGCGCGGGGGCTTTGGGCGGCGACGTTTCCGCGTTCACGCCCAGTTCGCGCGCAAACCGTTCGGCCAGACGGAAGACGTTCTCATACGCGTCTTTCGCCTGACGGAAACTCGGCGCGGCGTCGGCCGCGCGGCGGTCGAGTTCCTGTTCGAGCGCGAGCATGGCCGCCTCGAACGCTTTCAGATCGGCCAGCAGCGCCGTGTAGAACGCCGGCGGCGTGGCGCGCTTCGACGCTTCGATCTGCTCGATGGACGGCTTGCCGCGCGCGATTTCGTCCGCGTGATCGGGATCGCGCTTGACGGCTTGCGCGACGTGCGTCGCCACGTCCCAATCGATCGTGCTGTACGCATTACCTTGCGACGAGGTCAGCGGCATGGCACGCAGCAGTTCGCCGGTGCGACCCACCAGCCACGCGACATTGCCGAGTCGATACTCGGTGTCGTCGCCTTCCGGCAGCGGATGCACGGTGTCCCAGTAGCGCTCGCACAGCCCGGTCAGCAGCGTATAGCCCCGCGTGAGACCGTCCATGCCCTCTTCGAGCGCGAGCGCCTCCGTGAGCCAGACGGCGAGCCGCAGGTCTTTGGTCTGCGTTTGCAGCAACGCGCTCGTGCGCTCCACCACGAACGGCCAGTCGGCCTCCTTGATGTCCGTGACCCACTCGCCCTGATCGAGCGAGGGATCTTCGAAACGGCGCGCGTGCTGGATCGCGTCGAAGTCGGCGGAAAACAGCAGATCGTCGCCGCACGGCGAGGTCTCGCTGAGCGGCGCCAGCAGGGTGTCCAGATTAGTCGGCATGACAGAATGCAATAAGTGTCCGGTACGGCATTTAAACAGATTGGCGAACGTGTGAGCGCGCCGCGGGGTGGCTGCGGCTCGTTACACGACCGTGTAGTCGAACTCGCCGGCTTCGCTCGCGCGCACCGCAATGCGTTCGATCGCGGCGCCGTTCGCAATGCGCTCCAGCACCTGCTGCGCGACCTCGGGCAACAGCGTGCCGTTCAGAATATGGTCGACGTTGCGCGCCCCCGAATCCACCTCGGTGCAACGCGCGAGCACGGCGTCGACCAGCGACTCGTCCCACTCGAATACGGCCTTGTGATTCGCTTCGATGCGGCGGCGAATCCGCTCCAGTTTCAGTTCGATGATTTCGGCGAGCACGTCGTCGGAAATCGGGTAGTACGGCACCACTTTCATGCGGCCGAGAAAGGCCGGTTTGAACGTTTTGTACAGTTGCGGGCGCAACGTCTCCGCGAGTTCGTCCGCGTCCGGCAGTTCTTCCGCGCTTTTGTTCAGACAGGCCTGCATGATCGCCTGCGAGCCGACGTTCGAGGTCAGAATGATCAGCGTATTGCGGAAGTCGATCTCGCGGCCTTCGGCGTCGTCCATCGTGCCCTTGTCGAACACCTGGAAGAACATTTCGAGCACGTCGGGGTGGGCCTTTTCGACTTCGTCGAGCAGCACCACCGAATACGGATTGCGCCGCACCGCCTCGGTCAGCACGCCGCCCTCGCCATAACCCACGTAGCCCGGCGGCGAGCCTTTCAGACCGGAGACGCTGTGCGCCTCCTGATACTCACTCATGTTGATCGTGACCATCTTGCGCTCGCCGCCGTACAGCACGTCGGCCAGCGCCAGCGCGGTCTCGGTCTTGCCGACGCCCGACGGGCCCACGAACATGAACACGCCGCGCGGCTTGTTCGGGTCTTCGAGACTGGCACTGGCGGTGCGCACGCGCTGCGCGATCGCGTCGAGTGCGTGGTCCTGGCCGATCACGCGCGCGGCCAGCAGCGGCTGCAAGTTCAGCACGGTCTGGATTTCGTCCTTGATCATGCGGCCGAGCGGAATGCCGGTCCATGACGCGACGATTTCGGCGACCACGTGGCCATCCACCTGCAGCGGCACCATCGGCTGGCTGCCTTGCAGCGCGTGCAGTTCGGCGACGCGTGCGGCGAGTGTTCCGCGTGCGGCTTGTGCGTTGCCCGCTTTGTCAGTGTGTTCAGCGTGCTCGCCGTTCGCGTTGCTCACGCGGGCCGCGTCGAGCTCGGCGCGCAAGCCGACGATCTCCGTGACCAGCGCGCGTTCCTTGTCGTAGCGGGCTTCGTCTTCCGCAAGCGCCTTGACGTCTTCCTCGCGCAGTTCGCGCAGTTCCGCCAGCCGCTCGTCATGCACCGCGCCGCTCACCACTTCGCGTTCCAGCGCGGCGATTTCGACGTCGATCCGTTCGAGGCTTTTCTTCGTGTCGTCGATCGCGGCCGGTGTCGAGCTGTGTGCGAGCGCCACCTTCGCGCAAGCCGTGTCGAGCACGCTGATCGCCTTGTCCGGCAGTTGCCGGCCGCTAATGTAGCGATGCGACAGGCGCACCGCCTCGGTGATCGCGTCGTCGAGCACGCGCACGTTGAAGTGCTTTTCCATCAGCGCCGCCATGCCGCGCAGCATCGCCGCGGCCAGCGCCTCGTTCGGCTCCTCGATCTTCACGACCTGGAAGCGCCGCGCCAGCGCCGCGTCTTTCTCGAAGTACTTCTTGTACTCGCTCCACGTGGTCGCCGCGATCGTGCGCAATTCGCCGCGCGCCAAGGCCGGTTTCAGCAGATTGGCCGCGTCGTTCTGACCCGCCTGGCCGCCGGCGCCGATGATCGTATGCGCCTCGTCGATAAACAGAATGATCGGATGCGGGCTCTTCTTGACCTCGTCGATCACGTTCTTCAGGCGGTTTTCAAACTCGCCCTTCACGCTTGCTCCGGCTTGCAGCAGACCCATGTCGAGCACGTGCAACGCCACGCCTTTGAGCGGCACGGGCACGTCGTCGGCGGCGATGCGCAGCGCGAGACCTTCCACCACGGCCGTTTTGCCGACGCCCGCCTCGCCGGTCATGATCGGGTTGTTCTGGCGACGACGCATCAGAATGTCGATGGTCTGGCGAATTTCGGCTTCGCGGCCGATCACCGGATCGATCTTGCCGTCCCGCGCGCGCTGCGTGAGATTGCTGGTGTAGGTGTCGAGCGCGGGCGTCTTCGACGGTGCGCCGGGCACGGCTTCGTTCGCCGCGATATCGCTCGCGTCGTCACTGGCGCTGTCGGCCGCGCTGCTGCGTTCCGCTTCGCGCGAGCCCGCGGTGAGTTCGTCGAACTTGTGCTTCAGATCGGTCACGCGCACGTCGCGCAGCAACGGCGACATGCGCTCGGCAAACTGCGCGAGATCCGGCGCGCTCAGCAGCGCCAGCAACAAATGCCCCGAGCGGATCCGGCCAATCTGCGAATCGAGCGACGCAATCAGCCACGCCTGTTCGAGCAGGTCGATCAGATGCTTCGAGAACACCGGCGTGCGCGTATTACCGGTTTTCAGCCGCTGCAATTCGCGTTCGAGATCGGCGCGCAACGCATGCGGGTCGATCCTGCTCGCCCGCAGCACGAGCGCGACGTCGCTCGCCGATTCATCCAGCAGCGCCAGCAGCAGATGCTCGAGGTCGACCTCGTAGTGACCGCGCGCGAGACAGTTGTTCGCCGCCAGCAAAGCCGCTTGCCGGCAGGTCGGATTCAGTTTGGCGATCAGGGTATTGAGGGACGTGCTCATGTCGTGCGATCCGGGTCCAGGTTCTATCGTTGTGGTCAGTGAATCACGTGCAATTCGTAGCGGGCGTCCGCCCGGTCACGGTCGGCTTCCCGCGTGCACAGGAACGCGTCCCAACCGAGACGCGCGCCCTTGCTCAACTGGCTCGGCCCCACTTCCTTGCGGCGCAGCACCAGCGAGACTTCGTATTCGAGCGTGACGCCGGCCAGCAACGTCAGCATGCGCTCCAGCGCAACGGCGCGGTCGGCGCCGGGCAGGAAGGCTTCGTAATCGGCCTTGTCGAGCGGCCCGATCACGAGACGAGCCCGCATGTCGCGCTGCCAGACGCGTTCGCCCGCCAGCGCGGTGGCGCCGAGCGTTGCGTTGACGCTGCCGAGCACGGTCAGTTGATCGGGCGGCACGTCGTACCATTTGCCGATGAACTGCTCGACCCGCACCCGCACCTTGAAGTACTCCGACAGCGTGCGCTGCAAATACGCCGCCGACACCGGCCGATGCCGCGCGGCCAGCGCGTAGCCGGCAATCGCTTCGTCGAACAGCGCGCCGTCGCCGCTTTGCAGGCTGTTGCGCGTGTCGTCGTCGGCGACGCCGGCCAGCGCCAGCAACAGCGGCAGATAGCGTTCGTCGCGATCCAGCTCGTAGTGAAACGGCAGGCGATACTTCTTCCATGCCGCGTAGAACAGCGCGGTCGCGCGGTTCGAGAACACGTCGAAGAATTCACGCGCGGCGCGGTCCCGCTTGATATGCTCGCGCGCCACGATCTGCTCGGTGTAATGCAGCGGCAACGCGCCCTGCCCGCCGAGCAGCCCGAAGAACGCCGGCGTGATATCCACCTTCTCCAGCGAACCATCCGCGAGCGCCGCGCTGCGCTGCGCCTTGTCTTTCAGCGGCGCGCCTTCGTCGCCGTAAGACTGCGCGCTGTGAATCTCGCTCGGCGGAAACGACATGGACAGCGTGTTGCGAAACGCAATGCGCTGCGCGACGATTTCGCCGGGCCGCCGGTTGCCCGAATGCCCATTGTTTGACGGCGCCTGTTGTGCGAACCACTTCTCGAGGATCCGCACCGCCTGAAAAAATTCGAAGCGATGCGGCTCGTCGAGCAGTTGCTCGATTACGCCAGGATCGACTCGCCGCTGCGCGGTTTGCATCGCAGAATCTCCTCGCCCGTGCGCTTCGACACGACGACCAGTTGCACAAAGCTGTTCAGATGCACGTACAGCCCAAAAAAAGTATCGATGACCCGCACGAACGAAGCGAGACTCGTGCCGACGAAATGCTCTTCGTTGATCGTCAAACGAATCTCGATACCGCGCACGAAGGTGGCGAACGGCTTGCCCGGCAGCCACTGCACCGCCGCGCGCTGTTCAATGCCGACCAGTCCGTCGATATGCCGCGCCGACACCGCCGTGCGCCGCAAATCGTAGAGCACCAGCATTTCCTTCAGCGCCGACAGACCGCTATTGGCCAGCGACACATGATTCAACGCCAGATGCGAAATCAGCCGCCAATGCGACGCGCGCCCGCGCTCGAAACGCACGCTCGGCGTGGGCCGGCGCAGCATCGAAATGCTGCCGGTCAACGAGCCGCCTTCGAGATACAGATCGCCGCCTTCCAGCCCGACCGCGAGGCCGGCGGGCAAGTCGCGATTCGTGCAGGTCAGATCGAGACTCAAGGTATCCGTTTGCGGCGCGGCGGGTTCGAAGTCGATATCGACAATCGAGATTTCCGTCTCGTAGCCGGGGCTTTTCTGCGCGACCCAGTCGTTGCGACGCGCGAACCAGTAGTGACCGGCGCGCGCCGCTTCGCCGTGATGCAGCGAGTAGAACGGCCGGAACTCGATCACCGACTCCTCATGCGCCTGCTGCCTGACGAGTTTCACCGAGTCGATCGAATAGACCTCGTAGGCGAAGGCGCGGCGCGATTCCGCGATCACCGGATACGAAATCGCCTGATGGCTGATCCGGATCGGCTCGCCGTGCTGTTCGAACAGATTCACCACCGGCGAACAGAACAACCGGAAATGATGCGCGGACAACGAATCGAGCAGGCGCGCCATGTGCGAATCGCTGCGCACTTCCTTGAGCACCACATGCAGCGTCAGACGCTGGCAGCGGCCGCTGGCGCGCGTCATCGCGGCCAGATCGAAGTCCGCGAAATTGAATTTCTCGGGAAACGCGAAGTATTCGGTCAGCAACCGGTAGGCCGGATGCGATTTGGCCGGATAGTCGATTAGCGCGTCGTCTTCGTCGAAGCCCGCCTGGACGAGCGGCGACACGCGCAGCGGGGTCCACACGCCGCGCCGGTCGGCTTCCACATACGTGGCCATCGCGTTGACGAACAGGCAGTCCGACAGCGCCGCGATAAACGACTGCTCGCCGTGCAGATGCGCACGCAGCGTGCCCAGCTTCAACGCCGACAGATCGAGCGGCGCGGTGGATTCGAACGTGATCGACACGATCGCCGTGGCGTTGCCCGGCAGCACGGTCGCGCTCGGCGCCATGGCTACCGACGTGTACTTCGCCTCCGAGATGCGGATCGGCGCGAGCGTGACGTCGTAAGCGGTGCGGAACCGGCATTGCACGCCGCGAATGGGGCGCGACTTCAGTTCGGTGCCGCGTTCGATCAGCACCGGCTCGGTCAGATGGCTGAGTGCCGCCGAGGTGCCCAACTGCGCGATCGAACACGACGGAAACGGCCGCAGGTAGTGCGGGTACAGCACTTCCAGCAGCGCTTCGGTGAATTCGGGGTAATCGTCGTCGAGTTTCTTGTTGATGCGCGCGCCGAGCAGCGCGAACGACTCGATCATCCGCTCGACGTGCGGGTCTTCGCAGTGCTCGCCGGACATGGCCAGACGCGCCGCGATCTTCGGATAGCGCTCGGCGAAATCGCGCGAATAGCGCCGCAGAAATGATAATTCGCGCTCGTAATACGGCAGCAATTCTTCCATCGATCTATCCCCGGACCTGAACCTTCCGCGCCCCGTCTCATCGTGCCGTTGCGCGTAACGGCGGCGGCGAGGCGCTACTCAAGATACTGCTAAACACTCATACGGCACACGTGCAGCCGTGTGCTGCCGCGTGCTGCCATGTGCCGCCGCTACAGCTTCGCGCGAGCGCGCGTCACCGAGTACTGCAAGGTGGACGGCTGCAACATGGCGTCGAAACTCACCGGTTCTTCCGCCGGGTGCACCACCAGCAGCGCCTGAATCGCAAAGTTCAGCGCATTGGTGGATTGTTCGTTCAATTCGAGCGAGACCACCACCTGCTGCAGGCGCGGCTCATGCCGCGCGATGGCCTGTTGAATCGATTTGCAAATAAACGTGCGGTCGTAATGGCTCGCGAGACTCAGGCCCGCGAAATCGTTCAGCCCGTACGTGAGCACCGACTGCTGACATTCCGGCAGCGCCGCGAGCTCGTGCTCGGTCAGCGCGATCCGTGTGTTCAGAATCGCTTCCACGTCGCGTGCGACGGTGCTTTTCAATTCTTCCAACGACAATTGCCGCATCGCCGGGGACGCCGGCAGATGCGGTTCGTCGTCGAACAGCTTGTCGAGAAAGCTGGGTTCGAAGCGTTTCATCAGAGTCCGAAGAATCCGGCCGATGCGAGGCGCGGGCGGCGCACGCCGGCGTTTTCACGCCGGGCATGCCGCCCGCACCGCGACATCAGACCGCGTACGTCTTGTCGTTCTTCGTCAGGCTCCACGCGCCTTGCGCGTTGCCGCCCTGGTTGCCGCCGATCTTTTGCTGCGTGTACTTCCACTGCACGGCAGCGTACTTCAGCGAGAACTGTTCGGTCGGCAGGCCTTCGCCCACCACGCTCGGCGTGGCGCTCGAAATGATCACGTACTTGAGTTTCACTTCCAGGTACTTGATGCGGTTGCCTTCACCATCCGAACGCATGAAGTCGATCGTGACTTCGTCGAACGTCGTGCCGCCCGATGCGTGTTGATAGATCAACGGGCTGACCACGTCGATGTCTTTCGTGAACTGCATGTCCGAATGCTCGCAACGCTCGGACGTGTGACCACCGGCCGTGGAAGCCGTCGCCGAACGCGGTTGCGTAATCGAGTGGCTCCACGAATCAATTTCGATCCAACCAGCGTGATCTTTATCGGCGGACTCGCCTTTGATCGCCGGATTGCCGAATTTTAAATAGATATCCTTCATAACTCATCGACTCCCCAAAGAGGTGGTTTTAACAGCTAACCCGTGCGGCCCGCACGGGTTTTCTGGACTTTCGTTTATGAATTTGCCGGTTTCGGCAGGTCAGCGACAAGCCGCAAAGAGATCGACAGCTCGTCCAGTTGAAAGTGCGGACGCAGGAACGCGACCGAACGATACACACCAGGCTTGCCCGGAATCTCCGAGACCTGAATCGATGCCTCGCGCAGCGGGAACTGCGCCTTCTGTTCCTGGGTCGCGTTATCGTCGAGCAGCACGTATTGCGAGATCCAACGGTTCAGGAAAACTTCGACGTTCTGCGCCGACGCGAAACTGCCGATCTTGTCGCGCATCATCGCCTTCAGGTAATGCGCGACGCGCGACACCGAGAAGATGTATTGCAACTGCGCGGACAGCACGGCATTCGCGTTGGCGCTGTCGGTGCTGTACTTCTTCGGCTTCTGCACCGATTGCGCGGCGAAGAACGCGGCGTAGTCCGAGTTCTTGCAGTGCACGAGCGGAATGAAACCGAGGTCGCTCAGTTCTTTTTCACGGCGATCGGTAATCGCGATTTCGGTCGGGCATTTCAGCGCGACTTCGCCGTCGTCGGTCTTGAACGTGTGAGTGGGCAGATCTTCGACCAGACCGCCGCCTTCCACGCCGCGAATCGCCGCGCACCAGCCGAAGTCGTCGAATGCCGCGGTCAGGCGGGCAGCGAACGCCCATGCCGCGTTACACCAGAGGTACTTGCTGTGATCGGTGCCGTCCACTTCCTCGACGAAGTTGAAGCCTTCCGCCGTGGCGCCGTCTTTCGGATTGAACGGCAGACGGCCGAGAAAACGCGGCAACGTCAGACCGACGTAGCGCGAGTCTTCAGCGTCGCGGAACGATTTCCACTTGGCGTATTCGACCGTGTCGAACACCTTGCCGAGGTCGCGCGGCTTGCCGAGATCGGCGAAGCTTTCGAGACCCATCAGTTCGGGCGACGCCGACGCGATGAACGGTGCATGCGCGGCCGCCGCGACGTGCGACATCTGCTCGATGAAGTACATGTCTTCCGGCTGACGTGTTACTTCGAAGTCGCCGATGATCGTGCCGAACGGCGAACCGCCGAAGGTGCCGAATTCTTCTTCGTAGACCTTCTTGAAGAGCGCGCTCTGATCGAATTCGATCGCAGTCTTGAAGTCGCGCACCAGATCGCGCTTGGGCGCATGCAGCGCCTTGATCTTGACCGTGTTGCCGGTGTTGCTTTCCTTGCACAGGTAGTCGAGACCGCGCCACGTGCTTTCCATGCGCTGGAATTGCGGCGCGTGCATCACCGCGCTCAGCTGCGTGGAAATCAGGCGATCGAGTTCCGCGACGCGCGCGTCGATCGTGGCCGACAGGTTGTCGGACACCACCACCGTGCCGTCGAGCACTTCGCGCACGAGTTCGCCGATCAGGTCTTTCGCCCGCGCGTGTTCGGACTCGGACTTCGCCACGCGGCTTTTCTCGACGATCTGGTCGAGCAGCGTGGATTCCGTGCCGCCTTGTGCGGTGGCGAGTTGGGCTGCTGCCGTTTGCTGGTTCATCTCACACCCCGTACGTACTTATTCGCCCTGCTTGTCGTGGTCTGCCGCGTCGCCCTGGTCTTTCGCAAGGGTTTGCAACTGCTGCGTGTTGTTGAGCACTTCGCTCAGCAGATCTTCGAGCTTGTCGTTGCCGGCCAGCTTGTTGCGCAGGTCGGCCAGCTTCGAACGTGCTTCGAGCAGGCGGCGCAGCGGCTCGATCTGCGATACCACTTCGTCCGGATTGAAGTCGGCCATCGACTTGAAACGCAGGTCGACAGCGAACTTGCCGCCCGTTTCGCTCAGGCGGTTTTCAACCTGGAACGCGGCGCGCGGCTCGATCGCCTTCATCACGTCGTCGAAATTATCGCGATCGATGTTGACGAACTTGCGGTCGCGCAGCTTCGGCTGCTCGACTTCGGACTGACCGGCCAGATCGGCAACCACGCCGACGACGAACGGCAGTTCCTTGATTTCGATCGCATCGCCGCGTTCGACCTCATAGGTCAATTGAACGCGCGGCGGCCGCACTTTTTGCAAGCGTTTCTGAATGCTCTCTTTCTTCGCCATCGTCGGCTCCCGGATGCGAATGGATCAGGCTACGTTCAACGCAACGCGCTGAACGGGTCGGACGCGCCGCCGCTTTGTGCGGCTTTGGCGGGTGCTGCCGGCGCTGCCGGAGCGGCAGGCGCCGCCGGCGTGGCGGCCGGAGCCGCGGCGCTGTTGTTCGCTTCGGCCGCTTCCGCCGGCTTGCCCTTCGGCACATGGCGAACGTACTTTTTCTTCTTCACGACCGGCTTGTCGTTCGGATCGGGCGGGAACAGCGTGGCCTCGCCGAGCGTGTCGCGCAGTTGCTTGGCGAGCGCCTGCGCGTCGGACTTCGCGTCGCCCGCGAGCGACGCGTCCTGACGCAATTCGCCGAGCGATTGCGTGGCGACGCGCAAGCCGGCCACCGCCAGCACGCTCTTCGCCTGACGGTCGGTCTGGTCGCGCTGGAGCGCTTCCTGCGCGGCGACGATCGCCTGACCGTAATGACCTTGCGTGAACTGGATCTGCGCAATGCGCGACCACGGTTCTTCACGCGTCGGATCGGATTTGGACAATTGCTGATAAAGCAGGATGGCGCGATCCTGATCGCCACCCTTCGCGACCGTATCGGCGTCCGCGAGTTGCTTATTAAAAGCCTCGGGTGTGGCCGCCACGTTGTCGCCCTGTGTCGCGCAACCGGCCATCACGCCGCATGCCAACACAACCCCAGATAGTTTTACTAACAGACGCTCATTCATCGTTTTTCACCGACGTGCGAATTTTTTAATTCAAGGAGAAACCGGAGTTTTGCTTTGCTTCAAGTGCGCGGGTATAGTACAGGCCAATTTTCGATAATTCAACTTTCGTGTGAAGAAGCATTGCACAAAAAAAATGCATACGGATCATTTAAACGAAACATGCAGAAATTGTTTCCTGGTGCAATAGCGTTATTGTCGAAAGCGGAAAAAATTTCCACTGGCTGGCGGCAAACAAGCTACCAACCGGCAACACATGCAGTTTGCATAAAGCGGCAATGCGTGGATTCGCGTTGTTGCAAATAGCCGGATTGATTTCGTTATTGATGTATTGACGGGGGGCGGCGCCAAGCCGGTCGATGTATATGAATTCGGGTTTTGTTCGCCATGCATCGTTATTGATTGCGAGCGCCGCCGCCTGCGCGCTTCTGGGCGGTTGCGCGGCCGCTGTGCCGGTGCTGGGCGCGGCCGCCAACGCGGTGCTGCAGGCCAGCGGCCTCGGCAAGCCGGAACTGCCTGACGCGCAGAAGCCGCCGCGCAATGTCGGCCTGACCTTATACGCCGCGCCGAATCTGAATGCCGCGACCGACAACCGGCCATTGGCGCTGGTCGTGCGGCTTTATGTGCTGAAAGACCCCACCTCATTCCAGCAGGCGCCATTTGACGCATTTACCGATCCGAGTAAGGAAAAGACTACGCTCGGCGGCGATTTGCTGGGCGTGCGTGAAGTAACACTGATCCCGGGGCAGCGCTACACCGTTACCGAAAAAGTCTCGCGTGAAGCGCAGGCATTCGGTATCGTCGCTCTATTCCGCGATCCGGCCATGCAACGCTGGAAATTCGCCTTCGACCCGGCGAAGTCGGAGAAATCCGGCATAATGATCGGCCTGCATAACTGTGCAATGACCGTGACCAACGGCACCGTGATCCCGCCGGAACAGGGATTGCCCGCGCAGCCGCTGAATATGCTTTCTTCGGTGAGTTGCGGATAAAGATGCCGTGCAAATACGATTTAACAGTTTCTACACAATTAACAATGCGGCGCTCGAATCGGTAATGTCCGGGCACGCCACACGCTGAACGCATATAACAGGTTTGAGATGAGTTATTCCGCAAAAGTGCTTTGGGGGGAAGGCCTGTTTCTGAGGCCTCAGCATTTTCAGCGTCAGGACGCCTATCACGAGGCGCGCCTGTTCGAATCGATCCAGGCGATCCAGCCGTACAACTGGGGCGTGCGTTCGGCGCGCTTCGACCGCGACGCGATCGGCAGCAACGTGCTGCGCCTGAGCGAACTGTCGCTGGTGTTTCCGGACGGCGCGCTCTACTCGGCGCCGCAAGCCGACGAGTTGCCGCCGCCCATCGCGCTGGACACGTTGCCCGACGGCATCAACGAATTCACGTTTTATCTCGCGCTGCATCCGCTGCGCGAAACCGGCGCGAACTACTCGCAAGACAGGAACGCGGGCTTCGTGTCGCGTTACGTGAGCGAGCAGACGCCGGTGGCCGATCATTTCACCGACGCCGCCGAAGCCGACATCACCTTCCTGAAGACCAGCGTCAAACTCATTGCGCATAGCGAGCCGCGCGACCAGTTGCTGTCGGTGCCGCTCGTGCGCGTGCGCCGCACGGCCACCTCGGGTTTCGAATTCGACGACAGCTTCGTGCCGCCCTGCCTCGCGATCGACGCGTCGCCGGTGCTGCATCAGCGGCTGCGTCAACTGATCGACGCGTTGCAGGCCAAGGTCAACGCGCTGTACGGCTTTCACCGCGAGCCGACCAAGAACATCATCGAATTCCGTTCCGGCGACATCGCGTCGTTCTGGCTGCTGCATACGGCGAGCGCGGCATTCGCGTCGCTTGCGCATCTTTACCAGCATTCGGCACTGCATCCGGAGCGGCTGTTCCAGGAATTGCTGCGCCTCGCCGGTCAGTTGATGACGTTTTCGAAGGGCTACGCGCTGTCCGATCTGCCGGCGTACCGGCATGACGATCCGGGCCCGTCGTTCGCGCGTCTCGACACGATCCTGCGCGATCTGCTCGAAACCGTGATCTCCACGCGCTACTTCGCGATCTCGCTCGAAGAAGTCCGCCCGTCGTTCCATGCGGGCCGTCTCGACTCGGGCAAGATCGACGACAAAACCCAGTTCTACATCGCCGTGTCGGCCGACATGCCGACCGCCGAACTCGTCGAAGCCGTGCCCGCGCGCTTCAAGGTCGGCGCGCCGGACGACGTCGACAAGCTGGTGCTCTCGGCCATGCCGGGCGTGCGGCTCGTCTACACGCCGCAGGTGCCGCCCGCCATTCCGGTGCGCCCGGGCGCGTGCTACTTCTCCTTCGAATCGCGCGGTGCGCTGTATGACCGCATGTTGCAAGCCCAATCGGCAATGATCTACGCGCCGTCGGGCATCAACGATCTTCAACTCGAACTGATCGCCGTCACCTCATGAGCTACGCGCCCTCCCTGTTTGGCGGCAGCACACCTGCCGCAACGCCCGCCCCCGCCAGCGAGCCGAGCTATCAGGTTCGCTCGCTGCTCGATCTACTGTACGACGGCTTCTTCATGCTGTTCCTGCTGAAGAACGGCCGCGAACCGGGCGAAGCGCATGAGTTCAGCCAGCGCATCCAGCAATTCCTCGGCGACTTCGAGCGCGGCGCGAAGAAGCTCAACGCGTCGGCGGAAGACGTCTATGCGTCGAAGTTTGCGTTCTGCGCGGCGATCGACGAATCGGTGTTGTCGTCCACCTTCAAGATCCGCACCGAGTGGGAACGCCGGCCGCTGCAACTGACGCTGTTCGGCGAACAGTTGGCGGGCGAGAAGTTCTTCCACTATCTCGAGGAATGCCGCGCGCAAGGCGCGCCGCGCCTGCAGTCGCTCGAGGTGTTTCACATGTGCCTGCTGCTCGGTTTTCAGGGCAAGTACCTGCTCGAAGGGCCCGAGAAGCTCGCGTATCTGACCGCTCGTATCGGCGACGAAATCGCGCATATGAAGGGCAAACGCGCGCCGTTCGCGCCGCATTGGCCGCTGCCCGATCAGGTCGCGCACCGGCTCAAGCGCGAGGTGCCGCTGTGGTCGATTGGCGCGGTGTTCGCGCTGGTGGGGTTGCTGGCTTATCTGGGGCTGAACACGTATTTGCGCGATCAGACGTTGCGTTCGCTCGCGCCGTATTCGCAAGTGGTCAAGCTCGGCCCGCAATCGGCTACGTTGACGATTTCGCTGCCTTAAGGTGTAGCGGCTGTGGTCGTCATAGACGCGCACGACTGCATCCGCTACCGGCAATAAAAAAACGGCCCGCATTCATCATGCGGGCCGTTTTTCCATGTTGCGCGAGAAGACCGGAAAACCGCTTACTGCGACTCCTCCGCCCACAGGCCATTTTCGCGCGCCATCAGCGCGGTCGAAGCGGACGGTCCGAACGTGCCCGCGGTATAAGAGCGCGGCTTTTCGCCCGACTTGCCCCAGCCTTCCAGAATCGGCTCGGCCCAGGCCCATGCGGCTTCCAGTTCGTCGCGCCGCATGAAGTGCGTGAGGCGGCCGCGAATCACGTCGATCAGCAAACGCTCATACGCTTCCGCGCGGCGCTCGGTAAAGGCCTGCTGCAAATCCAGATTCAGATTCACCGGCAGCATGTGCATGCCGCTGCCCGGTTCTTTCGCGAGCACCTGCAACTGGATCGACTCTTCCGGCTGCAACTGGATCACGAGTTTGTTGCCGTAGTTACGGCCGCCGCTCGGAAAGATCGAGAACGGCAGCTCGGAGAACTCGATCACGATCTCCGACACCTTCTTCTGCATCCGTTTGCCGGTGCGCAAGAAGAACGGCACGTGAGCCCAGCGCCAGTTGTTGATATGCGCGCGCAACGCGACGAAGGTTTCGGCGCGGCTGCCGGCCGGCACGTTTTCTTCCTCGAGATAGCCCTTCACCGCTTCGCCATCCACCGCGCCTGCGGTGTATTGGCCGCGCACGGTGTCGCGGGCGATATCTTCGGCGGTCATGGGACGCAGCGAGCGCAGCACCTTGAGTTTTTCGTCGCGGACCGCGTCCGGGTCGAGCGAGACCGGCGGTTCCATTGCGACGATGCACAGCAGTTGCAGCAGGTGGTTCTGCACCATGTCGCGCAGCGCGCCGGTCTTGTCATAGAAGCCCGCGCGCGTGCCCACGCCGACCGTCTCCGCCACCGTGATCTGCACGCTCTTGATGTACGGCGCCTGCCACAGCGGCCCGAAAATCGGATTGCCGAAGCGCAGCACCATCAGGTTCTGCACCGTTTCCTTGCCGAGGTAGTGGTCGATCCGGTAAATCTGCGCTTCGTTGAAATGATTGCCGACCGCCGTGTTGATTTCCTGCGCGGACGCCAGATCGTGGCCCAGCGGTTTTTCGAGCACGACGCGCGAGTTACCGTCGATCAGCCCGGCCGTGGCCAGGTTGTCGCAGATGTTCGTGAACAGATCCGGCGAGGTCGCGAGATAGAACACGCGGCGCACGCCTTCGCGCGAGCTTTCTTTCAGACGCTGATAGTCTTCGGCCGAGTCGACGTCCATGCGCACGTACTCGAACAGCGCGAGGAATTTGTCCCAGGCGGCGGCGTCGAAGGCTTTCTTTTCGATGAACGGTTTAGCCTTCAACTCCATGAATTCGTTGATGTACTCCTCGCGCGACCAGGGCTTGCGGCCGATCGTGAGGATGCGCGTTTCCGGCGGCAGATTGCAGTGCAGATGCGCCATGTAGAGCGCGGGCAGCAGCTTGCGGAACGACAGGTCGCCGGTGCCGCCGAAGATGATCATGTCGAGCGGCAAGTCAGGAGTGGCAGTAGCGTGGTGGGTCGTCATAGCGCGGTCGCAGCGTGGAGAGAGGGATGAGGCGTCGGTCAAGGGGCAGAAAAAAGCCTGAGGCGAACTGCGAGCACCGGCGGACCGGCACTTTTTTCTGGCAAACGCCTATGGTGCAACGTTTTGAGATTGTTTGCACGGCAACATCTGCCTCAGCTTGGCGCAATATGCCAACCCCGCGCGTTAAAGGCCTGTTTTTCAGGTCTTTTTTCGCGTTTTCAGGAATTTTTGCCGGCGTGCTTTTGTGCTTTAAACGCCGGACAACGCCGCGCGCGCCACGCGGCAGGCCGCGAGATCCCAGGCCGCGCAGCCGACTGTTTTGAAAACCACCGGCTTTTCCGCTGAGCTTGACGCCGACTCGTCCAGCACCGAAGCGATCCCGCGCACCGCCGCCCAATCCACGCCCGCCTGGATGAAATCGCCGGCTTCGTGCTTCGCGCCGGCCGGATCGTCGACGTAGAGCGCGCTGCCCGCCAGCGTGTGCGCGCCGATCTCGACCATGGCCGGCGTAAAGGCGCCGACGCCGATCACCAGCCGTCCAGCGCGCGCGGGTTCGTCGTAGACCGCCTGCTTGCTGGTGGTCAGCGCGATCACGACATCGATCGAAGCGGGAATCGGTGCGGTGGGTTCCGTCAACAACGGTTGCAACTCGCGGACCTTGCCCTGCAGGTTGCCGCGCGTCGTCTCGCCATACGCCGCGCAAAACGCTGCGGCGCGCGCCGGTGCGCTGCCCTTCACCCAGACGCGCGCGTCCGGATAAAGCTGACCGATCGCCTCCAGATGGTTGAGTGCCTGCGTGCCCGTGCCGATCAGCAGGAATTCGCGCGGCGTGCTCGCGGCGAACGTCTCGACGCCCAGCATCGACATCGCCGCCGTGCGGCGTCCGGTCACCGTCGGGCCGTCGAGAATAAACAGCGTTTCGCCGGTATCGGCGTCGAAAGCCATCACCTGGCCGTGGATCGTCGGCAACTCGCGCGAGCGGTTGCTCGCGCACACGTTGACCAGTTTATGAATCGCGAGATCGGGTGCGGTGGCCGGCATCGACAGCATGATGCCGCCTTCGTTGAGCGGCACGACGAGCCGTTCGGGGCTCACGATTCGCTGCTGCGTGTAGTCGAGGCTCGCGTGCTTCAAAGCGTCGACGAGGGTGGCGTAGGGAATCAGTTGCGCGGTGGCGGCGGCGTCGAAAATCTGCGTGGTCGGGCGGGTCATGAGCGGGTGGTTCCAATCCTTGCGAAAGTGTGAATCCGGATTCGGCGCAACAGAAAACCGTCAATCGGTGCAGCGGGTTCGGCAACGGCTCCAGTGTGCCCGGCCATAAACCTGCGTGCCGCGCCACCGCCCAGTCCGGTTAGCAGGCGGCCGCTTCGCCCGGATGACGCGACGACTGGATCACCATCAGCAGGTCACCGGCCTCGATCGGACAAGGTTCGTCTTCGTAGAACGACAGCACGCGGCCGGCGCGCACCAGGCCGACCACCACCGCGCCCGGCAGCGCGTTGCTCCAGCGGCCGACTTCCTGCGTGGTCGCCTCCCGCTCAAGCAGATTGACGCGGCCGCGCGTGGACAGCAGGTCGTTGATGAACGGCACGATGTAGTCGCTGGCCACCGCGTCGGCCAGCAGCAGGCCGCCGATCTTGGTCGACGACACGATCACGTCCGCGCCGGCCTGGCGCAATTGACGCTGATAGGTCTGCTCCTGGATACGCGCGACGATCTTCGTCTGCGGCGCGATGCTGCGCACGGTCAGCGTGAGCAGGATCGCGATGGCGTCGTCGGCGACGGCAATGATGACCGCCTTGGCGCGCCGTACCTGCGCCTGCTGCAACAGATCCTCGCGCGACGGATCGCCGAGCAGTCCCGCCACCCCCAACGCCGTAGCCGCCTCGAGCGCCGCCTGCTGCGGGTCGATCACGACGATCGATTCCGCCGCAAAACCGCTTTCCAGCAACTCGCGCACCGCGACCGAACCGCTCAACCCGTAGCCGCAGATCACGACGTGGTCGTTCAGTTGTTTTTGCAGGCGTTTCATACGGAATTCCTCGATGACGCGTTGAATGACGAACTGATAGGCGGTGCCGAGAAACACGAACCAGATGACGATGCGGATCGGCACGATAAAAAACGCGTCGATGAGTCGCGCGCGAGCGGTCACCGGCACGATGTCGCCATAGCCGACGGTCGCGACGGTGACCATCGTGAAGTACATCAGATCGACGATGCCGAGCACTTTGCGGTTGGCGTCG
This sequence comes from Burkholderia sp. 9120, assembly GCF_000745015.1. Taxonomy (NCBI): domain Bacteria; kingdom Pseudomonadati; phylum Pseudomonadota; class Betaproteobacteria; order Burkholderiales; family Burkholderiaceae; genus Burkholderia; species Burkholderia sp. 9120. The sequence goes on along the minus strand of NZ_JQNA01000002.1, from coordinate 3,972,441 downwards.
CGCAGGCCGTCGCGGTCGAGATAGAGCACGGCGAAGGCCAGCACGCACAGACCGGCGACGAGATAGATACGTTGCAGCAGCACGCGCTGCGGCGAGGCGGCGGGTCGCGTGAACAGCGTGCGGGCGCGCGGCGCCTGCCAGGGCGTGCGAGCACGGCGAGGCAGGCGAAAGCGCGGCTGACGTGGCGGCGGGTTCGGCTGGGCGGGCACGCGGCGGCTCCGGGAATCGAGAACGAACGATTCTACGATGCCCCGGTGCGCGCTGGGGACGGATCGCGGGCGAACGCGGGGGCGAGCGGCAAAGACTTGCCGCCGCAGCGCCGCAGCGCCGCGGCGTCACTGCGTGGTGTCTTTCGCGCCGCTCTTCTTGCCGCCCTTGAACATCGCGCGGCAGGCCGGGCTGAGTTCGTCGACGTGCTGCTTCATGCAGGCGGTGATCTTGTCTTCGTTGGGAATCTCGGCGGCGCAGAAATGCATGGCGTCGCCGCGACAGGCCTTGCTCTGTTCGTCGCGGCTGGCGGCGTTCGCCGGGGCGGCGGCCGCGACGGCCAAAAGCCGGCGGCGAACAGGGCGTAGAGTCGAGCGGCGGTGATGCGCGGGGCGTGGTTTCGATTCATCATGTCAGATCCGTATCGCAAAGGTCGGTGAAACGCTCTCAGCAGAAAACGGGCCCGATCATGGCGCGCGCCGTCGAGCGGCCGGCCGCCCGGCATGGGAAACCGCACTGACCGCACGCGACGTTTATTCGCCAGACAGATATTTGGCTTTTATTCGCTAGACAGATATTTGGCAAATATTCGTCTCACGCATATTTGCCAAATATTCGTGAGACGCATAAACTACATTTATTCGTCTCACGGATAATTTGCCATGCTCCATTTCATCGCCAAACCCGACCAGATGGCCCACCTGCTCGCCGCCAGCCGGCGGCAAGCCGGCCTCACGCAGGCCGAGGCGGCGGCGCGCGTCGGCATCAGCCAGAGCCGCCTCTCGGCATTGGAAACCGACGCCGCCGCGCTCACCCTCGAACAATTGCTGGCGCTATGCGGCGTCTATGGTCTGCAATTGCAACTCAGCGACAAAACCCCGCCGGCGTTCGAGCCGGCGCCGCTGATCGAGTGGTGAGCATGGGCCGTCCAACCTATACACGCGCGTTGTCCGTGTGGGCCAATGGCGAGCGGGTCGGCGTCTGGCGCCTGCCCACGCGCGGCCCGATGGAGTTCGAGTACGACCCGGCGTGGGTCGCCTCGCCCGCTGGCCGCCCGCTGTCGTTGTCGCTCCTGTTCCTGCCCGGCAATCTGCCGCTCAAAGGCCCGCGCGTCCTCAACTATTTCGACAACCTGTTGCCCGACAGCGAGGCGATCAGAAAGCGGATCGCCCAGCGCTATCGAACCGACACGCTGGACGCGTTCGACCTGCTGCAAGCCATCGGCCGCGATTGCGTGGGCGCCGTCCAGTTGCTCGCCGAAGACGACACGCCCGCCGGCGTCGAGCGGATCGAGGGCACGCCGTTGTCGGACGCCGAGATCGAGGCCATGCTGGCGCGCACGGTGAGCAACCCCGCGCCCGGCGCCGCCGACGAAACCGACGACTTCCGCATCTCGCTCGCCGGCGCGCAGGAGAAAACCGCCCTGCTCTGGCACGACGGCAAATGGCAGCGCCCGCACGGCGCCACGCCCACCACGCACATTTTCAAGCTGCCGCTCGGACTGGTCGGCAACAAGCTCGCCGACCTCAGCACGTCGGTGGAAAACGAATGGCTCTGTTTGCGGATTCTGCGTGCCTACGGACTGCCGGTCGCAAACACGGAAATCATGACCTTCGGCAAGCAGCGGGTGCTGAGCGTCGAACGTTTCGACCGCCAGCCGCATTCGAGCGGGCAATGGCTGCTGCGCCTGCCGCAGGAGGACTTTTGCCAGGTCTACGGCTTGCCGTCGCATCGCAAGTACGAAAACGACGGCGGTCCGGGTGTGCTCGACCTCGCGCGAATTCTGCAGCAATCGGTCACGCCTTCGCAGGACATCGAAACGCTGCTCGCCAGCCAGATTCTGTTCTGGATGCTGGCCGCGCCGGACGGCCACGCCAAGAACTTCAGCATTCGCCTGCTGGCCGGCGGCCAGTACCGTCTGACGCCGCTTTACGACGTGATGTCGATCTGGCCGGTGGAAGGCAGCGGCCCGAACCAGTGGTCGTGGTACAAGGCCAGGCTCGCCATGGCCATGTGGTCGCGCAACAAACACGACGCGTTTCGCGACGTGCAGCGGCGCCACTTCAACACCATGGCGCTGAAATGCTCGTACGGGGCGAACGCCGAGCCGCTGATCCAGCGCCTGATCGCGCAGACGCCCGAGGTCATCGAGCGGGTCTCGGCCGAATTGCCCGAGCGCTTTCCAGCCAAGGTCGCCGAACGGATTTTCAAAGGCCTGAAAAGCTCGGTGACCAAGCTCGAGAAAATGTCGGCGACATAAATAAGTGGGACGCTGTCCGTGCGGCGCGAGTTGGCATAAATTGGCGCGAAGTGGCGGGCGTGCCCTGTGCTGGCACACCAGATGCCGCCACGCGAGTTTTGTCCCGCCTATCACATTCAGATCACGCCAATGCCGCGGCAAAAGAGGTATCCGAGTTATTTCTCTAAGGATGCGGAACGGTTTAATCGGTAAAATGAACTTGATTCAAATTGCATAAAAAGCCGTTGTACCGATCCGTTTCGACTCGCGCAAAGACGGACCTGGTGGCGGCCACACAAAAACACAGACCGCGAAACTTTTTACGGTACATTTGCTGTCCCTCAAGTGGACGGGCCCATGCACACTGAATGTGCATGGGCCCCTTGCACCTGTCGGGCCGCACTCCACAGCACCCTTCAAGACGGGGATTCTCACGCAGTATGGCCAACGAAACACACTCACCTGACTCCATCGCAGTCGCCGAGCGCGTGCGCGAGTTGATGAGCCGTCACGGAATCGGCAAGCGCCAGCAAACCACGGAGCTATGCCGGATTCTCGATCTGAGTTTTTCCCAGGGGCACCGCAAGCTGCGCGGCAACAGTCCCTGGACCTTGTCGCAGATCAAGAAAGTCGCCGAGGTATACGGCGAACCGGCCGCGCAACTGTTCGGCGCGCAATCGCTCGATCCGGGCATGGTCGGCGCGATCGCCCAGGAAGCCATCTTCAGCATCGGCGCGATCGAACTGGCGTGCACCGCCTGGGTGGGCGCCGCGCTCGAAGCGGGCAGCCGGCCGGAATTCGTCGCCTATTCGCGGCTCGGCCAATGGCGCGTAGCGCGGCACGACGGCACGCTGTATCAAAGCGCGTACGAAGTCCACAAGATCGAGATCTATCCGCGCCGCGCCGAAACCGACAAACCGGCCATCGCGGTGGTCGACGACGATCAGGCCAGCGCCGACAACCTGCGCGACTATCTGGAGCGTAGCGGCTTCACGGCGGTTGCGATCTACGGACTCGCGGCCTTCACCGAGCAACTGCAAACGCAGGTGTTCGACGGCGTGGTGATCGACTGGCTGTTCGGCTCGCAGACTTCGGCGGCGGCGATTCGCGCGATACGCGCGTCGGAAAATCCGGACGCGCCGATCTTCGTGCTGACCGGCGAGCTGCTGACCGGCAAGGCCAGCGAATCGGAGATCAGCCAGGTGATCCGCAATTACGACGTCGCGTGCTACGAAAAGCCCGCGCGCATGGCGATCCTGGTCGCCGACCTCTCCAAGCGGCTTAATCGTCCGTAACCGCCCGTAGCGCCGAACGCGCCGCCAGCGGGCTGAAGGTGCGTGCTCAGGTTGAGCCCATCTCTACTTCGCGCGCCGGCAGCGCCGCTTTACACCGTATGCCGCGACGCCAACGCACGCTGCAACGCGTTGCGCAGATCTTCGTAATGTACCGGCTTTAATAACGCTTCGAAGAACGGCTGCGCGCCGGCTTCTCTCTCTGTTTCGTCTCCGGCTTTTCCTGTTGCTTCCGGCTCCGGCGCATACGCGCTGACCACGATCACCGGCACGCCCGACGACGGCCCGTTCCTCCCGGCGAAGTCCGCCAGAAACGTGTAGCCGTCGCGCTCCGGCATATGCAGATCGAGTAGCACCACGTCGCAGCGGCGCGCGTCGAGCCAGGCGAGCGCGGCGTCGGCGTTGCCGACCGCGTGCGCGTCGAACTCCATATGCGCGACCATTTCGCTGAGCGATTCGCGGATCAGCCGATTGTCGTCGACGATCAGCACGCAGGGGCGCGCGCCGCCCGGCTCGGTGTGCGCCGGCACGCCCGGCGGCCCGGCCACGGCCACCGCCGCGACCGGAATCGTCACGGTGAAGGTGGTGCCCTCGCCGACCGTGCTCGCCACGTCGACGGTGCCGCCGAACAGTTTCACCAGCCCCTGCACGATGGTCAGCCCCATGCCCGCCCCTTCAAAGCGACGCGTGCGCGAGCCGTCCAGTTGCGTGAACTCCTGGAAGATCAGCGGAATCTGCGCATGCGGCACGCCCGGCCCGGTATCGCTGACAACGAAAATCAGCACCGCGGGCCGCCGCTTCAATTGCACCCGCACGGTGCCGGTCTCGGTATAGCGGATCGCGTTGGTGACCAGGTTGTTGACGATCTGGCGGATCCGGTGCGGATCGGAATCGACCAGACCGCTCATGCCGCTCACCTCGCTTTCGAGCCGCAGGCCGCGCGCCTCGGCCGACATGGCATGCTCGTCGATAATCGACGCCAGCAGCTCGCGCGGCTCGAAATGCTCATGCCGCAATTCGAGCTTGCCGGCGCCCAGGCGCGCGTAGTCGGTGAGGTCTTTCATCTGCGCTTCGAGATGCCGTCCCGCGGTTTCGAGCCGCTGGATCACCTTGCGGTCGGCCTCGGAGTGATAGTTGAAGCCCAGCAGTTCGATCGAGGAAACGATCGCATGCAACGGCGTGCGCAGTTCGTGGCTGATCATGCCGAGGAACGCGTCTTTGGCGAGACTCGCCTCGCGCGCCGCGCGGCTCGCCTGGTGTTCGGCCTCGAGCGCCGCATGCTGCTGATGCATCAGACGCGTGCGGCGCCGGCCGTTGAGCACCAGCAACAGCGTCGCGGCCGCCGACAGCAACAGCAGCAACATCCCACCGGCGAACAGCATGCGGCGTTTGTCGATGAAATCGCGGTTCATCGCTTCGCGATCGGCGACGTCGGCGAAGCGGCGGCTCAGCGCGAGATCGTTGACCTCGTTCCAATGCTCGCGCAATTCGGCGACGATCTGATTGGCTTGAGTGCGGTCTGTCTGCAACGCCTCGACTTCAGGCTGAAAGTCGGCGAGCACATGGTCGAGCGATCTGATTTCGTCGAGCTGGCGTTGCAGCAGCGTCAGTTGCGTGGTCAGGCGGCGCGTCGAACCGGCCATCACGTGCAGCTTCGATTGCAGCAACTCATAGCGCAGCACCAGCCGCTGATAGTCGTCGTCGACACCCGATTGATACAGCAGCAACTGATTCTCGAAACGCGCGTAAGCGATTTGCAGTTGCGCGGCGTCCCAGTAGAAACCGTCGTACGTGCCGGTCAATTGCTCGGTGGTGCGCGGGTTCAGCAGGTTCGCATACAGCAGGTAGCCGATCGCGCCGGCCGGCGCCGCGAGCGCGGTTAGCCAGATCAGCACGTAAAGAACACGGCGCCACGGACGGCGCACTATTTGACGATGAGTGCCTTGATCTGCCATACGAATTTCGAATCGCCCGAGGCGCCCGTGAGTTCATCGGGAAACGCATCGCGCGGATAGATGAGAAACAGCGGCCCGAAGTCGCTGATCTTCAGGCGCCGGCCGTTCATGCTGTATGCAACGACCACGCCGTAGCGATCGCAGTCGGACACCGGCACGCTGTAGGTGTAGTCGTCGAGCGTATGGATCTCGACCTCGCTGCCGGTCGCGCCGACCGCCTTCAGAATATCCGCCAGCAGCGGTCCTGTGAAGGTGGAGCGCGGCGTCCATGTGGTGGCGGTGGTGATCGAGTGGACCGGCAGCGCGAGCAGTTGCGCCTCCGTGAAGTGATACACGCGGTGCGCAGCATCGGTAGTCTTGCCGATCTTGCCCGTCACGTCGAGCGTTAAAGGTGCCAATGGCGCGGATGGCGCCGACGCCGGTTGCGCATGCGCGCCGAACCCGGCCAGCGCGAACATCAGGCCACTCGCCCAGCGCGCACCGATGTGCGCGCTGCTACGCGTGTTTCTATGGACGGCAGTTCTACCCTGCGCCGTTACGATCGCCTTGGTCATCTGTTTTTCTATTCCGTTATCTGTTTCTTGCGGGCGGCGCTCTGCGGCGCCACGCCGGTGACGCGCGTCACCCCGACGCGCAATCGTTGAACCGCATGCATAATATCGCCAAAATTCTCTGTCTCAAAAACGAGGCCCCGCCGCTGCGCTCGACGCCGGACGCCGCATCGCCTCGGAGACACTCGTCCCATATGCGCTCGACAGCGCCCCCAAAGAGTCATGAACAAGCCGGTTTTGCCCTTGACGTACGAACAGCTCGATCACTGGATCGAGTCGTTGCAACCCGCGTTGCTGGCGGAGCGTTTTACGCTCGCGATCGGCATTCTGCGCGGCGGTGCGCCGCTTGCGTTGATGGTGTCGCATGCGGTCGGCACGCCGGTGGCGTTTTTGCGCTATGACCGGCAGTCGCGCACGGTGGCCTGGGATTCGACGCTGCCGATCCCGCCTGCGGGTTCGCGCGTGCTGTTATGCGAGGACATCGCCGGACGCGGTTTCACGCTGACGGACTGCATCGCGTTTCTGCAGCAACATGGGCTCGACGTCAGAACACTGACCGGCGCAGTGGACGACCTGAGCCGCGCGCAACCCGACTACGCGATCGACGCGCGCGGCTACTTCGCGCTGTTTCCGTGGGAGCGCCAGGCGTACACCGAGCGTTATCGCGACGACTGGGCGCGCGTCGAAGCCGGCGCCGCACCTGCAATGGCGGAAGACCACGAATACGCGACGTACGCGATCGACCTCGACGGCATTCTGCTGCCCGACGTGCCGCTCGCCCGCTACGATGAAGACCTGGCCGCCGCGCTTGAAGAACGCGACGCGCTGCTGCCGTTCGACGAGCTGCCGGATATCGATCTGCAACGCGTTCGCACGATCATCACCGGCCGGCCGGAACTGGACCGCGCGCGCACCGAGGTGTGGTTGAAGCGGCACGGTTTCGGGCATCTGCAACTGGTCATGCGCACGCCCGGCACGCACGACGAAAGTTCCGCCGGCGCCGCCGCTCATAAGGCGGCCGCCGCATTGCGCGGCGGCGTCACGCATTTTGTCGAGAGCGACCCGGTGCAGGCATTGTTGATCGCGCAACAAGCGCCGTTGCTGCGCGTGATCTGGTGGGACGCACAGATGCAAACCGGCATGCTGGTCGGTGCGCGCGCGTGGCACTGAACTAGCTGTCTTTCGCGTCTCGCGCTTCCTTGCCGTCGCGCAAGTGCAGATGCCGCGCGGCCCGCTGCGAGGCGACCATGATCAGCTTCATCGTCGCGCGTGTTGCGCCGACGAACAGCTTGCGCGCGATCCGCTCGTCGAATGTATCGAAGTCGACCTCGGTGAAAATCACGCACGGCGCCGCCTGCCCCTTGAAGCGATAGATCGACTCGAACAGCACGTCGCCTTCGCGATACTCCGGGTTGCCGAACAGATCGTATTTGCCGGTGAAACTGCGCAGCCGGTGCGGGCCGAGATGATCCAGCGCGCTCATCGCCGACCCTTCGCGGCCGCGAAACGACAGCACCACGATGTCCTGTTTGCGAAAGCCGAGCGACAACGCCTGCGTGATCGCGCGCTTGGTGGCGTCGATGCTGCCTTCGGCGGCGTTCGCTTCGTCGTAGACCGATAGCGAAATATCGGAGCCGTCGAACGGACTGCCCGACGCGAGCGCCGCCGCGACCGGCACCGAGCCGCCGACCACATCGCGCACATAGTCGAGAATGTCGCGCGGGCTGCGGTAGTTGGTGGTTTCCTTCAGCGTGGTCCAGCCGGGCAGCGCCACCGGTTCACGCATGTACAGATTCTGCAGCGGATCTTCGAGCCACCACCACGCGGCGCCGGGACGCAGCAGGCGTTCGAGCGCCGCGACCCACGGTTGCTGGAAGTCCTGACCTTCATCGACGATCAGCACGTCGAATTGCCAGCGCGCGTCGATAGGCGTGTCAGCGAACGTCGTTTCGAGCTGATTGAAGACGTCGCCGGCCTGGAAGTCCGGCTCGCGGCCCGCGTCGCGCGCAATCCAGTCGCACAGCTGGTGATAGTTCGCCACCTTCGCCTCGGGCGGCGCGACCCGCACGATGTGGTCCGCCAGCGGCCGGTTGAAGCACACGTACAAAGGCCGCTGCCCGCGCGCCACCGCGTCTTTCATGACCTGCACCGCGAGTTGCGTCTTGCCGGAGCCGGCCGTGCCGATCACCCGCAGGCGGAACGGCGCGAATTCGAGCCGCCGCGCCCAGGTGGCGAGACCGCCCGCGAGGCGCGTGACGAGCGTGCCGGCCTGGCCGACCAGCGCGCTCGCGTCGGGCGTGAGCGCGAGTTCGTCGGCGAGAAAATGGTGGATTTTCGGCGCGCAGGCAAGGCGTGCTTCGTCCACCGGCAACGCCTCGCGAATCACCGCCGCGAGCCGGTCCTTGCGCGTCGCGTCGACGATACGCGCGGGATTCACGCCGGCAATCGACGCGTCTTTGACGACATGATCCGGGCAGTACAGCAGTTCCTCGACGAAATAGGTGCCCGCGCCGAACGCCGCGGTGAGACGCCGGTGCAATCCCTCGACGGTGTGCGCGAGCGCGATCGCCACATTGCGCTCGGTCTGCAGATGCACCTTGACGAGCCCTTTCGACGTCTCGCGCAGAAACCCCGTTTTCTGTTCGACGATCATCACGCGCCCAGCGGGACTGACGATCACGAAGTCGGCCTCGCCGAACACCGAAAAATTCTGGTTCAGGCGCGTCCAGTGCACGCCGTGATAAACGGTGTAGTCATCGGACAGCGCTGTTTCCAGCAGCGCGAGGGTTTCGCGTTCGCGGGCCGCCGCGCCGGTGGCGGCGAGGCTCTTCCAGTCGTCGGGGACAATGCGGGCCATCCGGTGCCTCGTCGTATTCGGGAGCGGCCATTGTACGCAACGCGTGGGAATTGCCGAACGGCTTCACCCGCGCTCCGCAAAGGCGCGCGCATCGTGTATCGTTACCGGCTGAACGCCGCGCAGCCGGCGCGGCTTGCCAACTTTGCCAAGAAAAGGATTGACCGGATGATTACGATCTGGGGACGCACCAACTCGGTCAACGTCCAGAAGGTGTTGTGGTGTTGCGATGAACTGGTGCTGCCGTACGAGCGCATCGACGCGGGTCTGCAATTCGGCCGCAACAACGAGGCCGACTATCTCGCGATGAACCCGACCGGCAAGATTCCGACGCTGGTCGACGACGACTTCGTGCTGTGGGAATCGAACGCGATCCTGCGTTATCTGGTGCTGCAATACGGTGAAGCGAGCCTGCTGTATCCGGCCGAGCCGAAGGTCCGCGCGAGTGTCGATCGTTGGCTGGACTGGTCGCTGTCCACGCTGCAGCCCGCTGAGCGTCCGGTGTTCTGGGCGCTCGTGCGCACGCCGGCGGCCGAGCGCGACAACGCCAAACTCGCTACCGATTTCGCCGCGGTCACCGCGCTGTGGCGCACGCTGGACAACCATCTGCAGGCGCGCTTTTTCCTCGAAGGCGAGAAGTTCACGCTGGCCGATATCGTGATCGGCGCGTACGCGAAACGCTGGTTCGGGCTCGACGGCGTGGAGCGCCCGGCGCTGCCGAATCTGGAGCGCTGGTATTCGCGTCTTGCGACGCGCACGGGTTTCAAGAAGTACATTGATTTTCCGCTGACCTGAGCCGCGGCTGAGCTACGGAGCGTCGCTCGACAGCGAAGAGCCGGCCGACGTTGGCCGGCTCGCATCGCGTGAGCGCGCCGCCGGGCACATCGTGAGCACCCAGCACGGCGCGGCGCGCTGACCTTTATAATCGACGTATGAAGACCGCCAAGCCCGCCGCGCTCGCCGCCAAAGCCCCCTCCGCCGCCACTGCGCATGCCCATGAGCCGGGGCACACGCACGGCGCTTCGCAGGAAGCCGCGCTGACGCTCGCAGACGAATATTGCCGCGAACGCGGCGAAAAACTCACGCCGATTCGCCGCAAAGTGCTTGAATTGCTGCTGAATTCCGGCCGCGCCACCAAGGCCTATTCGTTGCTCGACGACATGCGCCAGATCCATCCGGGCTCGGCGCCGCCCACGGTGTACCGGGCGCTGGATTTCCTGCTGACCGCCGGGCTCGTGCATCGGATCGAATCGATCAACGCCTTCACGGTGTGCCACGATCTGACGCAGTGCCAGCACGGCATTCTCGTGGTCTGCCAGCAGTGCGGCAACGTGACCGAACTGCATCAGCCGAAACTGCGTCAGGCGCTCGTCGCGCAGATCGAAGACGCGGGCTACCGCCTCGCCAGCGATGAAATCGAATTGAAGGGATTGTGTTCCGCGTGCCAGGCGGTGGAAGCAGAAGCCGCGGCGAGTTCAGCGGCGGCTGTCGCCGCTAAATAGCACGGCCCTCCCGATCCACACGGACTTCGCGGCCGTCACGGCCGGAGGCACCGAAACGGCGCCGAAACGCCAACCGTCGATCAACCCGGCATGAACCTGTTTAGCCCGCCGCGCGCGCGTCGATCGCGTCGTGCAGCAGCGTCACGAGATCGTCGGGCAAAGCGGGTTTGGTCATGAAATGCTGGAAACCCTCGCCGATGCTGCGCAAGCGGTAGGCTTCGTCGGTATGACCCGTGAGCGCCACCGCCACCGCAGGCGCGTGATCGCCGCGAATCTCGTGATCGCGCAGCCGCTGGATCAGGTAGAAACCGTCCATGGCCGGCAAATCGAGGTCGCAGACCACGGCATCCGGCAACAGCCGCAAGGCCGCTTCGACGCCCTCTTCCGCATCCGCAACGGCGCAGACCTGCGCGCCTTCCGCTTCGAGTAACAAGGTCAACGACTCCCGGCTGTCCGGGTCGTCTTCGACGAGCACGATCGTGGCCTGATCGAGTCTCAATGCTCCGTTCATTTTCTGTTGTTGCTCTAAAAAACCGGTTAGGCCGTCAGATGTGGCCAATGTATCGTTCTGCTGCGTGCCGCCGATTTGCGCGGCTGCGGTGTCGCTGTTCATGGTTCCGACTCGATTTCGCGCGCCGAGTTTCACGCGGATCGACGATTGAAACATCGCGACCCCGCCAACTCGCGCGCACAGTAACGCGCCAAAATTGCACGCCAATGAAAAACCGGCTTTCGGCGCCGCTATTCCGGCAACCCGATGCCGACACTTCCGATCCGCCACCGCAACGCGTGCCAGTTCCATCAGCACGGCGTTCCCGGCACGGCGTCCGTTCCGCCATTCCTGTTCTTCTGCGGCGCCCCGCGCGCTTCCCGGCGCACGCGGCGTTCACTTTCACACGAGTGGTAGCACGTAGCGTGCCGCGACGGACCTGGGGGCTCACCCCGCAACGCACACAACCCACACAACACATCACTCCGTTTTCTGCGGTCCGATCCCTCGCACCAGCAGCGCGACCGCATGCCGCGCGATCTCCTCGCCGCCGATCTTGCTGCGCACAGGATCGTTGCGCCACATCTTCGACGCGGCCAGCGGCAGAATCGTCAATCCCAGCAACGTGACGAACACGAGCGCAGGCTCCAGTTCCGCGTTCAGACGCCCCTCCTCCTGCCAGCGCGCGATCGCCGCCAGAGAAGCCTTCTGGTGCGTGTTGCCGAAGCGCTCCTGCATGCGCTGACGCAGCAGGCCGCCGTCGCTGATCACTTCGCGCACCCACAGCGACGGGAACCACGGATGATCGGTCGCCACCTGCACGATCCGCCGCGCGAGTTGCGTGATCGCGGCGACCGGATCGTCGGGGTTTTCCTGAAACGGCACGCCGAGACCCACGCGCAACGGCGCGAAGCGTTCGTCGATGAGCACGTCGAGCAGTTGATCGCGGGTCTTGAAGTAGTAATGCATCATGGCCGGCGTGAAGCCCGCCTCGCGGGCAATTTCCCCGAGCGTGGTATCGACGATGCCCTGCCGCGCGAACAGCACGAGCGCCGCGTCGAGCAGGCGGCTGCGCTGCTCCGGGCCGCGCGCGGTGCCTGACGGACGGCCTGGGCGCCGCGCGGGCTGCGGCGCCCCCTTCGCTTCCTGCTTATCTGACGGAATCCTTGCCATTGCATTCAATTTGACGGCTGCTATGATGTCTCCTATATTAATCTCTAAGTTAATTAATTTCAATACAGCCCCATGGAACAACCCACTACCCTTCAATCCGCCGACCTGACGCCCAGCCCGGCGCCGGCGGGCACGCGAGCGGCCGATCATCCGCCGATCCGCCTGCTGTTTCCGGCACTGCTGCTGGTGATGCTGCTCGCGGCGCTCGATCAGACGATCGTCTCGACCGCGCTGCCGACCATCGTCGGCGAACTCGGCGGCCTCAACAATCTGTCGTGGGTGGTGACCGCCTACCTGCTCAGCTCGACCATCGTCGTGCCGTTGTACGGCAAATTCGGCGACCTGTTCGGCCGCAAGATCGTGCTGCAGACGGCGATCGTGGTGTTTCTGGTCGGCTCCGCGTTATGCGGCGTGGCGCAGAACATGACCCAACTGATCGTGTTGCGCGCGCTGCAGGGACTCGGCGGCGGCGGTCTGCTGGTCGTGACGATGGCCGCGATCGGCGACGTGATTCCGCCGGCCGAACGCGGCCGCTTTCAGGGCGTATTCGGCGGGGTGTTCGGTCTGGCGACGGTGATCGGACCGCTGCTCGGCGGCTTTCTCGTCGAGCACCTGTCGTGGCGCTGGATTTTCTACATCAACCTGCCACTCGGCATCATCTCGCTCGCCGTGATCGGCGCGGTCTTCAAGCCGCATGTGCGTCACGTGAAGCACACCATCGACTACATGGGTGCCGCGTTTCTCGCCGGTGCGCTCACCTGCATCATTCTGTTCACGAGCCAGGGCGGCACGATTCTGCCGTGGTCGTCGCCGCAATTGTGGTTCACGCTGGGCATCGGGCTGGTGTCGATCTGGGGCTTCATTCACGAAGAGCGCACCGCGGTCGAGCCGATCATGCCGCTCGAACTGTTCAAACAACGCACGTTTTTGCTGAGTAGCCTGATCGGCTTCGTCATCGGCGTCTCGCTGTTCGGTTCGGTAACGTTCCTGCCGCTCTATCTGCAGGTGGTCAAAAGCTCGACGCCCACGCAAGCCGGCATGCAGATGCTGCCGATGATGGGCGGCCTGTTCGTGATGTCGATGGTGACCGGCCGCATCATCAGCAAGATCGGCAAGTACCGCATCTTCCCGATCATGGGCACTCTCCTCGCGGCCGTCGCGATGACGTTGCTCGCCCGCCTGCAGATCGACACGCCGATTCATGTGATGTATATCGACATGGGCATTCTCGGCTGCGGTCTCGGCATGGTGATGCAGGTGCTGATTCTCGCCGTGCAGAACACGGTCGAGTTCAAACACATGGGCGTGGCCACATCGGGCGCGACGTTGTTCCGCTCGATCGGCGGCTCGATCGGGGTCGCCGCGTTCGGTGCGGTATTCTCGAACGGCCTCGCCGCGCGCCTCGAAAAATTGATGCCGCCCGACACCGAATTGCCGCACGCACTCGGGCCCGCCGTGATCCATCAATTGCCCACCGCATTGCGCGAAGATTATCTGCAGGCGTTTGCCGGCGCGTTGCATACGGTGTATCTGTCGGCGGCGTGCGTGGTGGTGCTGGCCTTCGCGTTGGCGTGGTTGCTGAAGGATCATCCGTTGCGCAAGCACTGATCTTCAGCGCGCTCCTAAAATGAAAAAACTACGCGCCCGTTCGTCCTGCCAACATGCACGGTATTTCGTCGTACCTACAAATGTTCGCTAACGCACACAGGATAGGTGCGAACGTCGATTGACGTGCCATTTAAAACGCCACATATTGCGAGCAGCGGCAGCGCAAGCGCGAGTTTGCGGCCCTAGACTCTCCGGCGCATGTGGATCGTGATTTCCGCGGATCTGGCTGCCGCTTCAATACGATCCGGAGCATGCCGTAACGGCATCGTTTTCCTCAGGTGGGTCCTCAGCATGGCCACCCAGACCGTCACCGGCCACAGTTTTCCGACACCGTGCAAACGCTGCGGCGGCGCACTGTACCGGCAAGTCGACTATTGCCCGTATTGCGGCGCGGTGCACCCGCTCGAAGGCGGTCCGCACAAGCGTGCCGTGATTCCCGGCAGCCGCGCGAGCGCAATGAATAAGGTGGTGCAGAAAAACGGTTTCGACCCGGCCGCATCGGCTGAACCGGATCTCGCCGCGCACAGCGCGAGCGCGAGCGGATCGCTGCCCGGCGAAGCCGCGATGCACACCCCGGCGATCGTGGCCACGCATCCGCCGGCGCCGCCGCTGACCGATTTGCCCGAGTCGAAGCGCAGCGCCGCGCTGCCCAATCGCCGAACCACTTTACTCATCGTCGGCGTGCTTGTCGTCATCGGCCTGGTGGCTGGCGCGTATGCACTATTCGGCGACAATCGCGATTCGCAAAACGGCGGCAACGATCAAAGCGCCGACGCAACGCAGGACGCCAGAACCACAACCGGCACGATCGCGCCTTATACGCCGCAACCGGCCAAACCGGCCCAACCGAGCGCCGCGAACACGCCCGCCGCACCAGGCGCCAACGTCCGATCCACCCAGATCTTTCCGACCGCACCGGCTGCGCAGCCGCTCGCCGCGGCGCCCGTCAAACCGGCGCCGCAGTTCCGCGACGCCACGCAAGCCGTGCAGGCGGCGCGCCTCGCCTTCCGCGCCAACGACCTGTCGACGGCACAAGCCGCGCTCGGCGCCGCGCAAACGCTGCAGCCGGGCAACGCCGACGCCCAGGATCTCGCGACCGAATTGCGCCCGCTGACCGCGCGCCGCGACGCCGCCTTGCAGGCAGCGCAAACCTGCGTCGCTCAACAGTCCTGGCCTTGCGCGCGTCAGCATGCCAACGAGGCGCTCACCATCGACACCGGCAACGACACGGCGAAGATCATCCTTGAGCGCGTGATTCGGGAGACCGGCTGGGCGCCGCTGAATTCGCACGCTGCGACCGCTACCCAGTAACGAATCGTTGGGATACCGAAAGACACGGTGGACTTCACTGCCACCCTTCACTGCCAGGCAGTCGCTGGATCGCGCCGCTCTGAGCGGCAACAGACGGACACGACCCGCGCGATGCAGCGATCATGCCAGGGCAAACCGGCTCAATGGTGCTTCACGCGCGCCGACGCGGGAAGCGGGACGAATCTGACCGATAGGTAGAGAGACCATGCTGAAGAGACTTCTGGCGGGATGGCTGGGGCTGGCGCTGCTGGTCATGTCTTCTCTGGTTTGCGCGGAGCCCACGCACTACAAGATCGTCACCGGTCCGGAGCGCGGCACGTATATCCAGATCGGTCAGGATCTGTCGAAATGGGTGGCGCAGCCGGCGGGCATCGACCTGGAAGTGATGGCGTCGAAGGGTTCGGCCGAGAACGTGCAGCGCATGCGCTTCGAGTCCGGCGTGAAGCTCGCGCTGGTGCAGTCCGACGTGTATCAGGCGTACCTCGACATGGCCAACGCGGGCAATGCCGACGCCGGCACCGCGATCCGGCCGCTGCGCCTCATCATGCCGCTCTACGACGAAGAAATTAACGTCGTGGTGCGGGCGGATTCGCCGATGAAAACCTTCGCCGACATCAAGGACAAAACCATCAGCGTCGGCCTGCTCGGCAGCGGCACCGCGCAATCGGCCACCACGCTCTATCACCTGATGTTCGGCCAGCCGATTCCCGAGCAGAACATCCAGCACCTGAGCAACGAAGACGCGCTGGCCGCGCTGATCGTCAAGAAAGTGGATGTGGCGATCATCGTGGTCGGACAGCCGGCGAAACTGTTCAACGACATGAATCCCGAGTTGCTGAACCAGCTCCGCCTGCTGCGCGCCGATCCCGCCGCGCCGGAGACCGCGCGCGCCAAACAGACCTACTTCCCCGCGACGATCCGCGCCAGCAGCTACCCGAACTGGATTAAAGAAGATACGCCCACGCTGACCGTCAAGGCGTTTCTCGTCACCTACGACTACGGGCTGCGCGATACCGTCGTCAATCTGAACCGCTTCGCCGATTCGCTGTGCGCGAACTTCGACAATCTGCAGGAACACGGGCATCCCAAGTGGAAGCAGGTGAAGCTCGAACTGCCCACCCTCGTGCGCGGATGGAAATACTACGCGCCGGTCGAGAAGCATTTGCGCGCGTGTCTCACCAACAAGAGCGCGGCGATGAACGCGGCGGCGACGCAGGCCGTGCAGAAACCGCGCTCTACCTGCACGGATCAGGAGCGCCTGCTTCTGCTGTGCAAGTAGCGGGCTGGGCGAAACGAAACGCAGCGGCGCGGCGCGCACGCGAATCAGGCGAGCGCTTGCTGCCGGGAAACGGACGTGGCTTCCATCGCGCGTTGCAGCACTTCGTAGACCTTCGGGCGATTGCACTGTGACACGTTAAAGCGCAAAAACCCGGCCGCCGATTGGGACGCGCTGAACACATTGCCCGGCGCGAACACCACCCCCGCCTCCAGCGCATGACGC
Source organism: Burkholderia sp. 9120 (assembly GCF_000745015.1). Taxonomy (NCBI): domain Bacteria; kingdom Pseudomonadati; phylum Pseudomonadota; class Betaproteobacteria; order Burkholderiales; family Burkholderiaceae; genus Burkholderia; species Burkholderia sp. 9120. Next base: position 3,955,758 of record NZ_JQNA01000002.1, on the reverse strand, counting down.
GCGATATCGGCCGCGTCGAGCGCATCGGGCAGACGCGCCCACGCAAACATGCCGGCGCGTGGCCGGGTCCAGATATCGAGGCCCGCGTAGCCGAGCCGCCGGATCGTCTCGCCCATCGCATCGGCAAGCTTCGCACGCATCGACTCCAGATGACGCCGGTACGTTCCGTCCACCAGCAACCGGTGCACGACGCTCGCGTTGAGTTGGCCATTCCCGAACGAGGTAGCCAGCTTCAGATCGATCAACGATTCCACCCATTCGGGGCGCGCGGCGATGTAGCCGCAACGCGCCGCCGCGGACAGCGTCTTCGAAAAACTGCCGATCGACACCACCCGCGCGAGCCCGTCGAACGCGGCAAGCCGCGGCGCGGCTTCGTCTTCGAAATCGGCGAAGATGTCGTCCTCGACGATCAGCAGATCGTGTTCGCCCGCCAGCTTCAGCACCCGGTGCGCGACGGCCGGCGCCAGCGTCGCGCCGGTTGGATTGTGGATCGCCGAATTGGTCACATAGAGCCGCGGGCGATGCTCGATCAGCGCCCGCTCGAACGCCGCCAGATCGGGACCGGACGGCGTATAAGGCACGCCGACGATCCGCGCACGGTGCGCGCGCAACAATGCCTGGAAGTTGAAGTAGCACGGGTCGTCGATCAGCACGGTGTCGCCCGGTTCGAGCAGGAACCGGCACACCAGATCGAGCGAGTGCGTGCCGCTGTCGGTCAGTACGATCTGCTCCGGCGGCGCGTCGACGCCATGCTGCGCGAGCCGCCACGCCAGTTGCTGACGCAGCGCCGGCAGGCCGTACGGACTGGCGTATTCGGCCAGCGGCGCCTGCGGATCGCGCGCCACGGCCCGCAACGCGCGGCGCACGCCGTCTTCCGGCAACCAGGACGGCGGCATCCAGCCGCAACCCGGCTTCAGTACCTTCGCACCCGCTTGCAACGACTGACGCGTGAGCCACAGCGGATCGACCTCGCGATCGAGACGCGGCCCGAGATCGGCGAGCGCGAGCGGCGGCGCGTGACCCGACACGAAAAACCCCGAGCCGCGCCGCGCGACGATCGCGCCTTCCGCGACCAGCCGGTCGTAGGCCTCCACCACCGTCGACTTCGACACGCCGAGCGTTTCCGTCATCGCGCGGATCGACGGCACGCGCGCGCCCGGCATCAGCGAGCGGCTCGCAATACGCTCGCGCAGACTGTCCATCACCGTGCCGACACGCGTGCCCGAGGCCGCACGGTTACTCTCGCTTTCCGCCATCTGTACTGCTCCACAGTAAGTACAGTTTGTACGAATTGTACTGATGCGTAGCTTACCCTTTACGGCGCAAAAGCGGATGCTATGTCCTTCATTCGCCTTTGCACGGATACTTTCGATGGACAAGACAACCAACGGCTGGCTAAGCGGCATGATCGGCGTGCTGATCTTCAGCGGCTCGCTGCCGGCCACCCGCATCGCCGTGCAAGGTCTCGACCCGGTGTTCCTGACCGTTGCCCGCGCGACCATTGCGGGTACGCTCGGTCTGCTGTTATTGCTGGTGTTCCGCCAGTCCCGCCCCGCACGTCGCGATCTGATTCCGCTGGTGGTCGTCGCGCTCGGCGTGGTGGTCGGCTTTCCGTTGCTGACGGCGCTCGCGCTGCGTCACGTGAACGCGGCGCATGCAGTGGTGTTCGTCGGCCTGCTGCCGCTCGCTACCGCGATCTTCGGCGTGCTGCGCGGCGGCGAGCGTCCGCAGCCGGCGTTCTGGGTCTTCTCCGCGCTCGGTAGCAGCGCGGTGGTGGCATTCGCGTTGCGTCACGGCATCGACGCGTCGCCGGTCGGCGATGCGCTGATGCTGGCCGCGATCATCGTCTGCGGGCTAGGCTATGCCGAAGGCGCGCGCCTGTCGCGCCACCTCGGCGGCTGGCAGGTGATTTCCTGGGCGCTGGTGCTGTCGTTGCCGCTGATGCTGCCGCTCGCGTGGTGGACGCGGCCCGCGTCGTTCAACGGCGTCAGTCACGCCGCGCTGTGGGGCCTCGCGTATGTGTCGCTGTTCAGCATGCTGATCGGTTTCGTGTTCTGGTATCGCGGCCTCGCGCTCGGCGGCATTGCCGGCGTCGGTCAGCTGCAACTGCTGCAGCCGTTCTTCGGCCTGCTGCTGGCCGGCTTGCTGTTGCATGAAGAGGTCCCGCTCGCGATGATCCTCGTCACCGTCGTGGTGGTGGCCTGCGTGGCGGGCGCCCGGCGCTTCGCGCGAGCTGCGCCGGCGCGGCCCGCGGTCTGACGGGAGCCCCCGCGAATCGACGCAATGCGATGCCGGCGGCCGGTCGACTATGTCATCATTCCGGCGACCGACCCACCACCGCCTTGCGCCGCAACCACGATGCCGACCGCTTTTACCCAAACCGTCGAAGCCCGCTTTGCCGAACTCACGCCGACCTCCAAACGCGTCGCCAGTTATATGCTGGCCAATCTCGACCGGCTCGGCCTCGAAACCGCCGATCAGATCGCCCAGCAAGCCGGCACCAGCGGCATTTCGGTGGGCGCTTTCTGCGCAGCATCGGCTATCAGAACCTCGACGATCTGAAACGCGAACTGCGCGGCGCGCAGGAGCGTCCGTGGCTGATCACCGACCGGCTCGACGCGTTCCGCCGCGGCGCCGGCCAGCACGACGAAGCCGCGCCGCACACGAGTAGTCCTGCAACGCCGAACCCGGCGCTCGCCCATTCGCTCGAACTCGAAGTCGGCGCGATCCAGCATGTCTACCAGCTCGCGCAATCACCCGCCTTCGCGCGGGTCGCCGATCGCATCGCAACCGCTGACGCCGTCTACATTCTCGGCATTCAATCCACGCGCGGTATCAGCAACGCGTTCTATAGCTACCTCGAATATCTGCGCCCGCGCGTGTTCTATTCCGACGGCATGTCGGGCTCGTATGTCGATTCGCTGAACTCGGATTTCAAATCGCCGTATCTGATCGTCACCGACACGCGCGCCTATTCGAAGGTCGCGCGCCGCTATTGCGAAGCGGCCACGCGACGCGGTTTGCCGTTCGCGCTGGTCACCGATATCTATTGTCCGTGGGCGCGCGAATTCGACGGCGACCTGCTGCAGGTGAAAACCGATGTCGGTCAGTTCTGGGATTCGCTCGCGCCGCTCACGTGCCTGTTCAATCTGCTGATTTCGGCGATCGTCGAACGGCTCGGGCCGGGTATCGACGAGCGCGTCGCCCGTAACCGCGAACTGCAAAGCGAATTCGACCAGTTCGATCTTTGACGTGTTCGGCGTATTGGCGCGTATTCGCGGGTATTCGCGCGTGTTGCGGTCAATCAACCGACCCGACCGAATCGACCGGTCCGTTGCAAACCGGGTATCCTCTGCGGCTCGTTCCGAAGGAGGATTCATGAAATTGTCGCTTTGCCTCGTCGCCGCGTTGACGCTGTCCGCCGGCGCGTACGCTCAAACCTCGCAAACTTTCCGCTTCGGCGAAGGCCAGAGCTCGTTGCCGGCCGGTAACGACCATGGCGCCGCCGCGCAATCCAGGACCAGCCCGAAGCACAAGACTCAACATCAGAAGCGTCATCGTGGCCATGTGAAACAGCCGGACACGTACTCGCATAACTGACGGTTATCGCCACACGTATAGCGGCCATACGCGATCGCGATTTTTGACTCGCTTCAAATCCGCGCGCGCGGCGGGCATAGTCAAACGTATTACATTCCAACGGCCACGACAGGAACTCGTATGAGCACCACCCGCCCCGCGCCCTCCACGCCTGCCGCATCGGATGCGACCGCGCCGCCGAATGCACCATTGAACGCACCGCTGATTCGCGACGCCACCGAAGCCGATCTGCCCGCGATTCAGGCGATCTACGCGCACCATGTACTGACCGGCGTCGCCTCGTTCGAAGAAACGCCGCCTTCCGTCGACGATCTGCGCACGCGGCTCACGTCGGTGCGCAGTCACGGGCTGCCGTATATGGTTGCCGAGATCGACGGCGAAGTCGCCGGCTATTGCTACGCGACGCCTTACCGGCCGCGCGCCGCATATCGCAACACGATCGAAGATTCGATCTATGTGAACGACGCGTATCGCGGCCGAGGCCTCGGTCGCATCCTGCTCGAAGCGCTGATCGAGCGCTGCGAAACCGGGCCATGGCGTCAGATGGTCGCCGTGATCGCCGACGGCGGCAGCGGCGGCTCGTTGTCGCTGCATACGCAGTTGGGATTCGAATTGACCGGCACATTGAAGGCGGTCGGCTTCAAGCATGGCCGCTGGCTCGATACCACGCTGATGCAGCGCAAGCTCGGCGTGGGCGATTCGACGGCGCCGGACGACGTCGCGTAGGGGCAGCTGAAGCGCTCGCGTCGCCTTGTCACTGGACGCATGGCATCGCTGCGCCTAATTTCGAGGTGACTCGCGGCGCCAACGAGAAGCAGCGCGCGCGAGGGTCGATTTCCGCTTCAAAGGAATCGACGTGACCTCGACATTCAGGAGCGCGCCGTGCCCCATCTCCCTTTTTTATGCCAGCATCCGATGCGCTCGACGCCCAGCGTCGACGCACGTCGTTCACGCTTCGCGGCGGCTCTCGTGTTTTTGCTGCTGATGTGCCTGCTGGCTGCGGCGGGAAACAGCGTCGCGTCCACGGTAACGGACTTCGACGGCGCGGTCGCTCGTGGATTGCCGGTCGGGTTACGCGGCGAGCTGCCGGCTCAGAGCGCCGCGCGTACCGATGCGACGCGCGCCGCCGCGATCATGCATGTCGACACGCGCATGCCGGTCAAGCTGATTTATTCGGACGATAGCGAGGCCGCGCTGTACCGCGGCAAGGTCGACGGCTATCCGGCGATCTTTACCCGCTACGCGGACCGCCTGGATATTTTTGTCAACGCGGCGCCCCACTCCGACGCGTACACCATCAGCTACGCCACCCCAAAACCCCACCCCGAGATACGCGTTCTCACGCAGCCGGCCACGAGCGAAACCGTTCGCGACATCGTGCTTGCACCGATTGAAACCACACCGGAATCGACTACCGGCGACCGTCCGAAGGCGAGGAGCGGCATTCGCGACACCCTTGAATGGTATTTCGTCATCTTCGTTCACGACGACGCCAAAAACGTCGCGCTCAACGATCACCTGAGCTGGTGGATTGGGCTCATTGAAGCCTTGCTGCCTGCTGGGCGCACCATGACCGTCGATATTCGCCGCAACCTTCCCGGCATCACCGACTTTGCCTATGCGGGCGACGACCCCAGCAGGAAACTCCTCGAGTGGCTGGCACTCGTGCGCGCCCAGATCCCGCAGGAGATCGACGTCGATAGCAAATTCCTCCTCTTCACGCACAATCTGATAAGCAGCAGCACGGCAGGAATAGCCCTGCAGGGCGGCGACTACGGCATTGCAAGTGCTAGCAGCCGTCAAACTCTCGCCCACGAATTCGGCCACATGCTGAGCGCAACCCATGAAAACGCCGAAGTCCGATACAACGGCTGGTGGTGCGAAACGATCATGCTCGCGGCGCCGGTCGATTTACGATCCAATTGCTATGACTACTCCGACGCCAATGAAAAACTGATTCGATCCTACCTGGAGTAAGCGTCGCCACAAACGCGCGCCGCTCGCTCCCATCACGCGCCATCACGCGCCATGACACAACATGACGCACTGCCACGCTGGCGGCCGCGCCGACGGCCGCGTTAAAATCCGCCCATGCCCAACACGCCGCCCTCCGTCCCGCCCTCGCCCGCCGACGCCAACGTCGCGGCCAGCCCAGCGCCGCGCAACGAATACACCGTCGACGAACTCGCGCGCGTCACCGACACCACGGTGCGCAACGTGCGCGCCTATCAGGACCGGGGCCTGCTCGCGCCGCCGGAAAAGCGCGGCCGGGTCGGCGTGTACGACGACACCCACGTGTCGCGTCTGAAGCTGATCAATCACCTGCTGACTCGCGGCTACACGCTGGCGAACATTCAAGACCTGATCATGGCCGTCGACGAAGGCCACGATCTGCGTTCGATCCTCGGTCTGGAAACCGCGATCGGCGGCCGCTGGTCGCGTGAGCGTCCGAAGAAATACTCGCTGATCGAACTGCTGCAAATGTTCGGCGACAAGGCCACGCCGAGCGCGCTCGGCAAAGCGGTCGAACTCGGTCTGCTGGAACGTCACGGCCTCTCGTTCGTGTCGGGCAATCCCACGGCGCTGGCCGCCGGCGCCACCATGGCGAAGGAAGGCATTCCGCTCGCCGATCTGCTCGACGCCGTCGGCATCGCCCGGCCGCATTTTCAGGCGGTCGCCAAAGCGCTGGTGGATCTGGTGGTCCACCAACTGGATCGCTACGACGCCGACGCGTTGCCGCCGCCCGCCGACGTGCCCGCGCTGGTCGACGCGATCTGGCGCGTGCGGCCGCTCGCCATGGTGCTGGTGGAAAGCGAAATGAACCGCGCGCTCGAAGACGCCTCCGGCGACTACCTCGGCGACCGCGTCGCGGCGATCATGGAAAAGAAGCTGGGCCATCCCGCCGACGGCGCCGCTGGGAAAGCGGACAAGCCGAAAAAGTAACTGCACGCCGCACGTCACACGCTATGTGCGGCCTCACCACCTCGGTGCCTCGCGCGTCATATTCAAATCTCCATTGCTTCGTTGGTAGCGCGCCGCGTCCATGCGACGATCCTTGACCGTCGCCGCGACGTGTTTCCCAGCGCTTGCGCGTCCCTGCACGTCACGTCACCTGCTGTCAGATGACTCGCGTGCGCGCGGACCACGCTGACGACGCACGGCCGGCGACATCACAATCGCAAGACATGGAGATTCGCCGCATGCCCCGTCACGCCCGTTTTCCGCTTCACGTCGCCGCCGCGTTGCTGACGGCATTCACCACCTTCACCACCTTTAACGCCGCCGCGCAGCCGGTCGGCAACGACACCGCCAGGGTCCTGCGCATCGGCTACCAGAAGTCCGGCCTGCTCGCGATACTGAAAGCCCAGGGCTCGCTCGACGAACGGCTCAAGCCGCTCGGCTACAGCATCAAGTGGTTCGAATTTCCGGCGGGGCCGCAACTGCTCGAAGCGCTGAACTCGAACAGCGTCGACTTCGGCTATACCGGCGCGCCACCGCCGGTGTTCGCACAGGCCGGCGGCGTGCGCTTCGTCTATGTCGGCGCGGAGCCGTCCGGCGAGCACGCGGAAGCGATTCTGGTGAGAAGCGATTCGACGCTGCGCAACGTTGCCGATCTCAAAGGCAAACGGGTCGCGCTGCAGAAAGGATCAAGCTCGAACTACCTGCTGCTCGAAGCGCTGAAAAAAGCCGGCCTGCGTTACGAAGACGTTCGTCCGGTCTACCTGGCCCCCGCCGACGCGCGCGCGGCGTTCGAAAGCGGCAGCGTCGATGCGTGGGTAATCTGGGACCCGTACTACGCGTCCGCGCAGCAGGCGTTGAAGGCGCGCACGCTGGCGGACTACGCGGGTCTCAACGGCCCCTACAACTTCTACGAAACCACCCGCGACTTCGCCCAGCAGCACCCCGAGGTGGTCGGCGCGATTCTCGGGCAATTGCGCGCGGCCAGCCTGTGGGTCAACGCGCATCCGGTGGAAACCGCCGCGCTGATCGCGCCGAAGGTCGGCCTCGATCAGAAGCTGGTCGAAACCTGGGTGCGCCGCTATCCGTACGGCACCACGGTCGTCACCGACGACATCGTCCGCTCGCAGCAAGGCGTCGCGGATGCCTTCTACGGCGCTCACCTGATCCCGCAAAAAATCGTCGTGAAGGACGCCGTCTGGCAGAACCCCGTTGCCACGGCGGCGCTCGCGGCGAAATAGACCCATCGAGCGCGGCGTGCGGCCGCTCCTAGAGCCGGACATCTAACCGGCTTCTTGCGTCATCCGTTACCAGCCTCTATTGTTACATCAACCAATGTAACAGTTAAGACGGTAAAAAGGAGACGGATCGGATGAACGCACGCATGACGCCCCACGAAGCCGCCGTTGACCCATCCGCGCCGGTCGATACCGACATCGCCATCATCGGCTCCGGCTTTGCGGGGCTCGGCATGGCGATTCGCCTGCGGCAAGCCGGCCTGACCGATTTCATCATCGCGGAAAAGGCCGCGTCGGTCGGCGGCACCTGGCGCGACAACCACTATCCCGGTTGCGCCTGCGACGTCCAATCGCACGTCTATTCGTTCTCCTTCGCCCCGAATCCGCACTGGACCCGCATGTTCGCGCGCCAGCCGGAAATTCGCGGATACATGGAAGAATGCGCGCAGCGCTTCGGCGTTCAGCGTCATTTGCGCTTTGGCCATGAACTGGCGAGCGCGATCTACGACGAGACGCGCCACCGCTGGCAACTGAGCTTCGCGAACGGCCAGCAATGGTCCGCGCGCGTGCTGATTTCGGCGATGGGCGGCCTCTCGCGCGCGGCCCTGCCCGACATTCCGGGGATCGAAAAATTTCGCGGCAAGACGTTCCATTCGCAGCAATGGGACCACGGTTATCCGCTCGACGGCAAACGTGTCGCCGTGATCGGCACCGGCGCGAGCGCGATCCAGTTCGTGCCGCAGATCGCGCCGCGCGTCGCGCATCTGGAACTGTTCCAGCGCACGCCGCCGTGGATCATGCCGAAGGCCGACCGTCCGGTGAAGCCGCTCGAACAGTGGCTCTTCAGACATCTGCCGTTCACGCAGAAAATCATGCGCTCGGCGCTGTACTGCATGCTCGAATCGCGGGCGCTCGGTTTCGCGATTCATCCGTCGCTGATGAAAACCGCGCAGAAAGTCGCCGAACGACATCTGCGCCGCCAGGTGCCCGACCCGCAACTGCGCGCCACGCTGACGCCGAACTACACGATGGGCTGCAAGCGCGTGCTGATTTCCAACGACTACTTCCCCGCGCTGTCGCGCCAGAACGTGGCGGTGACCACCACCGGCATCGCCCGGATCGAGGAAGACGCGGTGATCACGACAGATGGCGCGCTCCACCCGGCCGACTGCCTGATCTTCGGCACCGGCTTCCAGGTCGCCGATCCGTTTCCGCCGGGCGTGGTGCTCGGGCGTGGCGGCGTCGATATCGTCGATACATGGCGCGACGGCGCGCATGCGTATCTGGGCACGGCGTTGCCGGGCTATCCGAACTTCTTCATGGTGGTGGGTCCGAACACCGGCCTCGGCCACAACTCGATGGTGTTCATGATCGAGTCGCAGGTCGAGTACATCCTGCGCGCGCTGAAGACGATGAACGCCGAACGCGCCGCCGCGATCGAAGTGCGCCCGCAGGTGGAGCGCGCCTATAACGAGCGCATCCAGCAGAAGCTCGGCCGCGCGATCTGGTCGACCGGCGGCTGCAAGAGCTGGTATCTCGATCCGAAGACCGGCAAGAACACCACGCTGTGGCCGGGGTTTGCGTACAAATTCCGCCAGGCCACGAGCACCTTCAGCATGGACGATTACGTCGCGTATGCGCCGGCGCAGCAGCCGGTTGGTGTGGCGATGCATACGCCGACGCACGAGCCGATGCAAACGCCGAAGAATGCGCCGGTTGCCGCGTCGGCGGAAGCGACCTGAGCGACACAGCGACAGCGACAGCGACAGCGACAACGACAACGACAACGACAAACCAGCTTGCATGGGACTCAGGTCAGCGCCGAAACGCCGGCTCGGCCCACAGGAGATAAGCCAATGAAGAACTTCACCGACAGGGTCGCCGCCATCACCGGCGCAGGCTCGGGCATGGGCCGCTCGCTCGCGATTCAACTGGCGCGCGAAGGCTGCCATCTCGCCCTCGCCGACCGCAATGCCGCGAGCCTCGCCGAAACCGCGCAACTCGCGCAAGCCGCCGCGCCGCAGATTGTCGGCGCGCCGCTACTCATCACCACGCGCGTGCTCGACGTCGCGGACCGCGCCGCGATGCTCGACTGGGCCGCGGAAACGGCCGCGCAGCATCGGCGCGTCAATCTCGTGTTCAACAACGCGGGCGTGGCGCTGTCGAGCACGATCGAAGGCATGGATTACGCCGATCTCGAGTGGATCGTCGGCGTCAACTTCTGGGGCGTGGTGCACGGCACGAAAGCGTTTCTGCCGTATATCAAGGCGTCGGGCGCGGGCCATATCGTCAATACGTCGAGCGTATTCGGGTTGTTCGCGCAGCCGGGCATGAGCGGCTACAACGCCACCAAATTCGCGGTGCGCGGTTTTACCGAATCGCTGCGCCAGGAACTCGATCTGATGAAGTGCGGCGTGTCGGCGACCTGCGTGCATCCCGGCGGCATTCACACGGGCATCGCGCAATCGAGCCGGATCGCGCCCAACATGGTCGGCTTCATGCTGGAAAACGAACAGCAAGGCAAGGACGACTTCGAGAAGTTCTTCATCACCACCGCCGACGAAGCCGCCCGCGTGATTCTCGACGGCGTGCGCAAGAACAAGCGGCGCGTGCTGATCGGGCGCGACGCGCGCGCCGCCGACTGGCTCGCGCGCACCTTGCCGGCGGCGTATCAGGCGCTGGTCGTCATGCAGGCGCGCCGGATGAAGCGCATCGCGGAAAAACGCGCGCGCCGCGCCGCGCAGATCGACGGCAAGCGTGTATGACGCGCGTTACCCCATCAACCGCTTCGACAGCAAACCCAGGATCACAAGGAGAAAGGCCATGATGCCGGTTCGCCGCGACCTTCGTTTCAATCTGCCGCCGGAACGTGCCTGCGACTGGCATGTGCAAGGCTCGCATGTGACACACTTCTTCAACGCGCTGTCGCTGCTATTCCCGGCGGGCGAGCGTTTCTTCATGGATAGCGTGCGCAACTATCGCGACCAGATCGACGACCCCGTGCTGAAAAAACAGGTGCTCGGCTTCATCGGCCAGGAAGCCATGCATACGCGCGAGCACATCGAATACAACGACCTGCTGCAGGAAGCCGGGCTGCCGGCGCACAAGCTCGACAAGCGGCTGTGGGCGATCCTCAATTTCGGCCGCAAAGTGCTGCCACATTCGTATCAGCTCGCCGTCACCGTCTGCCTCGAACACTACACCGCGATGCTGGCGGCCCTGCTGCTGGAAGACGCGACGCGCGTCGGCGGCTCGGTGGAAGGCTATGCGCAGATGTGGACCTGGCACGCGCTGGAAGAAACCGAGCACAAGGCCGTTTCGTACGACGTGTGGAACACCGTGCTTAAACCGGGCCTCGGCCGTTATCTGCTGCGCACCGGCACCATGCTGGCCACCACCTTCACGTTCTGGCTGATCGTGTTCGATTTCCATCTGCGCCTGCTGATCGCCGACCGCAAACGCGGCGGCCACCTTCGCGGCATGTGGCGCGTCGTCAAATATCTGTACGGTCCACGTCATGGCGTGTTTCCGCGTATTGCCGGCGAATGGCTGAGCTTTTTCCGGCCCGGCTTCCATCCGTGGGATCACGACAATCGCGCGCAACTGGCGCGGATCGACGGTCTCGTCGCCGCCGTCGACGCCACCAATGCAAGCGCCCGAGCACCCGCAAGGCCGCGCGACGCGCCGCGCAGGCGGCCGCGTGATACGCGACACGCTGTCGGTCGTGGCCGGCGACGTGCGGCTCGCGGTCTACGTCAGCGGGCCGCGCGACGCACCGCCGATCGTGCTGGTGCACGGCTATCCCGATTCGGCCGCGGTATGGGAACCGGTGCGCGCGCAACTGGATGCGCGCTACCGCGTCATCAGCTACGACGTGCGCGGCGCGGGCGCCTCCGAGGCGCCGGCCACGCGCGGCGCTTACCGGCTCGAACGGCTGGCCGCGGATCTGGCGGCGGTTGCCGACGCAACCTGCGGCACGCGGCCGTTTCATCTGGTCGGCCACGACTGGGGATCGATTCAGAGCTGGGAGGCGGTGACCGATCCGGCGTTCAAAGGCCGTATCGCGTCGTATACGTCGATCTCCGGGCCGTGCCTCGATCACGCGTCGCTCGGCTTGCGCGGGGGCGATGGTGCGCAGTTAACACAGCAGTTAACGCAGCAGTTGACGGATCAACCGGCGCATCAACCCGTCAAGCGGCCGTTCGGCAGCGGTGTGCGGCAAACGCTCAAGTCCTGGTACATTTTCTTTTTCCATCTGCCATGGCTGCCGGAACTGGTGTGGCGCGCGGGTGGCGCACGCTGCTGGCCGCTGTGGCTGCGCGTGACCGAACGCGTGCGCCCTGAGCGCGATCCCGCGCAAATGCGCAACGCGCTCAACGGTCTGAATCTGTATCGCGCGAATTTCATCGACAAGCTGCTGCGGCCGCGCTCGCGCCATGCGCGTGCGCCGGTGCATTTCATCGTGCCGTTGCGCGACCGCTATGTCGGGCCGGCGCTATCGCTCGGGCTGGAGGGATGGCTCGGCTCGTATCGGCGCACGGAGATCGATGCGGGCCATTGGGTCGTGCTGCGCGAGCCCGAACGGATCGCCGCGATTATCGAAAGCTTTGTCGCGCAGCAGCGCACCGGCCTCGGCCTTGACGAGACGCTCAACGAGACACCCAGCGCGACGGTCAATGCTCGCGCGGCAGGCGTGTGAACAGCGTCGGATAGTCGATCACGAGGCCGTCTTCGTCCACCGTCAGGTTCGCCGTGAAGTTGCGGAACAGGCCTTCGTAGCGATACGCCTTGTTCAACGCGATGCACGAATACGCCTGCTCGGCGCGCGTGACCTGCAAATCCGGCGTCGAGATATACGCCACCGAAATCGGCTGACGCTCGCCTTGCGCCAATTGCAGACGGCGGATCGGCAGCGTATTGGTGTACGGCGTGGCCGCAATGTCGATGTCGATGCAACCGTCGAGTGCGCTCAGCACGAGGCCGTGACCGTCGCGCCAACGGCCCTGGCCGTCGCCGTGCAATTCCAGTTCGCCGCCGCCGACGATCTTCAGCCACGCATGCGTGGTGCGCCATTGCGCGTCGCAGCGCACCGTGTAGTGCAATCCGTATGCCTTGCCGTAGCGCTGTCCCACCACCACGCTTTCCACCGCGAAGCCGTCGTCGCGGGCGTCGAACGTTAGATGTTCGATTCCTTCGTCCTCTTCCGACGTCCATCGTAATTCGCGCATTGTCTGTCTCCTCGTGAAACGGCCTGGCCCGCATGCGTGGGGTTTGCGCCGTGTATTGGCCACGTACTCGCCGGGTTCTGGGGTTGCTTATCCTAGCGCGAAAGCTTTCGGTTCGCCGACACAACTCGCCACGCGCCCACACACCGGGCGAGGTGTCGCAAATAGCCACTATCAACGCCTCGCGATGCCCGCAGCGCCGCGGCTAGCCTATGCTCGCGGTTCCGCTCCTTACCGGCCTGGCTCGCACCTGACGCTCAAGCGTCGTGTCGCGCGCGTCGTCGACTTCATACCGCTCTCAAACCATGCACGCCGCCTCGACCCAAGCAAAATCCGCCGCTCTGCGCACACTGTTGCGCAGCCTCGGCCAGATCGTGCTGCAGCCGAATGCGTTCACCGGTGCGTGTCTGCTCGCCGGGTGGCTGCTGGCCGACCCGCGCCTCGCCTGCGCAGCGCTGATGGGCGCGACCGCGGCCAACGTGAGCGCCGTGCTGGCAGGCTATCGTGAAGCCGATACGCGCGACGGGCTGCACGGCTTCAACGGCGCGCTGGCGGGTCTCGCCGCGTTCAATTTCATCGCCGACAACGCGACCGCCACCGCGGTGGCGATTCTCGCCGCCACGGCGACAGCGTGGTGTCTCGAACCCTGGTCGCGCCGGCTGCGCGCGCACGGCTTAGGCGTGTTCTCCAGCCCGTTTCTGATCGTCACATGGCTTTGGCTGCCGATGATGACGAGCGCCACACCCGTCGCGACCCAGGCGCTCGCGCAACCGTTCATCGCGACGCAATGGATCAACGGCCTACTCGGCGCGCTCGCACAACCCGGCTTCGGCTCCGGCGCATTAGCGGGCCTGCTCGTGCTGATCGGGATCGCCGCGGCGTCACGCAGGCACGCGCTGTGGGCGCTGATCGGCGGCGCGCTCGCCAGCATGGCGCACGTGTTGCTCGGCGCCACGGCGAGTTCGCTCGACGCGGGCCTGTTAGGATTCAACGGCGCGCTGACCGCGATCGCGCTGGCCGATTGCGGCGCCGCGGCAACGCTGAGCGGCGTGGGCGTCGCGGTGCTGTTGCAGGCGGTCGCGAGCTATTTCGGCTGGCCGGCCATGACGGCGCCGTTCGTGCTCGCGAGCTGGAGCGTGCAGGGGTTCCGGCATCGCTTCACGCGGCGTGTCATGGCGCGAAAAGCGATGGAACGCATCGATCCCTCTCAGCAACTCTCTTGAATGGGACTGGAGACAAACATGTCTTTCACTCATGCCCCCGCGGGCCGTCTCGCCGAAACAGGACCGCTGTCCGACGCGGAGCAACAGACTCGCGTCGACCTCGCTGCCGCCTATCGTCTCGCCGCCCTCAACGGCTGGGACGATCTGATCTACACGCATATCTCGGCCAGCGTGCCCGGCGAACCGGGCCACTTTCTGATCAACCCGTTCGGCCTCGCGTTCGACGAAGTGTGCGCGTCGAACCTCGTGAAGATCGATATCGACGGCAACATTATCGGCACGAGCGAGCATCCGGTGAATGCGACCGGCTTCGCGCTGCACGCCGCCGTCCACGCGGCGCGCGCCGACGCGTTCTGCGTGATGCATCTGCACAATACGGCCGGCGTGGCGGTGTCGACGCAGCCGGCCGGCTTGCTGCCCGCGTCGCAGCATGCGCTGCGCTTTTACGGGCAGCTCGCTTACCACGACTACGAAGGCCTCGCGTTCTCACCGGCCGAGGGCGAGCGTCTCGTCGCGCATCTCGCCGACAAACCCGCCATGCTGTTGCGCAACCACGGCACGCTGACCGCCGGCCGCACCGTGGCCGAAGCTTATGTGCTGATGGCGACACTGCTCAAGGCATGCGAAATCCAGTTGCAGGCGCAAGCATGCGGCGCGGAACTCGTGGTGCCGAGCGATGCGGTCGCCGCGCGTACGGCCGAGCAACTCTACGACGGCGGCGCGATTGAAGGCGCGCTTGAATGGCCGGCGTTACTGCGCAAGCTCGACCGAATCGATCGCGCTTATCGGCACTGAAGTCGGCACTGAAGTCGCCGCTGAAATCACCACGAAAATAGCGCCAAGCCGCCCGCGTCAACTCAATTCTTTAACGGAGTCATGTCATGCCCACGTTTCATATCGAACTTTTCGAAGGCCGCACAGTGGAACAGAAACGCCAGTTCGTCGAAGCCATCACGAAGGCGACCTGCGAGTCGCTCAACGTCGAGCCGAATTCGGTGGACATTATTTTGACCGACGTGAAACGCGAAAACTGGGCAACGGGGGGTCGTTTGTGGTCGGACGCGGATGCGTGAAGGTTGCGTGAGCACCTGAGCCGTCGTCCAGAATTCCGCGCGCATTGCACGCGCAGTCAATACAGCGCGGCGACGCGTGTCTGACACGCGTCGCCGCAGCGGCGTGAAACGTAAAATCACTACGCCCCTACGCCGCAATCACCCAACCCATTTAGAACTTGTGGATGATACCCACGCCCGCAGCGAACTGGCTGCGTGACGACGACGGCGCGCCGTTCTGACCGTCGCCGATATCGGCCGTTGCGTTGATGATGCTGGTGCCGTTCGTCGCCAGCGTCTGGCCGGCCGCGCGCTGATACGCCTCGAGCGCGTACAGGCCGGTGCGCTTGGAGAGGCTGTAGTACTGCGACAGGTTGAACTGCTGATAACGCGCCGAACTCGTAATGCCGTTCGCCTGCGTGGCGCGCGTGTAGCTATAGCCAGCGGCCAGATCCAGCGCCGTCACCGGACGGTAGTGCAGCACCGCGCCGCCCGTATTGAAGATCGCGGTGGTGTGGAACGGCGAGTTGATGCCCGCCACGTACTGCACGTTCGAGTACGAGAACGACACGTCCCATGACGAGCTGAACGCGTAACCGCCGGTCACGGCCACGCGCTGCTGCGCCGCCGATTTCTGGTAGCCGTTGTTGATGCCCGACACACCCGCCTGCGCGCCCGCGTTCGACGTCGTGGAATCCGCGCCCCACGCACCGCCGCCCGGCGTCGAGTTGTTGATGCGCTGGAAGCCCACCGCGATACCGAACGGACCGGTAATATATTGCAGCGCCGCGCTCCACGTCGAACCGGCATTCAGGCTGCCTGCCACGCCGCCCAGCGAGTACGAACCGCTCGCCGTGAACCCGTAGAAATTCGGCGACGTGTACACCAGCGAATTGTTCGCGCGGTACAACGTGTCGAGCGAATCGATATCGCCCGGGTGCGCGCCGTAGGCGCCGGTCAGCCACGTGGTCGGGCTATACGGCGACAGCAGCGTGTAGTACGAGGTGTACTGGCGGCCGGCCGTCAACGTACCGTAGGTGGCGTTGGCGACGCCCACATAAGCCTGGCGGTTGAACGCCAGACCGGAAACGCTCTGCGCGCCGGTCGCGCTGTTGAAGCCCTCTTCCAGCTGGAAGATCGCCTTGGTGCCGCCGCCCAGATCCTCGCCGCCCTTCAAACCGAAGCGGCTACCCGCCCAGATCCCGTTGACCATCTTGACCGCCGAGCGGCCGCCCGAGGTCGACCCGAGCGACGTCTGACTGCTCTGATAACCGATTCCGGTATCGACGATCCCGTACAACGTCACGCTGCTCTGAGCGTGCGCGCCAAGGGCGACCAACCCAAGTGCAGAAGTTGCTAGTGCCTTTTTCATGTGTGCTCCTCTGTTGAAAATTATTTTTTGATTCGCGGCGCCGCGCGGGCGCCGCTGAGTGTGAATGTGAGTCTGCTCAGAACACCGGATGGCCATTGATCAGGCTCGGCAGCCAGGTGGAAAACATCGGTACGTAGGTGACGATGTTGATCGCGCTGAAAATGGCCAGGTAGTACGGCCACGCCACCTTGGTGGTCTCGCCGATCGACACGTTGCCGATCGCGCAGCCGATGAACTGCACAGAGCCGATCGGCGGATGCACGAGGCCCAACGAACAGTTCAGCAGAATCATGATGCCGAACTGCACCGGCCCCACGCCGGCATGCATCGCCATCGGCAGGAACAGCGGCGTCGTGATCAGGATGTGCGCCGCCATATCGACGAACGTGCCCAGGAAAACCTGCAGCAGGTTGATGTACAGCAGCATCAGCCACGGCATGCTGGTCGCGCCGTCGAGCATGCGTTCGATCGCGTCCGGAATCTCCAGATAGGCCATCTGGTAACGCAGCATGTTCGACACGCCGATCAGCAGCAGCACCACGCCGGTCGTCTTCGCCGCTTTCGAGAGTGCGTGGAAGAGCTTCTTCATCGTCATCGAGCGATACACGACGACGGTCAGCACCAGCGAATAGAACACGGCGATCGCCGCGGCTTCGGTCGCGGTCGCAATGCCCTTGGCGACGCAGAACAGAATGATCGCGATCACCATCAAGCCGGGCACGGCGCCGACGAAGGTTCGGCCCACCGCGTACCAGCCGGGGAATTTCTGCAGTTCGGTCGAACCGTCGGGACGGCGCGGATAACCGTACTTGACCGCTTGCCAGTACGCGGCGAGCAGCACGAAGCCCATCACCCACAGCACCGGCAGCAGACCGGAGAACAGCAGATCGCCGATCGACACGCCGCTCATCTGGTGACCGTTCAACGTGCCCGTAATGCCCTGGGCCGCGAACGCGTAGATGATCATGTTCGTCGAGGTCGGCATCAACGCGCCCACCAGCGACGAATGGGTCGTCACGTTGACCGCATAGGCCGCGCTGTAGCCTTCGCGCTTCATCAACGGAATGACCACGCCGCCCATGGCCGACGTATCCGCCGACGGAGAACCGGACACCCCGCCGAACAGCGTGCAGGCCACCACGTTGGCCATACCGAGGCCGCCGCGGAAATGCCCGACGGCCGCTTGCGCGAAACGCAGGATGCGGTCGGCGATGCCGCCGTGCAGCATCAACTCACCGGACAGAATGAAGAACGGCACCGCGAGAAACGAAAAGCCGTTGATGCCCGAAATCATCGCCTGCATGGCGGTGGCCGCGGGCAGGCCTTCGTACAGATAAGTCAGGACGCACGAGAGTCCCAACGCGAACGAAACAGGAACCCCGAGAACGAGAAAGACGAGGAAACTGACGGCGAGAATGGCAAGTTCCATGATTGCTCTAGTTGTGTTTCTTGACGAAAAGCGCGAGCAGGTTCTCGAGCGAGAACAAGGCAATGCAAACGCTGGCAACGACCGGAATGCAGTAGCGCACGCCTTCGGGCAAACCGAGAATCGGAATC
This sequence comes from Burkholderia sp. 9120, assembly GCF_000745015.1. Lineage (NCBI taxonomy): Bacteria > Pseudomonadati > Pseudomonadota > Betaproteobacteria > Burkholderiales > Burkholderiaceae > Burkholderia > Burkholderia sp. 9120. The sequence continues at coordinate 3,937,533 of NZ_JQNA01000002.1, read as the reverse complement.
CGGTCTTCCATGGTGGTTTCGGCCATTTGCAGACAGCCGAAGAAAATCGCCACGGCCAATGCGATCAGACAAAGATGTTGAAACGCGGCCGCCATGACCTGCCCTTTCGGCGGCAGCTTCGTGACCAGCGAATCGAGCCCGATGTGGCCGCCCTCGCGCACTTTCAGCGCGGCGCCGAACATGGCGATGACGATCACCAGCAGCAGCGCGATGGGCTCGACGAAATCGGGTGCGTCGTTGAAAACGTAGCGCATCACGACGCTATAGATCACGAGCAGGCTGAGCACGGCAAGACTCACCGACGCCACGATAACCAGCGCGTGAAACAGAAAATCATTTGGGCGCTTTATGAATCTCATTGACCCCATCCTTTTACCGCGGACCTGTCTTTAGTAAATCAGCCATTCATGTCGACTGCTTTCACGCGGCACGGCGTGACGTGACGTGACGTGCGCGGACGGTGGAAATGCCCAGCAGATTCTTCTGCCAGGCTTTTCCCACTGTGACCGTCAAGCTCCGCGCAACATCCAAGCCGCAAGCCTTATTTGATGGCCTGAATCTCGTCGACGATCTGCTTCATTTGCGGGGTCTTTTCGTACTTGGCCCAGACCGGTTGCATCGCCTTCACGAACGCGGCGCGATCGATCTGCGCAGCCGGGATGATGGTCGCGCCGCCCTTGGTGACCGTCTTCGCCGCGTCGTTCTCACGCGCGGTCCACAGCTTCTGGTAGTACGGCACCGAGTCGGCCGCGGCCTTCTTGATGATGTCCTGCTCTTGCGGCGTCAGCGTGTCCCACACCTTCTTCGAGAACACCAGCACTTCCGGCGTCATGGAATGCTGGGTTTCGGAGTAGACGTTCGCGACTTCGAAGTGCTTGGTCTCTTCGTACGACGGCAGATTGTTTTCCGCGGCGTCCACCAGACCCGTCTTCAGGCCCGTATAGACTTCGGCGAACGGCATCGGCGTCGGCGTGCCGCCCATTGCGCGAATCTCGTCGACCATCAGATCGGAAGGTTGCACGCGCACCTTCAGGCCTTTCATGTCGGCCGGCGAATGGATCGCCTTCTTCGCGTAGATCGAACGCGCGCCGCTCTCGTAGAACGTCAGCGCGATCATGCCCTTCGCCTTGAAGGCGTCGAGAATCTTCTGGCCTTCCGGGCCGTACATCACCTTGCGGAAATGGTCGATGTCGCGGAACAGGAACGGCAGCGACGGAATCATCGACTCGGGAACGATCTCGTTGAACGCGGCGCCGTTGGCGCGCGCCATGTCGAGCGCGCCGATGCGCACCTGATCGACCGTGTCGTTTTCGGAGCCGAGCGCGCTGTTGCCGAACACCTTGACGGTGTCCTTGCCGCCCGTGGCCTTGCTGATCTCGTCACCCATGTATTTCACGGCCATATTGGTCGGGTAGGTGTCGCCGTGCACGTCCGACACGCGGAACACGCGTGCTTCCGCCGACGCGGCACTGAAGGCCAGCACCGACGCTGCAACGATCATCGAAACACGGGAAGAGGCGAACTTCTTGTTCATCGTGACATTCCTTGTAAATGGACCATCCAATCGATTGGCCGATTGCGGAGGGCTGCTAGCGGAAGGCCAGTACGAATGCGATATGGCTTTACTGCGTCTCCCGGCTCCGCGTTCGCTCACCCGTGCAGGCTGCGGACGCTTCGCCGTGCTGGTCTGTGCAGTTTCCCCGGCACCGATCTCAGCACTCCTGTCAGACAACTCGACATCTTTTACTTTTGCTTCGACTGCATCGGCGCGCCGCTCGTGGCGATGAATCGTTCACGCAGCGGCCGCCTTGTCCCGCTGTTGTCCTTAAATTCGAGAAAGGAATTTGTTTGGACTTGTATGTTGTACGACGACATACGAAGTCTATAAAACGCAGTTTGAGTTGTACAGACGGTATTTACCCGCAGAATTGAGATAGCCGGCAGAGATGACTCAAGTACCGCAACGCCAAGGCCTTATGGGTGCTGGGACTGGGATGACGAAGGCGGAAAGGCGTCTCGTGACGCTCTGTTTCTTCGTAGGGAAAGGCGGAATGAATATGGCGCGAATGTGGCAGCAAAGCCACATAGTTATACGACGAGTGATGAATTGAAGTGAGTGCAGAGAAGTGCGCCGGCATGGAGTCATGCCGGCGCGTCACGCTTACGGTGTCGCTTACAGGACGCCGGCGTATTCCGGTTCCGGCAGCCCGGTGACGCCGGGACGCACGGCGAACAGGTGGCCGTCGTGCTCGCTCGCGCCCGTTGCGGGCCGGATCGAGGTGACGAACAGCGTATCGAGATCGCGTCCGCCGAACGCGCACATGGCCGGCTTGATGGCCGGCACGACGATCTCGCGATCCAGCTTGCCTTGCGGCGTGAAGCGCAACAGCCGGCCCGCGTCGTTGGCGCAAATCCAGTAGCAGCCGTCGGCGTCGACCGCGGCGCCGTCGGGACGGCCCATGTAGTGATTCAGATCGGCGAACACGCGCCGGTTGCGCGGCTCGCCGGCGTCGACGTCGTAATCGAATGCCCAGATCTGGCGGCGCAGCGGATGCGAGTCCGACAGGTACATGGTCGCGCCATCCGGCGACCACGCCAGACCGTTTTGCGTGATCAGCGCATCGATCACCGGCGCGGACAACACACCGTGCTCGTCGAAGCGATACAGCGCGCCGGCCGGATTCGCCAGCGACATGTCCTGCACCATCGTGCCCGACCAGAAGCGTCCCTGGCGATCACAACGGCCGTCGTTGAAACGCATGTCGCCGCAGGCGAAAGAAGGCGCGGCGAGCCGGCGCGTTTCGACCTGAAGCGATCGACCGTCGGCCGTTGCGGTTTCGCTCAGCGTGACGGCGAACAGCCCCGTCTCGCAACCGGCCAGCACGGTGCCGTGACGATCGAACGCGATACAGGCGACCTTCTCCGGTAAGCACCACTCGGAGCGCTGGCCCGCCTCTACCGCCAGGCGCACGATCTTTTGCGCGGGGATATCGACCCAGTACAGCGCCTGCTCCGCCGCCCGCCACACCGGACTTTCGCCGACCATCGCGGGCGCCTCGCCCGCTGCCTCGACACGCTCAACGTTGGGATTGGCCGCCGTGGCGCTCATCGCTTCGGCTCCATTGGACCGGCGAGTATGAACGCGCCGCCCTGGAAACGCTGGGTCGGATCGTCGAGATCGGCGGTCGGCGCGCTGACCGGAAACAGATGCTCGAATTCGACCGAGCTGTCCTGCGGCCGAAAACCGAGGAACGCGGCCTTCGTGTTGTCGACCCACTTGGTGCGGTTATCCGACACGCCGTAGACGATCGCATGGCCCACACGATTGGTGAACAGCGAGCAGCGCACCAGCTCGATAAAGTCGCGATAGCTGAGAAAAGTGACGAGCATGCGCGGATTCTTCGGCTGCTCGAACGACGAACCGATCCGCAGGCACACGGTCTCGAGCCCGAAGCGATCGAAGTAATAGCGCGACAGCGATTCGCCGAAGCACTTCGTCACGCCGTACAGGGTATCGGGGCGCAGCGGCGCATCGATATCCACCACTTCGGTCACCGGATGAAAGCCCACCGCGTGATTCGAGCTTGCGTAGACGATGCGCTTCACGCCCTGCTTCTGCGCCGCCGAATACAGGTTGTAGAGGCCGCGAATATTCGCTTCGAGCAGATCTTCGAACGGCGCCTCGACGGAAATGCCGCCGAGATGAATCACCGCGTCGACGCCTTCCAGCAGCGCGAGTACCGCGGCTTCGTCGGCGAGATCGACAATCGACGCTTCTTCGTGCGCCGCTACCTCGCCGAGCGGCGCGATGTCGGTGACGCGCACGACGTCGGCCCACGCGGCGAGCGCGCCGCGCAACTGCTGGCCGAGGTTGCCGGCGGCGCCGGTCAACAGCAGACGGCGGAAGGGTTTCTGTGCGGCGGAGTGAGCAGGATTCGAGTCGGTCATGTCTTGATAGGAGTGTGATTGCGCTGAAGCCAGCCAGGCGACGCCCGGCCGCTCAGGTCACCGGCGCCGGATTGAACAGCGTCAACGCATTGTGGAGCTTGAGTTTTTCCGCGCAGGTCTGCTTGCGTCCGCTGGCGACGTCGAGCATCAGCCGGAACAGTTCCCAGCCCACGTCTTCGATACTCGCCGCGCCGGTGGCGATCGTGCCGGCGTTGATGTCCATCAGATCGTGCCAGCGGCGCGCCAGATCGGAGCGCGTCGCGACCTTGATGACGGGCACTTCGGCGAGGCTGTACGGCGTGCCACGGCCCGTGGTGAACACGTGCAGATTGATACCGGCGGCCACCTGCAGCGTGCCGCAGATGAAATCGCTGGCCGGCGTGGCCGCGTAAATCAGCCCTTTCTGGCGGACCTTTTCGCCCGGCGACAACACGCCGGAAATCGCCGAATTGCCCGACTTGATGATCGAGCCCATCGCCTTTTCGACGATGTTCGACAGCCCGCCCTTCTTGTTGCCGGGCGTGGTGTTGGCGCTGCGGTCCGCGCCGCCGCGCTTCAGATAATCGTCGTACCACTGCATTTCGCGGATGATCGCCGCGGCCACGTCCGCATTGGCCGCGCGCGCCGTCAGTTGATCGACGCCGTCGCGCACTTCGGTGACTTCGGAGAACATCACCGTCGCGCCGGCTCGCACCAGCAGGTCGGTCGCGAAGCCCACGGCGGGATTCGCGGTCAGCCCGGAGAACGCGTCGCTGCCGCCGCACTGCACGCCGATCACCAGATCGGCCGCGGGACACGTCTCGCGACGGCGATTGTTCAGGCGCTTCAGATGGCCCTCGGCCATTCTCATGATCGAGTCGATCATCGACTGGAAGCCGACGTGCGCGTCGTCCTGCAGCACCACGACGTCGCCGTTCAGATCGGCCTCGACGTCGCCGATGTCGGCGATTTCCGCGACGTTCGCGGCCGCCGCGATCGGAATCGTGCCCGGCGGCATCAGACGTTCAGGCTGCAACTTCTCGCAACCGAGGCTGACCATCATCACCTCGCCGCCGAAGTTCGGATTCAGGCTGATGTTGCGCACGGTGCGGATCGGCACCATCGCGTCGGGCGCGTCGATCGCGACGCCGCAGCCGTAGGTATGGCCGAGGCTCACCACGTCGTCGACATTCGGATAGCGCGGCAGCAAGTCGGCCTTGATGCGCGTGACCGCATGCTGCACCACGTCGGCCACACATTGCACGGTGGTCGTGATCGCCAGAATGTTGCGCGAGCCGACCGAGCCGTCCGCATTGCGATAACCCTCGAACGTGAAGCCTTCGAGCGGCGGCATCTCCGGCGCCTTGATGGTGGCGATCGGCAGGTCGTCGAGTCCGGGCGGGCTCGGCATGCGGATCACGTGCTCGTTGATCCAGCTACCCCTGGGCAACGCCTTCAGCGCGTAGCCGATCACCACGTTATAGCGGATCACCTCGTCGCCTTCGGCCAGATCGGCCAGCGCGACCTTATGGCCTTGCGGCACGCGTTCGCGCAACGCAATGCCGTCGGGGAAAACGGCGCCCTCGCCCAGACCGCCGTCATTGACGACGATCGCGACATTGTCATTGGGGTGAACGCGAATGTAGAGCGGAGATTGTTCCATTGCATCGATCCTCATGGCGCTGCACGCGCACTGCGCCAGCTATTCATACGTCATCCTACAACATGAAAGATTGCGTGGATGTTCCGTATTTACCCTATGGCGTGCATTATGCCGCGAAAACCCCGTTGAGTTAGACGATTTGTTGTTGTACGATGACGTATAAGAAATCTCCATTTCGACACATCAACCTCACACCGCCGCCCTGGATACTCATCATGACGACACCGCAGGAACTCAAGCAGATCGTTTCGGAAGGCCTTCTCTCCTTCCCCGTCACCGACTTCGACGAACAAGGCGATTTCCGCGCCGACACCTATGCCGAGCGCCTCGAATGGCTCGCGCCGTACGGCGCGTCGGCGCTGTTCGTGGCCGGCGGCACGGGTGAATTCTTCTCGCTCACGCACGACGATTACTCGAACGTGGTGCGCACCGCCGCCGAAGTCTGCAAAGGCAAGGTGCCGATCCTGGCCGGCGCGGGCGGCCCGACGCGCGTCGCGATCGCTTACGCGAAAGAAGCCGAACGTCACGGCGCGAACGGCGTTCTGCTGATGCCGCACTACCTGACCGAAGCCTGCCAGGAAGGCATCGCCGCGCACGCCGAAGAGGTCTGCAAGTCCGTGCCGAACATGGGCGTGATCATTTACAACCGCGCCAACTCCAAGCTTAACGCCGACATGCTGGAAGGGCTGGCCGAGCGCTGCCCGAACCTGATCGGCTTCAAGGACGGCGTGGGCGAGATCGAAAACATGGTGACGATCCGCCGCCGTCTGGGCGACCGTTTCTCGTACCTCGGCGGCCTGCCGACCGCCGAAGTCTATGCGGCGGCCTATAAGGCGCTGGGCGTGCCGGTGTATTCGTCGGCGGTGTTCAACTTCATTCCGAAGACCGCGATGGACTTCTACCGCGCGATCGCCACGGACGATCACGCAACCGTCGGCAAGCTGATCGACGAATTCTTCCTGCCGTATCTGGCGATCCGCAACCGTCGCGCGGGTTACGCGGTCAGCATTGTGAAGGCGGGCGCGAAGCTCGTCGGCCACAGCGCCGGCCCGGTGCGCGCACCGCTGACCGATCTGAACGAAGAAGAAATGGCGAAGCTCGACGCGCTGATCAAGACGCTCGGCCCGCAGTAATTGCGCGCTTGATTGTCGATTGCCAGAAGCGCCCGGGACGGTAACGTCGCCGGGCGTTTTTCATAGCGCGGCAGCGCGCCGCCCGCATAACGATTCAGGAGATGACGATGGAAATGAGCCGGATGGCGAGTTCCGCCCACGCCGCGAAACGCACGAAGGTCCGCTACGCGATCCTGCTGCTGATCTTTCTGATCACCACCTTCAACTACGCGGACCGCGCGACGCTGTCGATCACCGGCTCGGCGATGCGCGGCGAGTTCGGCCTCGACGCGATCCGGATGGGTTACATCTTCTCCGCGTTCAGTTGGGCCTATGTGCTGTCGCAACTGCCGGCCGGCTGGCTGCTGGATCGCTTCGGCGCACGGCGCGTCTACGCGGCGAGCATTTTCTTCTGGTCGCTCTTCACGCTGCTGCAAGGCACGATCGGCTTGCTGGGCAGCGCGGCCGCCGCCATTACCGCGCTGTTCGTGCTGCGCTTCGCGATGGGCGTGGCGGAATCGCCGGCGTTTCCGGCCAATGCGAAGGTGGTGGCGAGCTGGTTCCCCACCACGGAACGCGGCACGGCGTCGGCTATTTTCAATTCGGCGCAATACTTCGCGGCGGTCGTGTTCACGCCGCTGATGGCGTGGCTCACCCACGCCTTCGGCTGGCACATGGTGTATCTCGTGATGGGCGTGACCGGGCTGCTGCTCGCCCTCACGTGGCTGAAGGTGATGAAGAACCCGGCCGACCATCCGCGCGTGTCGCGCGCCGAACTCGACTACATCGAACAAGGCGGCGGCGTGGTGAACGGCCACAAAAAAACCCGGCCCGACGATCTCGCCCAGGCCGGCGGCTGGTTCCTGGTGCGTCAACTGCTCAGCAACCGCATGCTGCTTGGCGTGTATCTCGCGCAGTACTGCATCAACGTGCTGACCTACTTCTTCCTGACGTGGTTTCCGATCTACCTCGTGCAGGCGCGCGGCATGACGATTCTGCATGCGGGTCTGGTCGCGTCGTTGCCGGCGATCTGCGGTTTCTCCGGCGGCGTGCTCGGCGGCATTCTGTCGGACGGGCTGATCCGCCGCGGCCATTCGCTGACCGTCGCGCGCAAGGTGCCGATTGTGGGCGGCATGCTGCTGTCGGTGTGCATCATCGGCTGTAACTATGTGTCGACCGACTGGATCGTCGTCGCGCTGATGTCGCTCGCGTTCTTCGGCAAAGGCATCGGCGCGCTCGGCTGGGCAGTCGTCGCGGATACGTCGCCGAAGGAAGCGCTCGGGCTGTCGGGCGCGATCTTCAATATGTTCGGCAACGTGGCGGGCATCGTCACGCCGATCGTGATCGGCTACCTCGTGGCGACGACCGGCTCGTTCAACGGCGCGCTGGTGTTCGTCGGCGTGAATGCGCTGCTGACCGTGTTCAGCTATCTGGTGATCGTGAAAGATATCCGGCGAGTCGAGTTGAGCCCGGGCTAGCCTGGCGGGCGGTTATCGTACTTCCACGGCGGCGGCGTCATACGCGCCGCCGCCCCGCCAGGCTTGAAAAAGCGAGCTTCGACGGCGGTGATGGCGGCGATTCCGAAAATGATCTGGTGTTTATATAATCAGTCGTCAGACGACGGTATAATGAGACGTACAAGTATCTGCAACTATCTGATTTAAGGGGCGTTTTCGATGGCTACACCACTGGCATCCGCGGCACCGCCGCGACGCGCTCGCAATCTGGCCGAGTTCGTCGTCAGCTACGTCACCGAGCAGATCGCGTCCAACGCCTTGAAGCCCGGCGACAAACTGCCGACCGAATCGCAGTTGATGGTCACGCTGAGCGTGAGCCGCACCGTGATTCGCGAGGCGATTTCCCGCCTGCAGGCGGGCAAGGTCATCGAAACGCGTCACGGTATCGGCAGCTTCGTGCTGGAGCCGCAGCGCGAAAAGCTGGGCATCGACATGGTGCCCGCCACGACGTTGCGCGACGTATTGTCGATTCTGGAGCTGCGTATCAGCCTGGAAACGGAATGCGCCGGACTGGCCGCGCAACGCGCCAAACCGGACGACCTCGCTCGCATGCGCACCGCGCTCGACGCAATCGAGGCCACGCGTCACAACGGGTTGGATAGCGTCGACGCCGACTTGCAGTTTCATATCTCGGTGGCACGCGCCACCGGCAACCGCTACTTCGTCGACATCCTGACGCAGATGGGCAGCGCGCTGATTCCGCGCAACCGCCTCGACTCGGCGGGCATTGCTCGCGCGGAACCGGACGCGTATCTGTCGCTGGTCAATCTCGAACACGAGAGCATTCTCGAAGCAATCACCCGGCACGACGCGGAAGGCGCGCGCGCGGCAATGCGTATGCATCTGTCGAACAGCCGCGAGCGGCTGCGACGGGCAAATGAGACGGCTGAGGCGAATAGCTGAGGCGTTCGCTCTGGCGGCTCTGGTGGTGATAAAAAAGCCCGTGATTTCGACAACGAAATCACGGGCTTTTTGTTTTGGCGGGCGGTGTGGGGTGTCGCTTGATCGCGTAAGGTGGCCCGCAAGCAACGCTTCTCAAAATCACATCAAGATGTTGATAAGGTTGCCCGTAATCCTATCACTCAGAATTAATCTCATCACTCAAGTGATAGGATTATGCATATCTTATCAAGATTAACTTTTCTTATCACTCAAGTGATAAGATATTGATAAGCTTATCACCTACACATCGTCATGCCCGCCCAGCCGTCCTTGAACCTCATCGTCGAATACATTGCGCGAGAACTCGAAGCGGGCGCGACGGGCGTTTCCGCCGGCGCCATCCAGGCGCAGGTGAACCGTCCCAGGCCCACCGTGAACCGTGCCTTGGCACGGCTCGTCGCAACGGGCGTACTCGAACGGAACGGGGCCGGCCGGTCGGTTACCTACCGGATTTCGCCCCGCTCCACCCCCGCCCCCACGATCGCGCACGATCAGCAGGAGGCACGAGACTCACCCGCCTGGTGCTATCGGTCCACGGAACTCGTCGCTGCGCTGTCCGCTCCCCTCGGCACCCGTAAGCCCGTTTCCTATCAACGCGTTTTCGTCGACGGCTATCAGCCGAACGTGAGCAGCCTGCTCCCTGCGGCGCTGGCAGCGCAGCTTCAGGAAAAAGGCAAATCGAAGGATCAGCAACCTGCCGGCACCTATGCCCGCAAGGTGCTGGAGCAATTGCTCATCGACCTGTCCTGGTCCTCGTCACGGTTGGAGGGGAACCGCAAAAGCCGGCTGGACACCCGCGAACTGTTTGAACGCGGCCGCTCCGAGAGCGACGACCGCGACGCGACCATGCTGCTGAACCACAAGGAAGCGATCGAATTCATGGTGGACGCGGTGCCCACCGAGGGCATGACCGTGCCCGTCGTGCGCAATCTGCAGAGTCTGCTGATGCGCGATCTGTTGCAGGACCCGGCGGATCTTGGCGCGATCCGCAGCAAGATCGTCAACATTCACGGCTCGGTGTATCTGCCCTCTCAGGTTCCCAACCTGCTGGAAGAGATGCTTCGGCAAATCGTCGACAAGGCAACGCGCGTTCACAATCCGGTCGAAGCCGCGTTCTTTCTGTGGGTGAACCTGGCGTATCTGCAGCCCTTCGTGGACGGCAATAAGCGCACCAGCCGCCTGAGCGCCAACATGCCGCTCATGCTGTCGAACTGCGCGCCGCTGTCGTTTCTGGACGTGGAACAAACCGACTACGCGCTAGCGATGCTTGGCGTCTACGAACGGCTCGATGCGTCGCTCGCGGTCGAATTGTTCGACTGGACCTACCGCCGCTCGATCGACAAATATCAGGTCATTGTCGAGTCGATGGGTGGGCCGGACCCGTTGCGGGCCCGTTATCGCGAACACCTGGGCGAGGCGATCCGGCAGATCGTTTTTTTCGGTTCCACGCTCGCTCAGGCGATCGAAGCGGCGGGGATTCCCCAGATCGATAGCGCGGCGTTCAACGCCATGTTGAACACCGAACTGGCGCACCTCGAGGCGTACAACTGCGCCCGCTATCGCATGCCAATGACGAAAACGCAGGCGTGGATCGATAAGGGGCGACCGCGCTAGCGTCGGCGACTTGCCGCGGAGACCGCGGCAAGAACACCGACGCCAACTGCTCAACTCCGCGTAATCTCCCCATCGCGGCGACGCCACAAATCCAGCGGATTCGCATCGGCCAATGCCTCAGGCAGCAATTCCGCCGGGAAATCCTGGTAGCACACCGGCCGCAGGAATCGTTCGATCGACGTCGTGCCCACCGACGTCGCGCGACTATCCGAGGTCGCCGGGAACGGGCCGCCATGCACCATGGCATGCGAGACCTCGACGCCGGTCGGGAAACCGTTCACCAGAATCCGCCCGGCCTTGCGTTCCAGAATCGGCACCAGCTTGTGCGCCGCCGCGAGATCCGCGCGATCCATCTGCAACGTGGCCGTCAGTTGTCCTTCCACATGCTCGGCCACGGCGAGCATTTCCTGCTCGTCCTTGCAACGCACGATCGTCGAGGTGGGTCCGAACACTTCGTCTTCCAGCGCCGGGGTGGCGAGGAACGTCTGCGCGTCGGTCACGAACAACGCGGCGCACGCCTGCGTCGGGCCGGTTGCGTCGACGCCATGCGCCACGGCCTCCACGCCCTGGGTTCCCGCCAGCCTGCCTTCGCCTGCTTGATAAGCCGCATGAATGCCGGACGTGAGCATGGTCTGCGCCGGCTTGCCGCTCAATGCGCTGGACGCCGTGGCGACGAAACTCTTGAGCGCGTCGCCGTCGACGGCAATCGCCAGACCCGGGTTGGTACAAAACTGCCCGGCGCCGAGCACCAGCGAATCGACAAACCCACGCGCGATGCTTTCGCCGCGCTCAGCCAGCGCGTTCGACAGCAGAAACACCGGGTTGATGCTGCTCATTTCGGCGTAGACCGGAATCGGCTCCGCACGCGCCGCCGCGATACGCATCAGCGCCACACCGCCCGCGCGCGAACCGGTGAAGCCCACGGCCTTGATCGCCGGATGCGCAACCAGCGCTTCGCCGATCGCATTCCCCGCACCGACGACCAGCGAGAACACGCCCTCGGGCAATTCCATGTCCTGCGCGACGCGCTGGATCACCCGGCCGACCATCTCCGAGGTGCCCAGATGCGCCGGATGCGCCTTCACCACCACCGGGCAACCGGCCGCGAGCGCCGCCGCGGTATCACCACCCGCCACCGAAAACGCCAACGGGAAATTGCTGGCGCCGAACACCGCGACCGGGCCGAGCGCAATCTTTTGCATCCGCAGATCGGAGCGCGGCAGCGGCTTGCGCTCCGGCAACGGCGAATCGAGCGTTGCGTCAAGCCATTGCCCGGCACGCACCACTTGCGCGAACAGCTTGAGCTGACCCGTCGTGCGGCCGCGCTCGCCTTCGAGACGCGCCTTCGGCAGCCCCGACTCCTGCTGCGCGCGCTCGATCAGCGCGTCGCCCAGCGCCGTGATGCCGTCGGCAATGCGTTCGAGAAACTCGGCGCGTACCGTCAGCGGCAAATGCCGGTACGGCTCGAACGCCTGTTGCGCGAGTTCGCAGGCTCGTCCGACATCAGCCACCGAAGCGCCGCCGAAAACCGGCTCCGCGATGTCGGCACCCGTGGCAGGATTGAACGCATGCAGGGACTTTTCCTCGCCGCGCACGGCGTGACGACCGATCAGCATTTCGCCGGTAATGGACATTTCGCTTTCCTTAAAAGACTGCCGTAGATATAAGTTATCCTACAACATGGAGAGGGTTGCACGCAACCGGAACTACCATTACTCCGGCGAATTCGGGTATACGTGGCCGTTACAACATAGAGGCTCAATGCTAATCTGCTTTTAGACATACGACGACCTATAACTCAAGCGGCATCGCCTGAGTTCTGCTCACTGGACGGGTCGTTGGCCGGAGCTTGCCCGATTCATCGCCGTTTCAGGAGATATCCCATGCCCGCCGTCGCGCCCTACCAGGCCTTACCTAACAGTTTCCGCCGCGCCGTTCGCGCAGGCGACACCCTGATCGGCTGCTGGGCGTCGCTGGCGAGTCCGGTCGTCACGGAATTGCTCGGCATTATCGGTTTCGACTGGATGCTGCTGGACGCCGAACACGCGCCCAACGACGTCCTCACGCTGATCCCCCAGTTGATGGCGCTCAAGGACAGCGCGAGCGCGCCGGTCGTGCGGCCGCCGGCTAACGACAGCGTGTTTATCAAACGGCTGCTCGACAGCGGCTTCTCGAACTTCCTGGTGCCGTTCGTCGACAGCGCCGACGACGCGGCCCGCGCCGTGGCCGCGACGCGTTATCCGCCGCAAGGCATTCGCGGCGTGTCGGTGAGCCAGCGAGGCAATCGCTACGCGACCGTGGCCGACTACTTCCAGATCGCCAACGACAACGTCTGCGTCGTCGTGCAGATCGAAAGCCGCAAAGCCGTCGACGCGATCGACGCGATTCTCGCGGTCGACGGCGTCGACGCCGTGTTCGTCGGCCCGTCCGACCTCGCGGCCGCGTACGGCCACCTCGGCAACCCGAACCATCCGGACGTGCAACAGGCGATCGCGCACGTGTTCGAACGCGCGCAGGCCGTGGGCAAAGCCAGCGGCATCCTCGCGCCGGCTCAGGCCGACGCCGAACGGTATCTCGCGATGGGCTGCCGCGTGATCGCGGTCTGCGCGGACATCGGGCTGCTGAAAAACGCCGCGCAGACGGTTCAACACCACTTCATGCAGAAACAGGCAGGCCAGGCATAACCACGGCCGCCATGACCTCTTGGGAGCACTCCATGCAAAAAGCAGGCTTTATCGGACTCGGCATCATGGGCAAGCCCATGGCCGCCAACCTTCTCAAGAACGGCGTCCCACTCGCCGCCTTCACGCGCAGCGGCGTGCCCGACGATCTCGCCCAGGCCGGCGCCGTCGCGTGTGACAGCCCGGCCGCGGTCGCCGCGCAGGCCGACGTGATTTTCATCATGGTGCCGGATACGCCGGACGTCGAACGCGTACTGTTCGGCGAACAGGGTCTCGCCGACGCGTTGCGCGCGGGACAAACCGTGGTCGACATGAGCTCGATTTCGCCGATGGCCACCCGCGAGTTCGCGGCCTGCGTGCGCGAGCGCGGCGCGGACTATCTGGACGCGCCGGTGTCGGGCGGCGAAGTCGGCGCCAAGGCCGGCTCGCTGACCATCATGGTGGGCGGCGAAAGCGCGAGCTTCGACAGCGTCAAGCCGCTGTTCGACATGATGGGCAAGAACGTCACGCTGATCGGCGCGGTCGGCGCCGGCCAGGTGTGCAAGGTGGCGAATCAGGTGATCGTCGCGGCAACGATCGAAGCCGTCGGCGAAGCGCTGCTGCTCGCCTCGAAAGCCGGCGTCGATCCGGCGCGCGTGCGCGAAGCGCTGATGGGCGGCTTCGCGTCGTCGCGCATTCTCGAAGTGCACGGCGAACGCATGACCAAACGCAGCTTCGACCCGGGCTTCCGGATCGAACTGCACCAGAAGGATCTGAACCTCGCGCTTTCGACCGCGCAGGCGCTCGGTGTGTCGCTGCCCAATACCGCCACCTGCCAGGCGTTGTTCAACGCCTGCGTGGCGCACGGCGGCAAGGCGTGGGACCACTCCGCGATGGTCCGCGCGCTCGAAATTCTGGCCAATCACGAAATCGGCCAGCCGGTCGCTTAAGCCGCAAGTCCTGACCCGTAGCACCGCTCCTCCTGTTCTATGCCAATAGACAGGATGGATCGGTGCGCGCGGCTTTTTTCGCTAAAGCGTTCTTACAACAACTAGTCAGGATCACTGATAACAAGAAAGCGCTTCCGCCGAAGCAACGATCCTCATCCCCTCAAACATGACTAGCAGATGCCCGCACAGGGCAAGGAGACATCCGTGGCCATCCACGATAAAAACAGCGGCGACCCGGCGACATCGAAAATCCGCGAACAGGACACACTGAATTCCCCCAAGCGACGCTCATTTCTCGTGTTCGCAGGAACTTCCGCGGGCGCGGGCCTGTTCGCGACCCTGCCCGGATGCGGCGGCGGCAGCGGTTCGCTGGGTTCCACGACACCGGCGTCGAGCGCACCGGTCGCGGCGGCGGACCCGATCTGGGGGCCGACCGGCCAGGCAACCGTGATCATCAACAAGCTCGCCAGCATCACGACGTCGATGTTCCCGGCGGTCGATTTCCAGGTGACGAGCTATGGCGCGCGCACGCTGCAGGCGTCCGCGTTGATTCAGGCCAGCGCATGGCCAGGCGGCACGATTCCCTGGGTGACCGGTACGCAGGCCGCGGCTTCGCCGCAAAGCCCGGGCTCGACGATCATGGTGCCGTACGACATGACGGACACGGTCTACGATTCGTACGCCGCGTTCAATGCCGCGATTCAGGCGGCGCATGCGGCCGGCGGCGGCCGCGTCGTGGTGCCGGCCGGCAACTGGTATTGCGGCGGCCCGATCGTGCTGCTGAGCAACGTGAATTTCCATCTGAGCTCGGGTTGCACGATCTATTTCAGCCCCAACCCGGTCGACTATGCGAAGAGCGGTCCGTACACGACGGCGAACGGCAATCTGTACTGGTCGCGCTGGCAGGCCAACGACTGCCTGAACTTCGGTGCGCCGATCTATGCGTACCAGCAGACCAACATCGCACTGACCGCCGACGACAACACCTGCGTCCTCAACGGTCAGTCGATGACGCCGATGCAGTTGAGCACCAAGGCGCCCACATCGTGCTGGTGGACCTTCAAAGGCACCAGCGGCGAGTACGGTTACGTGAAACCGGCTTCGGGCGGCGCACCGGTTTCGCAAGCCGACGCGAATACGGGCACCACCGCCTACTCGGCCAACGGCGCCACCTATCCGGGCAACACCGCGCTGACGAGTTTACCCGCCGCGCAGATCACGAATCCGCAGGCCAACGTCTCGTTCACGAATCAGGACGGCACCACGACGACGCTGATGACGCTGCTCACCGCGTCCGGCTGGAATCAGGATCAGAACTATTTGCCGGCGCTGTCGGAACTCGGTGTGCCGGTGCTGAATCGCGTCTTCGGTCTCGGCCATTTTCTGCGGCCGTGCATGGTCGAGTTCATCGGTTGCACGAACGTGTTGCTGCAGAACTATCACACGCAGAACACGCCGTTCTGGCAGCATCATCCGACCGATTGCACGAACGTGCTGATCGACGGCGTGTTCGCGGACAGTATCGGCCCGAACAACGACGGTTTCGATCCGGACGCCTGCAACTACGTGCTGGTGCAGAACGTCCAGTTCAATACCGGCGACGACTGCATCGCGATCAAGTCCGGCAAGTGTCTCGACACGCAGTACGGGCCGATGCAGAACATCGTGGTCCAGAACTGCACGATGCAAAGCGGCCATGGCGGTCTCACGATCGGCAGCGAAATGAGCGCGGGCGTGCAGAACGTCTACGCCCGCAATCTGACCATGCAGAACGCGAACTGGGCGAGCAATCCGCTGAACATCGCGCTTCGCTTCAAGACCAACATGAACCGTGGCGGGTTTATCAACAACGTGTGGATCAACGGCGTCACGCTGCCCAACGGCGTGAATCTGACCGGCAAATACGGCGGCGGCGCGCTCGGCGCGGCGTATCCGGGTTCGGTCGCCGGCACCGGCACGGTCGGTCTCGCGGCCAACCCGTCGACGGGCCAAGGCGGCCTGATCACGTTCGACTGCGATTACAGCCCCTCAGGCGACGCGGTGCGCTGGAACCCGGCGACGATCAACAACGTCAACATCTCGAACGTGAACGCGACCAATACGTCGGGTGCGGTGAGCTACGCGTTGACGTCGGGCTTCACGGCGACGTCGGGTTCGTGCTTTCAGGCGATCGTCGCACAGGGTCCGGTGGCCGCGGACTACAACGGTCCGTTGCCCATCCCCACCGTACCGCCAATCACCGGCGTGACCATCTCGAACTGCAACCTCGGCACGCCGATCTGCACAGGACCGGTATCGGCCACCGTGCCGGGACCGCTCTTCGTGGACAACGTGAAATCCATCACGTTGAGCAACGTGGTGATCGCCGGTGTGACGTATAACGGCGCGCTGACAGGCTGACGATTACGCGGTCCGCGGCGTGCAGGCTGCCGCGGACCGCATGTTGTTTCGATGCGGGCGCAACGTGTTGGCTTCACCGCACCCCGCACCCCGCACCCCGCCTCCCGCCTCCCGCTCAACCGGTTCAACTCGCCGCTACGGCAAAAAAAATGGGACGCCTTCTGGCGTCCCATTTTTTACTTCCGCACGTAAATCACTTCGCCACCGCTCCCGCGGCCGCCCAATGCGGCTCGGGCGGCGCTTTTTCGGGGCTCTTCGCCAGCAGGCAAACCACACCGGCGGCCACGATATCGAACACCGCCAGCACGACGAACAACGGGCTGTAACCGATCCGGGTCACCAGCACACCGAACAGCGCGGTAAACGCTGCGGCGCCGAGATAGCCCGCCATGCCGCCCATGCCGGTTGCAGTAGCGACTTCGTTCTTGCCAAACATATCCGACGTGATCGCGTACAGCGCACCCGACAAGGTCTGATGCGCGAAGCCACCAACGCACAGCAACGCCACCGCCGCGTAAGGACTCGCGACCAGACCCACGCACGCCGGTCCGATCATGCACAGCGCGCCGACCACGAACACCAGCTTGCGCGACGTGAACAGCGAGACCTTCGCGTACTTGTGAAACAGCGGGCTCAGATAGCCGCCGAGCACGCAACCGATATCCGCGGCGAGGAACGGCATCCACGCATACAGCGCGACTTCCTTCAGGTTCATGTGACGCTCGGTCATCATGTACAGCGGAATCCATGCGTTGAAGGTCTGCCATGCCGGCTCGGACAGAATGCGCGGAATGCCGATCGCCCAGAAATCGCGGCTGCCGAGCATCGCGAAGCGGCTGCGCTTCACGGCGCCGACATCGTCGCTATGCTTCGCTTCCTGGCCGCTCAGAATGTAGTCGCGTTCCGCATCGCCCAGCAGCTTCTGCTGGCGCGGATGCTTGTAGAGCACCATCCACAGTACGCTCCAGACGATCCCCGCCACGCCGACGATCACGAACGCCAGTTGCCACTCGCCGTGCAACAACGCCCACACCACCAGCGGCGGCGCCAGCAGCGCACCGATCGACGAACCGATGTTGAACCAGCCGATCGCGACTGAGCGTTCTTTGGCGGGAAACCATTCGCTGGTTGCCTTCACGCCAGCCGGAATGCCGGCCGCCTCGGCCAGACCGAGCACGCCGCGAAAGAACGCCAGGCTGCGCCAACCGGTCGACCACGCCGCCGCGGCGCATGCCAGCGACCACGCCAGCGCGAACACCGCGAAACCAAGTTTGGTGCCGACGGTATCGAGCACGAAGCCCGCGACCGGCTGCATGAACGCGTAACAGAGCTGCCACGCGACCACCACGTTCGCGTACTGCGCGGTGGTGATGTTGAGATCCTTCATCAACGTCGGCGCCGCTACCGACAACGTATTGCGCGCGAGGTAATTGATGATGAGTCCGGCCGCGACCAGACTGACCATCCACCAGCGGATGCCCTTGATTTTCATGACTACGTCTCCTCGACTCTCTGACCGCTCAAACGGGCCGGGCTGCTGACGCGGCCGAACCGGAACGATCGGAACCGGCGCCCTCGTCCTTGCGCGAATAGTCGATACCGACGAAGCTACCGCCCTGGAAGCGCTGACCCAACGCATCGAGCGGATTCGGACGCGCGAGAATCTGTTCGGCGAAGGCTTCGGCGTCCTGCGTCGGCTGATAGCCCAGACGCTCGGCGCCGCTGTTGTCCCACCAGCTACGCGTGTTGGCGGACACGCCCCAGATCGTCAGGAAGCCGACCTCTTCCGCGTCGACGCAACGGTCGAGAAAATGCAGCAGATCGCGATGACCGAACCAGGTGCTCAGATGGCGCGGCTCGGTCGGCCGCTCGAGGCAACTGCCGATCCGCACGCAAATGCTTTCGATACCGTGCTTGTCCCAGTACATGCGCGCCAGCGCTTCGCCCCACACCTTGCTCAGGCCGTAGAAACCGTCCGGACGCAGCGCGCAGTCGAGTTCGAGATGCTCGGTGACCGGGTACATGCCGATCGCGTGATTCGAACTGGCGAACACGATGCGCCGCACGCCTTGGCGGCGCGCGCCTTCGTAGACTTCGACCAGCGCGCGCAGATTGTTGTCGATGATTTCGGGCAGCGGACGCTCCACGCTGGTCCCCGCGAAATGAATCAGCACATCCACACCGTCCAGCAGACGATCGACGATCGCCGGGTCGCGCAGATCGCCGTGCATCACGTCCTCGCCATCCAGCAGCGGCGTAAGCGGCTTCGAGCCCGCGGCCGAACGCAACGGCGTACCGCGTGCGACCCACGCCGCGCGCACCACGGCGCCTAGCTGACCACCGGCGCCACTCAGGGCAATCTTCTTCATAAGGTTCCTTTACTGCGCCGCGCGCGATCTGGCTGGATGACAACCTGCGGTAGAAGCGCGGCTGTTTCGCCTACGAATCTTCGTCTTAGTTGTACGATAACGTACTATCGACGAACGGAGACCAGATTTCAACCAGGCACTTACCCTTATTCTGCTATAGACAACAAGAATTTCTATTTGATAAACAACGAGATACGTTCAATCAATTTATGTGACGTCATATAACTAAGGCGGTGATTTTTCGGCAAAAATCCACCACCTGCCCGCCTCATGTCGTTTCGGTTCAAGCCGGCGGCACGCAACCGCGAGTAGACTGAGTGCGCTCAAGCAAGACCGCCCTGTGTTGCGCAACGCGCAATACACCGCCGCGGGAGCAAACGCGCCCTTCGCGCCCGACTACTTTTCAGCGCAGCACGTCACCATGCCCAACGCCCTTAGCTCTGTGCTCCCCGTCGCCGTGCCGGTGGAATCCGCCGTCAGCGGTCTGTACCACACGCCGGACCTCGCCGACGCGTACGCGGTCCGCCTGCCGGACAACGCCATCGACGATCCCGAACTGCTCGCGCGCTTTCTGTTCGAGCATCAGGCGGGCTGGGTGGGCAAGTTGATGAGCTTGCGCGATGCGATCGTTGGCCGCTTCGGGCTCAAGACGACGCGGCAGTTGCGCACCGAGACCTCGCCGGGCTCGTGCGAACGCGTCGAATTTTTCAGAATCTACACGCGCAGCGCGAGCGAGATCATTCTCGGCGAGAACGACAACCATCTGGATTTCCGGGTGTCCGTGCTGCAGCAAACGCGCGAGTCGGACGGCGCTCAGTCGCGCTATCTGATCCTCTCGACCGTCGTGCATTGCCACAACGGCCTCGGGCGTTTTTATATTCTCGCGATCGCGCCGTTTCACCGCCTGGTGGTGCGCTCTTCGCTGCGGCGCGCGGCGCGTATTGGCTGGCCGACGGTCTGAGCGGCTGAGCGGCTGTCCGTGCGAACCAGCACGCAGGGGTGCCGGGACATGAGCCGTTGATCGGCCGCTGAAACCAGCAAACTCCGCGGACGCGGCCCCACAACCCCGCGCCCGCTTCTCCGCACTTACGAGCCGATAAACTCCAGCAAATCGGCATTCACCTTATCGGCCTCGACGACACACATACCGTGCTGTCCGCCCGCATACACCTTCAGCGTGGCGTTCTTCACGATCTTCGCCGTCTGCCGTCCCGCCGCGTCGATCGGCACGATCTGGTCGTCGTCGCCATGCAGCACCAGCGTCGGCACGTCGATCTTCTTCAGGTCTTCCGTGTAATCGACTTCGGAGAACTGCTTGATGCAGTCGTACAGGCCTTTGATCGAACCGGCCATGCCTTGACGCCAGAACGAATCGATCACGCCTTGCGAGACCTTCGCGTTCGGACGGTTATAGCCGTGGAACGGCACCGCCAGATCCTTGAAAAACTGCGAGCGGTCGTCCACCACGCCTTTGCGGATACCGTCGAACACATCGATCGGCAGGCCGATAGGATTGCCTTCCGTTTTCAGCATCAGCGGCGGCACCGCGCCGATCAGCACGGCCTTCGCCACCCGCTGCGTGCCATGCCGGCCGATGTAATGCGCCACTTCCCCACCGCCGGTCGAATGGCCGACGAGCGTCGCGTCCTGCAGGTCGAGATGCTCGATCAGCGCCGCGAGGTCGTCGGCGTAGGTGTCCATGTCGTTGCCGTCCCACGGTTGCGCCGAACGGCCATGACCGCGGCGGTCGTGCGCGATCACGCGGAACCCTTTGCTGCCGAGAAACAGCATTTGCGCGTCCCACGCGTCCGCCGTCAACGGCCAGCCGTGCGAGAACACAACCGGGCGGCCCTTGCCCCAATCCTTGTAGAAAATGTCCGTACCGTCTTTCGTCTTGATCGTGCTCATCTGCTGACTCCTTTTGGTGAAGTCTGCCGTTGCCGGCAGGGGGATGAAGCGTGCTCGTTCAAACCGTTCGTGCGGCGCGCCGACGCGATGCCCTTACCGGCACCGTATGCCCCGCGCCCTACAGTTCTATGACGGATGCGCGAAGCGCCGATGAATCTCAAGGGCGCCTCGACATGACTATTCGAAGCGAATAACGGGAATCGATGGTGGAATCGCCACGGCGTCACGCTCATGAATTGCGGAGCGCGCGTTCAACGGAGGAACGCTGCCGTTTGGCTGCCTGCATGGTAGAGGTAAACGGCCGCATTGACTACCGCGCGGCCAGGCAGAAAGTCGGTTCGGGTGGTGTGATTGTCGGTTGAAGACGAAGCGGGCTACGCCTGGGGTTCCTGCGGCTCCGACTCCTGCGCTTCGATCGCCTGTTTCACGCGCATCAATTCCGCGGCGTGGGCGTTCTGATCTTTCTGGATGCGCTCGGTCGGACCCACCACCGACAACCCGTACAGGTCGCCGCCTATCGTCACTGCCACGGCCACCGCCGACAACTCCGGCGCGCTTTCGCCGAGATTGGCGCACCAGCCTTGCGCTTTGGCCGCCGCGGCCTGCGCAATCAGCGCGGGCAGATCGGCGACCGTCGCGGCGGTGAAGTGGTCGAACGACAATTGCGCGCCGAGCGCCTGCTGCGCCGCCGCATCCAGTTCGCCGAAAATCGCCTTGCCGATCGAGTTCGCATGCAAGGGCCGCAACTCGCCGGGCGCACGCGTATAGCGAATCGCCTTGGTGGATTCCACCACGTCGAGATACACCACCGCCGTGCCTTGAATCTTGCCGAGCACGGTAGTCTCACCGCTTGCGTCGCGCAATTGAACCAGCCGCGGATGCACCATCTCGACAATCGGATCGACCGCGTTGATTGCGCTCGCAAGCATCTGCAAACGCCGGGTCGGATAGTAGCCGCCGCGCTTTCTGACTTCGTAGAGATAGCCGCGGCTCACCAGCGTGCGAGCCAGCGCGAGGCAGCTCGACATCGGTACGTTCAGCAAACGCGCCAGCTCGGTGAGCGGCAGCGGCCGTTGCTCGACAGCAAACAGTTCGAACAGGTCCAGCGTGCGGGCAACGAGTTTGACATCCATGGCGATTGGGAGAGACTTCAATACGACTTCGGCAGGCCCAGGACTTTCTCCGCGATGAAACACAGAATCATCTGCGGACTCACGGGCGCGAGCCTCGGAATCATACACTCCCGCAGATAGCGTTCGACGTGATATTCCTTCGCGTAACCCATCCCGCCGAGCGTGGCGATCGCCGTCTGACACGACTGGAACGCGGCTTCGGCGGCGAGGTATTTGGCGGCGTTGGCTTCTGCGCCGCACGGCTGACCGGCGTCGTACAACGCGGCCGCCTTGAACACCATCAGATTGGCCGCTTCGAGTTGCATCCATGCCTGCGCGAGCGGATGCTGAATGCCCTGGTTCTGGCCGATCGGCCGTCCGAACACCACGCGCTCCTTCGCATATTGCGTGGCGCGCTTCAGTGCCGCCTGACCGAGGCCGATCGCTTCGGCGGCGATCAGAATCCGCTCCGGGTTCAGGCCGTGCAACAGATAGCGAAAGCCCGCGCCTTCGTCGCCGATACGGTCTTCAACCGGCACCCGCAGATTGTCGATGAACAGCATGTTCGAATCGACCGCCTTGCGGCCCATCTTCTCGATCTCGCGCACTTCCACGCGCTCGCGATCCAGATCCGTATAGAACAGCGTGAGGCCGTCGGTCGGTTTCGCGCACTGCTCCAATGGCGTAGTGCGCGCGATGATCAGCATCTTGCTCGCCACCTGCGCGGTCGAGATCCAGATCTTGCGGCCGGTCAGCACGTAGTGGTCGCCGTCGCGCACGGCCTGGGTTTTCAGATGCGTGGTGTCGAGACCAGCGTCCGGTTCGGTGACCGCGAAGCAGGCCTTGTCGCGGCCGTCGATCAGCGGCGGCAGGAAGCGGCGCTTCTGCGCGTCGTTGCCGAATACCTGCACGGGGTTCAAGCCGAAGATATTCATATGCACCGCCGACGCCCCCGACAACCCCGCGCCCGAGCCGCTGATGGTGCGCATCATCAGCGCCGCTTCGGTCATGCCGAGGCCCGAGCCGCCGTAGTCCGGCGACATCGCAATGCCGAGCCAGCCCGCGTCGGCCAGCGTGCGATGAAAGTCGTGCGGAAAGCCGCCGTCGCGATCGCGCGCGAGCCAGTACTCGTCATCGTATTTTTCGCAGAGCTTTTCGATCGCGGCCTGGATCGAGAGCTGGTCTTCGGTGAGATCGAAATTCATATCAACGTCCTTGGTAAAACCCTTTAAGCCGCCGCCCTTCGAGCAGCCGGCTCAGAGCGGAAACACGCCGACCAGCACCGCGGTGAACACCATGATGACCGTGGCGGCGAAGAGAAAGGGAATGGTGAATTTCTGATGTTCGGCGAGTTCGACGCCGGTCAGGCCGACAATCAGAAACGTGGCCGGCGTGAGCGGACTGACCGGGAAACCGGTGGTCATCTGTCCGAGCAAGGCGGCCTGCGCCATCTGCACGGGCGGCACGCCGAGCAGCTTGCCGCTCTCGGCGAGCACCGGCAGGATGCCGAAATAGAACGAGTCGGGATCGAATAGCAGGCTGAGCGGCATCGACACGAGCCCGAGCACGAACGGCATATGGCGCGCGTGTTCGACCGGCACCTGTTGCACGAGCACCTGCGCCATCGCGGTGAGCATGCCGGTGCCGGACATGATGCCGGTGAACGCGCCCGCCGCGAGCAGCACGCTGGCCATCATCAGCGCAGCTTTGGCGTGGGCGTCGATGCGCTCGCGCTGTTGCTTGACGTCCGGATAATTGATGATCAGTGCGGCTACCGTGCCGAGCATGAACATCACCATCGGATCGACAATGCCCGACACCAGCGTGACCAGCACGAACAGTGTCAGTGCGAGGTTGATCCAGAAGCGGCCCGGCCGGCGCAACACCTGCTCTTCGGCGCTCAGTTCACGCGGCGTTACCGCCACCGCTGCAGCGCTCGCGCGGTCGAGCCCGAGGCGCTTTTCCTCGCGTTTGCCGAGCCAGTACGCGCTGCCGAATACGAACACCAGCCCGACGATCTGCACCGGCAGCATCGGATAAAAAATCGCCGTGCCGGGAATATGCAAGGCGGCGGACGCGCGCAGCATCGGCCCGACCCAGGGCAGAAAATTCACGCCCGCCGCCATCGACGCGACGCAGGCCAGAATCCGTTTATCGATGCCGAGGCGCGTGTAGAGCGGCAGCATCGCGGGCAGCGTGACGAGAAACGTCACCGCGCCGGAACCGTCGAGGTGAATCAGCAGCGCAAGCAACGCGGAGCCCATCACGATCCGCGTGGGGTGACAGCCGACCACCCGCAACACGCCGTTGATGATCGGATCGAGCATGCCGGCATCGGTCAGGATCCCGAAAAACAGAATCGCGAACACGAACATGCCGGCCACCGGCCCGATGTTCTGCACGCCGTGCACGATGTATTTGGCGGTCGAGAGCCCGAAGCCTGCCGCGAGCGCCGCCACGATCGGCACGACGATCAACGCGACGAGCGGCGACAGGCGCTTCGTGATGATCAGGCCGAACAGCGCGACGATCGCGACGGTGCCGATCAGCGCGAGCATGACGCGGCTCCTCGCGCACGGAACGCGCTCGCAGTCGGCGCAATCGAGGAAGCGTTAAAAGCCGGCGGCGAGCGCCGTCCTGCGCGATTCGTGCACATGCTGTCTCCTTGGCGGCACGCGGCCGCTCTTTATGGTTTCGACGGGAATGGCTTCAGATGAAGCGCGGGTGAAGCGCGGGTAAAGCGAAACGCGAATGAAGTGGCGACCTCAATCGTCGGCGTGCGGTTTGCCGAACACCTGCTCAGCGTGTTCGTTCAACCCGGGCGGCGTGCTGCGATAAGTGGCCGGCGTGCGGCTCAGCTTGATCGGCGACGCAATGCCACGGTACGAGCCGAGCTCCACCCGCATCGCCCGATGCGCGGTGTGCGGATGCTCCAGCGCCGCGCCGAGTCCGAGCACCGGCGCGCACGGCACGCCGCGCCGGATCAGCGTATCGGCGAGCAATTCCCCTTGCCACGACGCGAAGCGCTGCTCCAGCTCCGCGCGCAATTCACGCCGGTGCGCACTGCGCTCGCGGTTGCTGGCAAAACGCGGATCGTCGACCAGCGCCTGCGCATCGATCACCGCGCACAGTCCCGCGAATTGCGCGTTATTGCCCACCGCCAGAAAGATATCGACGCTACCCGTATGGAACATGTCGTACGGCGTGATGTTCGGATGCGCGTTACCGGTGCGCTGCGGCTCCTGGCCCGAGTAGAACCAGTTCGGCGTATGCGGATGCAGGATCGACAACGCGCTGTCGAACAGCGTCGACTCGACGAACTGGCCCTGCCCGCTCGTCTCGCGCTCACGCAACGCCATCAGGATGCCGAGCGCCGCATTCAGGCCGGTGACGAGATCGACGATCGGCACGCCGACGCGCAACGGCGCGCCGCCCGCCTCGCCGTTCACGCTCATCAGACCGGTCAGCGCCTGGACCGCCGCGTCGTAGCCCGGCAACGCGCCGAGCGGACCATCGGCGCCAAAACCGGACACCCGGCAATGCACGAGCCGCGGAAAGCGCGCGCGCAACGTCTCGTAGCCGAGCCCCCAGCGCTCCAGCGTGCCGATCTTGAAGTTCTCGACCAGCACGTCGGCGGTTTCGAGTAAGTGCAGCAGCTTGTCGCGCTCGGCGGGCTGGCGCAGATCGAGCGCCACGCCCAGCTTGTTGCGATTCACGCCGATGAAATACGACGCCGTGTCGCCTTCGAACGGCGGCCCCCAGGTGCGCGTTTCGTCGCCGTCGGGCGGCTCGACCTTGATCACCTCGGCGCCGTGGTCAGCGAGGATCTGCGTGCAGTACGGACCGCCCAGCACGCGTGACAGATCGATAACGCGAAGTCCCGCGAGTGAACCCGGCGTGAGATTGAGCAAGGCTTGTCTCCTGAATGACCGCTGAAGGCAGTGGCGATTAATTCCTGTGCATGAATAAAACTTTATGCTCAAGAATTATTGAAGTCAAGCCGGCTGCGGGGAAACACCTGGGGCGCTTGCCTCAGCGCGCCGCCGCATTCACCGCCTGCTGCAGCGCGGTCGATTGCCGCAGTTTCACGACGGCGCGTCAAAACGCGCCTCCCGGCACATTCAGGAAAACTTGATACCTATCAATAACTTGCTGTCTCAAAATTGAAAATCGCCGTAAAACAAGGTGGTTTTTTGACGCATGTCGCATCGCAGCACGAAATCTGCCGATCCCCTACGCTTCGCCCATCTGCCCAGCAGTGCGCACCGACACCGGTCGACGCGCGTAGTCCGCCTCCGCGGGCCTCACGCCCTTCACGCTCATGAACTCCGCAATATCGGCATTCGATCTCGCCCGCATCCAGTTTGCGTTTACCGTCTCGTTTCACATCGTGTTCCCGGCGCTCAGCATCGGCCTCGCCAGCTTCATTGCCGTGCTCGAATGGCGCTGGCTCAAAACCGGCAAGGCGTACTACAAAGATCTTTGCCTGTTCTGGTCGAAGATCTTCGCAGTCGCCTTCGGTATGGGCGTCGTCTCCGGCGTGGTGATGAGCTATCAGTTCGGCACCAACTGGTCGGGCTTCTCCAGTTTCGCCGGCCCCGTCACCGGGCCGCTGCTGATGTACGAGGTCATGACCGCGTTCTTCCTCGAAGCGGGCTTCCTCGGCATCATGCTGTTCGGCTGGCAGCGCGTGAGTCCGCGCGCCCACTTCGGCGCCACGCTGATGGTGGCAGTCGGCACGCTGATCTCGACCTTCTGGATTCTCGCGTCCAATAGCTGGATGCAAACGCCGCAAGGCTTCGAAGTCGTCAACGGCCGCGTCGTGCCGCTCGACTGGTTCAAGATCATTTTCAATCCGTCGTTCCCGTACCGGCTTGCGCATATGGCGCTCGCCGCGTTCATCGTCGCCGGGCTGGTGGTGGCGGCCGTGGGTGCGTGGCACCTGCTGCGCGGCCGGCGCGATCCGGCCGTCAAAAAGATGTTCTCGATGGCACTGTGGCTGCTGCTGATCCTCACGCCGATTCAGGCGGTGGTCGGCGATCAGCACGGCCTGAATACGCGCAAGTATCAGCCGGCCAAGATCGCGGCGATCGAAGGTCTGTGGGAAACCGAGAAAGGCGGCACCGCGCTGAACCTGTTCGGCATTCCCGACATGCAGGCCGAAACCACGCGCTACGCGGTGTCGATTCCGCATCTGGGCAGCCTGATCCTCACGCATAGCTGGGACGGCGAAATTCGCGGCCTCAAGGAATTCCCGCCGCAAGACCGGCCGAACTCGACAGTGGTGTTCTGGAGTTTCCGGATCATGGCCGGCCTCGGCACGCTGATGATTCTGATGTCGATCGTCGCGTGGGTGCTGCGCCGCCGTGAACGCCTGTTCGAATCGAAGTGGTTCCAGCGTTGCGTGCTCGCCATGGGCCCGACCGGCTTTATTTCGCTGCTGGCCGGCTGGGTCACCACCGAAGCCGGACGTCAGCCGTGGGTCGTGTACGGCGTGATGCGCACGTCGCAGGCCGTCTCGCCGTTGACCACCCAGCAGGTCGGCATTTCGCTGATGACCTTCGTGGTCGTGTACTTCCTCGTGTTCGGCACCGGCGTCTACTACATGCTCAAGCTGATGCGCTCGGGTCCGGCGCTGCCTGGCCAGACACCGAACGGCGTGCCGTATCCCACGCCGAATCAGACCGCGCGCCGCCCGCTCTCCGCCGTCGATCAGATGATCGACGCCGCCTGAGCCCGACCTTCACGCATCATTTGCGACACCAAAAGCGAGAAAGACAATGGACGTAACCGTAGTGTGGGCCGCGATCATCGCGCTGGGCCTGTTCATGTATGTGGTGCTGGACGGCTTCGATCTGGGGATCGGCATCATCTTCCCGTTCTTTCCCGACGAGAAAGAGCGCGACCTGATGATGAACACCGTCGCGCCGGTGTGGGACGGCAATGAAACCTGGCTGGTGCTCGGCGGCGCCGGTTTGTTCGCGGTGTTTCCGGCGGTGTATTCGACCGTGCTGTCCGCGCTCTATCTGCCGCTGATCTTCATGCTGGTGTGTCTGATCTTCCGCGGCGTGTCGTTCGAGATCCGCGCCAAGGCGAATCGCACCAAGCACCTGTGGGATCTCGCGTTCATCGGCGGTTCGGCGGGCGCGACGTTCTTCCAGGGCATCGCGCTGGGCGCGTTCCTGCAAGGCATTCCGGTGATCGACGGCGCCTATGCCGGCGACGCCTTCGGCTGGCTCACGCCATTCAGCCTGCTGACGGGTCTCGGACTGGTGGTGACCTATGCGCTGCTCGGCTGCTGCTGGCTGGTGGCGAAGACCGAAGGCGATCTGCAACGCCGTCTGCATCGCGTGGTGTGGCCGCTGACGCTGGTGCTGCTCGGCTTCATCGCGATGGTCAGTCTGTGGACGCCGCTGCAGGACCCGACCATCGCGCAGCGCTGGTTCCACGACAACCTGTTCTACCGTCTGCTGCCGGTGCCGTTCCTCGTGGCGGTGTGCGCGTTCTTCATGTATCGCGCGGTGCGCGACCGGCATCACAACACGCCGTTCGCGCTGGCGCTGCTGCTGGTGCTGCTCGGCTACGTGGGGCTGCTGGTGAGCCTGTGGCCGTATGCGATTCCGTCGAGCATGACGTTGTGGGAAGCGGCCGCCCCGCGTTCGAGCCAGATGTTCACGCTGGTCGGCGCGGCGGTGATTCTGCCGATCATCCTCGGCTATACGACGCTGGGTTACTGGGTATTTCGCGGCAAGGTGAGTCATGGCGACCAACATCACTATCACTAAGCGGCTACAGGCCGGCAGCATTGGCAATGCCGGCAACGACGACAGCGGCATTGCCGCAAGCCGGCGGCCGGCGGCGCGCACACTGCCCGGCTGGCTGTGGTTCGTCGCGCTGTGGTGCTTCGGCGTGGGCTCGGCGATGTCGCTCGGTTTCGCGTTCAAGCTTCTGATGAATGCGACGCTGTTCGCCGTCAAATAGAAGCCCTATTCGCGCAGGTTAAGCCGATGCGCATAACCTTCGGCATCCTGCCTGCTTTGCTTAAAAAATGGCGTGACCTGCTCGTCTACCTAGCAAGCCGGAACCGATGCGCGGGAGACCAGCCTCATACAAAACGCGGTGCATGGGCGCACCCGGCGATCCTACAAATAGAAAGTTGGCGGCGCGGCACGGCGGAACACGCCGCGCGCCGCCGGCGGGCTTATGATCGCGGGATAGCCGGCAATGATGCGATTCACGACAATAGAAGTAAAACGAAACCCGACCACGGCGGTAGTCCATCACGCGCAGGCCCGACTCGCGGAGACATCATGAAGTTTCTTGTGGCCGACGACCATGAACTGATCAGGCAAGGCGTCAAAGGCATGCTGCGGGGGCTCGACCCCGACGCCCAGTTCGACGAAGCCGATAGCTGGGAAACCCTCGCCACCGCCGCGCGTCCCGACGCCGATCACGATCTCGCGATCGTCGATCTGCATATGCCCGGCATGAGCGGCGCGTCGTCGCTCGAGGTGCTGTTGAAGGCGAACCCCGCGTTGCCGGTGGTCGTGCTGTCCGCCGAAGAATCGCCCGACGAAATGCGCGCGGTGCTGGCCGCCGGCGCGCTCGGTTTCGTGCCGAAGCGGCAGCCTGCCAGCGTGATGCTCAAGGCAATCGAACTGGTGCTGTCGGGCGGCGCGTATGTGCCGATGGAAGCGCTGAGCCTGCTCGGTTCGCGCGAGACCAAGGCGAGCCCGGTGCATGCCGATGCGTCGGCCGAGATGGCGCTGCAAGGCGCCGCTGCGTCGTCAGTCGCTCAGGCTGCCGCGCCAACGTCCGGCGTCTCCGGCGTCACGGAACCGATCACGCAGATCCCGTCGCTGCAACCGCATCAGCAGCATTTGCTGGAGAACCTGTCGCCGCGTCAGCAGGACATCATGCGGCTCGTGCATCGCGGCTGGACCAACAAGATGATCGCGCGCGATCTGGGCGTCGCCGAAGGCACGGTGAAGGTGCATCTGTCGGTGATCTTCCGGGCGCTCGGCGTGCATAACCGGTCGACGGCGATCGCGGTGATCAACGGCTGGCTGGAAGCGGGGAAAACGTTGTAGCAGAGCCTGACGGTGACGAACTGACGACGGGCGGCGCTTGCGCCGCCCGTTTGCTATGTAGTGTTTGACTTGCAGCGTGTCGCAGCGAGCTGCAGGCCTTCAGATCCTCGCTTCGTCCGGCGGACCGTTCGCCGCCTCCCGTATCGCGCCGTTGGCGCTCCAGCTCTCTGCTTTAACGGCCAGTCCATCCACCTCGTCCATGCCGTCCGCGCGCAACGCCCGCGCGGCCGTCGCCCGCCCCTTATCCAGTTCCGCCTGCTGCCACAGCATTTCCAGCGTGCGCCGCAAGCGCGCGGGGGTCACCGGCTTATGCAACACCGGAATCCCCTGCAGCGCCAACGCCGCCAGTTCCGCCGACGCCATATCCCCCGTGATCAGCAAAGTCACGATGTTGTCGTGCCCCGCGCGCGCCAGCACATGCCGCACGGCAGTCAGCGCCTGCGCGCCGGTGCGGTGATTCGCCAACTGGTAATCGCACAGCACCGCATCCGGCACGAAACCCGTTTCGAGCACCGCGAGCGCGTCGACCTCGTCGCGAGTGCCGCGCACGTCGCAACCCCAGCGCGCGAGCAGACTGGCGAGGCCTTCGAGGATCGACGGATCGTCGTCGATGCACAGCACGCGCCGCCCCTGCGCCGAAGGACCGCCCGCCACCGTTTCGTTCAGGCTCGCGACAATCCCGCCCGCCTCGCCCGCCTGCACCGAAAAACGAAACACGGACCCGCGCCCCGGCGCCGAACGCAAACGCAGTTCGCCGCCGAGCATTTCGACCAGCCGCTTCACCGTCGGCAGGCCGAGCCCATGCCCCTGGCGCGCGTCGCGCTGCGGATTGGCGACCTGATAGAACTCTTCGAAGACCTGCTCGTGCTCCTCCGCCGGAATGCCGATGCCCGAATCGCGCACCTCGACAAAGCCGCCCGACTCGCGTCCCGCGCGCCGAAAGCCCAACCAGATCGCGCCGTCCTCGGTATAACGCACCGCGTTGGACAGCAGATTGCTCAGCACGCGCTCCAGCAACACCGGATCGTCGTGCACGATCATCGTGGTCGGCGCGATCCGCAGCGCGAGACCTTTGGCCGCCGCCTGCGGACGATACTGGCTGCCGACCCGCTCGAACAGTTCGGCCAGCCGGAAATGTAGCCGGATCACCTGTGTCACGCCGCTTTCGAGCCGCGCGAGATCGAGCACCTGGTTGAACAGCTGATTCAACGCCTCGACGTTGTAGACGATATGTTCGGCGGTCTTCGCGTGCTGCGCGGGGGTTGCCGCCGTGTCGTTGAGCGACGCCGCGAGCAAACCGATCGCATGCAGAGGCTGCCGCAAATCGTGGCTGGCAGCCGCGAAAAAGCGCGTTTTCGCGAGACTCGCTTCTTCGGCAACATGCTTCTGCGCCGCCAGCGACTCCGCCAGATATTGCTGATCGACCCGTGCCTGCACGACCTGGCGAAACAGCTTGCGGTAACTCATCGCGTAGACGTTGATCGCGCAAAAGAAAAACGCGAGGACGATCGCGAGAATCGTGCGGTCGAACGTATGCGTGCCGAAATGCAGCACGATCGACGGAAACAGCAGGAACGGAATCGCGGTGGAAAAGTTCAGCAGGTCGAAGCCGTTCGACATGAACACGCCGGCCGCCAGCGTCACGAGCATTACCGTATGCAGCAGCGGCAAATCCATCTGCGGGCTATGAAACGCGAACCAGATCGCGAAACCCGGCGCGCTGTACAGCAACATGCCGCGCACCGCATGCAGCACGATCCAGCCACGCGGCGACGCAAGATGCGGATAGCGGCGATTGCAGATCCATAACGCGAGGCTGCCGCAATTGGCCGCCGCATAGAACCCGAAACACGCGACGAACAGCGGCGGCGACGGAATCGCCGGCCAGTAGATCGCCACCAGCACCGCGATCGAAAACCAGTGCGAAAAAAAGGCGATCGGATCCTGCGCGTAAAGCACGCGCACAAGGTCTTCGTCGATCGCACGCTGGATAGGGTCGGCCCGCATCGTGCGGTCTCCGTTTCTTCAGATGAATGACAAGCGTGTCATGCCGAATCGCGTTTTTATGCCGGATGGTTTACCCGGCAGTTTACCCATCAGCTACCACTTAATCCATATAGGCGAAGCCGTCGCCGGAAACCATACTGGCTTCACATTCCAGCGCGGCTTCACCTTCCCGGTTTTCGCTTCTCCGCCTGTTGTCAGGGCTCACCGCGCTCCTTGCCTTACCCCCTACGGAGGTTGTTATGGGCGTAGTTCCGAGCCACGCGTTCGTCCGCACACTCGACGACGCGGTCCTGCCCGATCTGTGGCGCCGGCGCACCCAGTTGTCCGCCGACGAAATGGTGTCGATGGTCGAACTGGTCAAGCGGGCTTTGCGGACCTATCATCCGCTGGAGTTGCAGGCGCTCGGCGACGATAAGGAAGAACTGGTCGCCCAGTTCATTTACGCCAAGGTGCTGCGGCTCGCGCCAGGTCACACGGAAACCAACGCGTGCGCCGAGAGCGCGCCGTCCAACGGTTACGCATTGTGCGCGTATTTCCGCCGTTATCTGATCGATTGCCTGCGCAGCGCCGGCCATCAGCGCAACGTGTCGATGGAAAACGAAGGCATGGCGCACGAAATCGATCTGCACGCACAGGCGCTGGAAGATCCGGTGGCTAGCGTGCTGCTGCAATACGGCCTCGACGAGCAACGCGTGCGCAGCGCCGCGCGCGCGTTCATCGAGGGGCTCGACGAGCCCGAGCGGATCGTACTGGCCGGCAGTCTCGGCTGGTGTTCGGAAGGGAAAGGCGGTCTGTCGGCGGTTGCGGCTCAGCATCGGGTGCCCTCTTATCACTATCGCGCCGTCAAACTCGGCGTCACCATGAAAAAGACGGCCGGCGCCGACGAATTTTCCAATACCAAGATCGGCCGCTGGTTGACGGACCAACTCGGCATCGAGATCGAGATCGAGAACCGCTCGGCGATTCTGCTTGCACTGAACCTGCTGGCAGCCGAATCGAGCGACAGCGAAATGAATGAAGCAGCCGCGTAATTGCGCACGCTGCCCGCCCTTCCCCGCATTCCGTTCCTGACGAGGTGGTCTTGATGAATCGCTTATCGAGCGCCGTAACGGCGATGAAAGCGCATTACGACGTAGTGGTAGTGGGTTCGGGCTACGGCGGCGCGATCGCCGCGAGCCGCATGGCGCGCGCCGGACTCAGCGTCTGCGTGCTGGAACGCGGGCGCGAATTCATGGCGGGCGAGTACCCTCGCACACCGTTTCAGGGCGCCGAAGAGGTGCAGTACAACACGGCCCTCGCGCACGTCGGCTCGCCGCTCGCGCTGCTTGAAGTGCACGTGAACGACGATGTCAACGCGGTGGTCGGCTGCGGTCTGGGCGGCACCTCGCTGATCAACGCGAATGTCGCGCTCGAAGCCGATCCGCGCCTGTGGGACGATCCGCGCTGGCCGAAGGCGCTGCGCGACGATGCGGCGGGCCGCGAGCACGGCTATGCGCTCGCGCGCGCGATGCTGCAACCGTCGCCGGTGCCCGGCAGTTATCCGGCGTTGCCGAAACTGCAGGCGCTCGAAAAATCGGCCCGGG
Organism: Burkholderia sp. 9120; assembly: GCF_000745015.1. Classification (NCBI taxonomy): domain Bacteria; kingdom Pseudomonadati; phylum Pseudomonadota; class Betaproteobacteria; order Burkholderiales; family Burkholderiaceae; genus Burkholderia; species Burkholderia sp. 9120. The sequence goes on along the minus strand of NZ_JQNA01000002.1, from coordinate 3,903,679 downwards.
CGCTCGGCATGGCGGACCGCTTCAGCCGCCCGCCGATCACCGTCACGTTCGAGAATCGCGTGAACGCCGCGGGCGTTGAACAGAAGGCCTGCGTGGGCTGCGGCGATTGCAATTCGGGCTGCAATTACGACGCGAAAAATTCGACGCATATGAACTATCTGCCCGATGCCGTTGCGCACGGCGCGCAGATTTTCACGGGCGCCGCCGTGCATTCGGTGTTGCGCGACGCGGCCACGCAGCAATGGACGGTGCGCTATCAGCTGGTGAGTCTCGGCCGCGAAAGTTACGGCGCGCCCGATCTGTTCGTCAGCGCCGATCTCGTCATCGTGTCGGCCGGCACGATCGGTTCGACCGCGCTGCTGTTGCGCTCGCGTGAAGCGGGCCTGAGCGTGTCGGCCCTGCTCGGCGAACATTTCACCGGCAACGGCGACGTGCTCTCCTTCGCGTACAACACCGACGACATCATCAACGGCGTTGGCTGGGGCACGCACACGCCGGGGCAAATTCCGCCGGTCGGGCCGACCATTACCGGCCTGATCGATCATCGCGATACCGCGAATGTGAGAGACGGTTTCGTGATCGAAGAAGGCTCGCTCGCCGGCCCGGTCGGCGCGGCGCTCGTCGGCCTGCTCGGCGCCGCCGCGCCGCTCGAAGGCGTGGATGTTGGCGGCGCGCCGAGCGCCGAGCGACAACTCGCGTACGACGCCCGCGTGCTCGAAAGCTTTCTGCGCGGTCCGTATCGTGGCGCGCTGAACCACACGCAAAGCTATCTCGTGATGGCGCACGACGACGAAAGCGGTCAGATTCACGTCGACGACAAGGGCCAGCCGCGCATCGTATGGAAAAACGCCGGCAAGCAGCCGATCTTTGCAACGGTCGAGCAAACCCTCGAACAGGCAACGGTGCCGCTCGGCGGCAAATATCTGCGCAATCCGATTTCCACCGACATTGCCGGCAATCGCACCGTCACCGTGCATCCGCTTGGCGGCTGCGGCATGGGCGAAGATGCGGAGCACGGCGTGGTCGATCACCTGGGCCGCGTTTTCAATGGCGCGGCGGGCACGGCGGTGCACGAAGGCCTCTATGTGATGGACGGCGCCGTCATGCCGATCTCGCTCGGCGTCAATCCGCTGCTGACCATTTCCGCGCTGGCCGAGCGTAACTGTGCGCTGCTCGCCGCGTCGCGCGACCGGCAGATCGACTATACGGCCAAGGGCACGGCCGCCACGCCGCCCGCGCCAAAGATCGGCTTGCGCTTCACGGAGACGATGATCGGCACGTACACGCCGGCAGTCGCGATCGCGGGACAAGCCGCTACGAGTCCGATCGAATTCACGCTGACTGTCGAATCCGACGATCTCGCCGACATGCTCAGCAACCCGCAACACCTGGCTCACACCGCCGGCACGCTGACCTGTCCCGCGCTTTCCGCGCAACCGCTGACGATCGTCGACGGCACGTTCAATCTGTTCGTGGTCAGCGAGTCCGATGTGGACGAACGCAACATGAACTACCGGATGACGCTTGCCTCCACCGAAGGCAATACGTACTGCCTGACGGGGCAAAAAATCATCACGCGCACCTCGCCGATCAATCTCTGGGCGCAGACCAACACGCTGTACGCCGAGATTCGCGCGGGCGCGCAAACCACCGGACCCGTGCTCGGCAAAGCAACGCTGATCATCACGCCTGAGAACTTCCTCAAGCAGCAACGCACACTTGAAGTCACCAACACGCCCGACCTGGAAACGCGCCTCGAATGGACGCTGAAGTTCGGCAAGTTTTTTGCGGGCGTGCTGTTCACCGAATACGGCGGCGTGGCCGCGCCACTGGAATTCTTCGACACCAAGGCCGCGCCGCGTCTGAAGCGGGCATTGCGCGCGCCCGCGCCGCAGATCATGTACTTCGATACGCCCGACGGCACGACCTTGCGGCTGACCCGTTACTTCGATCCGGCGAATAAAACCTCGCGCCCGTTGCTGCTGATTCACGGCTCGGGCGTTTCCAGCCGGATCTTTTCCACCGACCTGATCGCGACCAACCTCGTCGAATATCTGTGCGCTTGCGGCTATGACGTGTGGCTCGTCGATCTGCGCGTCAGTATCGAGTTACCCAGCGTGCTGGTGCCGACCAATGTCGACAAGGTCGCGCGCGAAGACATTCCGGCCGCCATCGCCAAAATACGCGAAGTGAGCGGCGTGCCCAAGATTCAGGTGCTCGGCCACTGCATGGGCGGCCTGGCGTTGAGCATGTCGCTGCTATATGGCCTCGAAGGCGTGCGCTCGGCGGTGATTTCCCAGGTGTCGACGCATCCGGTGCCGGGCACGTTGCAGAAGATCAAGGCCGGCCTGCATATTCCCGGCATCATGCAGCATCTCGGCGTGCGCGATCTGACCGCGTACACGCAGCACCGTTCATGGCCGAAGAACCTGTTCGACGAAGCGCTCAAGTTCTACCCGCTCGATCACGACGAAGGCTGCGGCAACCCGATCTGCCATCGCGCGACGTTTCTCTACGGCCTGCTCTACGAACACGCGAAACTGAACGAGACGCTGCATCAGAACCTGCAGGAACTGTTCGGCATTCACGACATGGAGGTATTCAAACATCTCGCCGCGATGGTGCGGGCCGGCCAGGTTGTCGATGCCGAAGGCCGCGATGTTTATCTGGGCGGAACGGACGGCTCGAAGGGACTGGAGGGAATGCGTCTGCCGCTCGGTTTCATTCACGGCGAGCGAAACGAAACCTATCTGCCCGAAAGTACGCAGCTCACGTTCGACATGCTGACGCGCGCCTTTCCCGAGCAGCCTTACGAACGGCATCTGATTCCCGACTATGGACATATCGACTGCATTTTCGGCAAGGATGCCGTGGTGGATGTGTACCCGGTGATCGCGAAGTATCTCGACGCGCATTGACGGCGAGCGAGCGCGGCACGACAGGGGCTCGTTCAGGTATGGTACGGATGACGGGGCGATGACACGCTTCACCCCGTCATCCTCCCAACACTGCACACTGTCATTTCAATGCCGATGCCGATGAGATCCTTCTTTCTCGCCATGTTCACCGCCGGGCTGCTGGGCAGCACCGTGGCCGCCGCCAACGTCCAGGCGGCCGAACTCAAGGTCATGAGTTCCGGCGGCTTCACCGCCGCCTACAAGCTGCTCGGTCCAAAGTTCACCGCATCGACCGGCAATACGCTCGACACGATCCTCGGACCGTCGATGGGTCAATCGCCGGAAGCCATTCCCAACCGCCTCGCACGCGGCGAACCCGCCGACGTGGTCATCATGGTCGGCTACGCGCTCGACGATCTGATCAAGCAAGGCAAGGTGATACCCGGCTCGCGTGTCGAACTGGCGGATTCGCGGATCGGCATGGCCGTGCGCGACGGTGCGCCCAAGCCGGATATCGGTTCGGTCGAGGGGCTGAAAAACACCCTGCTGCACGCAAAGTCGATTGCCTATTCGGATAGCGCGAGCGGCGTCTATATCGAGCGCGAACTCTTCAAGCGGCTGGGCATCGAGGACCAGGTGAAGGCCAAAGCGAAGATGATTCCGAAGATCCCGGTCGCGTCGGTCGTCGCCAATGGCGACTATGAAGTCGGCTTTCAGCAGGTCAGCGAGTTGCTGCCGGTGGCGGGCGCCACGTTCGTCGGCAAGATTCCGGAATCGGTGCAATCCGTCACGCGCTATGCCGCGGGTATTCCTGTCGGCGCGCCGCATCCGCAGGAAGCGAAAGCGCTGCTCGAGTATCTGGCGTCGCCGGATGCGCAGGCGGCGGTCAGGTCGACCGGCATGGATTCGGTGCCCGCGCACTGAGGTCATTCCTGACGCCACGGTGGGCCGGGGGCGCTCATTGCGCCCTCACCCACTCAACCCGCAACTTATCCCATCAAAACAGCTTGCCCGGATTCAGAATCCCGTGCGGGTCCAGCGCATGTTTGATCGCGGCCATGGCCGCCAGCTCCGCCGGCGAGCGCGAGATCGGCAAGAACTCGCGCTTGAGCAAACCGATTCCGTGTTCCGCCGACACCGAGCCGTGCAACGGCCCGAGCATCTCGTAGACGAACGCGTACACCGCATGATGCGTGACGCCGGGAATCGAATGACCGTCGACGGTCACATGCAGATTCGAATCGCCGATATGCCCGAAGAAATACGATTCATTGCCGGGCCAGCGCTGATCGAGCGCGGCGCGGCACCGGTCGACGAACGCGCCGATGCCGCCGATCGGCAGACTCACATCGAAATTGATCGCGTCGAGCCGCACCGGAAACTCCGCCGTGCATTCGCGGATCGCCCATAACGCGCGCACGTCGGCCACCGATTGCGCGATCACCGCATCGCGAATTGCGCCTTCATCGAGCGCTTCGGTCAGCACGGCGGCGAAACGCTCGCCGTCGTCGCCGGCATCGAAACTCGCATGCTCGATCAACGCGTACAGCGGATGAGACTCGGCGAACGGCGAACGTGTACCCGTCAGCTTCACGCCAAAGTCGTAGAAATCCGGCCACATGATTTCGAACGCGCCGATGTCGTTGCCGAAACGCGTCGATAGACGGCGCAGCAGGCTCACTGCGGCGTCGTAATCGTCGAGCGCGACCAGCGCCGTATGACGCGCGGCGCGCGGCGGATGCAGCCGCAACACCGCGCGCGTGATCACACCGAGCGTGCCTTCCGAGCCGATAAACCAGTGCTTCAGGTCATAGCCGGTGTTGTTCTTCACCATCTTGCCGAGCGACGTCAGCACATCGCCATTGGCAAGCACAACCTCGAGCCCCAGCACCTGATCGCGCGCGGTGCCGGACTGGATCACGCGATTGCCGCCCGCATTCGTCGCGAGATTGCCGCCGATCTGGCACGAGCCGCGCGCGCCGAGATCGAGCGCGAGTTCGAAGCCGGCTTCCGCCGCGGCTTCCTGAGCCGTTTGCAAGGTGGTGCCGGCGCGCACGGTCAGCGTGGCCGACGCGGCGTCGATTTCCTCGACACCGTTCAATCGTTCCAGCGACAACGCGATATCCGTGGCCCGCGCAATCGCCCCGCCCGCGAGGCCCGTCATGCCACCCTGCGGCACCACCGGCTGATGCGCCGCGTGGCAAATGGCCAGCGCGTGCGATACGTCTTCGGTAGTACGCGGCAGCAGCAACGCTGCCGGGCGCGTTGGGTCGTGACGCGTCCAGTCGGTCAATGCGCGTTCGCCGATCTGCTCGCCCACGCGGACCGCGTCGTCGCCTAACGCGGCGCGCAGTGCGTCGAGTGTCGACGCCAGCGGCGCCGAGTCGTTTGTCTTTCCGTTATCTGTCATGCAGGAGTTCCTTGCGCGCCTTCAGCTTTGCGCTTCTTCCGCGCGTTTCTTTCGATAGCCCATCGAATCGTTAATGCGCCCGAGAATATAGTCGCCCGCGGCGACCGGCTGATAGCCGATCTCGGCTTCGTTAGCGCCGAGTTCGCGCGGATCGACGCTCGCGCCGTAAGTCGGATCATAGAACGTTGCGATCGAATAGCGCTCGCGACCCGACGCATTGATCACGCGGTGCAAGGTGGAGCGAAAGCGGTCGTTGGTCCAGCGCGCCAGCAGATCGCCCACATTCACCACGAAGCTCCCCTCCACCGGCGGCGCGTCGACCCACGTATCGTTGGCGATTTCGCGCACCTGCAGGCCGCCCACCTGATCCTGCCACAGCAACGTGATACAGCCGTAGTCGGTATGCGGCGCGACGCCGAACTGATCCGCGTCCGACTGGGGCGGTTGCGGCGGATAGTAGACCATCTGCGTGCGCTGCATCCGCTTGGTATAACGCGGCGCGAAGAAATGCTCGTCGACGCCGAGGCTCACCGCGACCGCGCGCAGCAGATCGGCGCCGCAGGCCGCAACCGACTCGTAGTAGCCGTACAACGCGGGACGCAGTTCAGGCATGAAGTCCGGCCAGTTATTCGGGCCACGCAGCGCCTGACCGGCGAGCACGTCGGGATCGTCCTCCGGCAGTTCGAGACCGATGCTGAAAAACTCCTTGTAGTCGGGACGTTTGGCCTGGTACATGGTCGCATCGCCCAACGCATTGAACCCGCGATGCCGATGATTGACCGCCGCGCGCCGTTTGGTCTCCACGGGGAACGCGAAGAATTCGCGCGCCGCCTGTTCCGCGGCATCGATCGACGTTTGCGGCACGCCATGATTGATGATGTAAAAGAAGCCGATCGTCGTACACGCCTCGTGAATTTCACCCGCCACGCGCTGCAAGGCCTGCGGGTCGCCCGCGCGAACGCCGGCAAGATCGATGATCGGAATGCGGGTCACAGGCATCGCGTGGCTCCCTGAAAGGCCGTTGCAATCTACTGACGAAAATACCGACGAAAAAGCGCCGCGCGCTTCGTGCATGTGCAGTTGTATATACCGCCAAAAGCACCCCCGCAAGTTGCGTTGCAATGCGCTGGGTTAGGGCTTTTCTCTAGTCGCCGGTTTATTTTTTTCGCGGGAAAAACGCGGTATATACTGCCTCGCATGACTCGCGCCGGGCTTGAACGCTGACCGCTCATCGCTCACCGATTTCGCGCGACACCGCTTTGCCCACCGGAGAATCCCATGAGTATCCTTGCAGGCTGGAAGTGTCGTCTGTTGATGTTGGCGTTGTGCGCGGCAAGCGTCACCGCGCACGCGGAAGATCAACTCGCCAAAGTGAAGAAAGCCGGCGAACTGGTGGTCGGCACCGAGATGCAGTTCGCGCCGTTCGACTTCCTCGAAAACGGTCAGCAATCCGGCTTCAATAAAGATCTGTTCGCCGAGGTCGGCAAGGAAATGGGCGTGAAGGTGCGCTTTATCGACCTGCCGTGGCCGAGCGTGCTGCCGGGTCTGGAAGCGGGAAAATTCGACATGGTGGGCGGCCCGCTGACGGTCACCAAGGCGCGCATGGAACGCTATACGTACACGCTGCCCATCGCCGACGCCACCGACGCGCTGCTCAAACGCGCGAACGACACCGCGCTCAAACAATCGTCGGATATCGCCGGCAAGACGGTCGGCGCGGGCAAGGGCTCGGCGCAGCTCGACCAGCTGAAGACCTACGTCGCGACGCTGCCGAAACCGCCTGAAATCCGCGAATACGTCGACAACAATCAGGCTTACGCCGACCTCGCCGCCGGCCGGATCGCAGCGGTCGCGAACTCCATGACCAACATTGCGTATGTGGCCAAGCAGCGCCCGGAGACGTTCGCCGTGGTGCAGCCGCCGTTCGGTGCAAAGGTGTACTTTGCCTACTGCCTGCGTAAAGACGCGGACAGCAAGCCGCTCGCCGACGCGTTCAACGCCGCGCTCGTGAAAATGCACAACGACGGCCGCCTCGCGGCGTTGCAGAAGAAATGGTTCGGCGTGGCGATGGATGCGCCGACCACGATGCCGATGCCGAACTATTGATCGCGTGAGAGTGCGACGCTTATGTTCAGCACGACCGTCTTCGTTCAGGGCTTGCCGCTGCTGTTGCACGCGGCGCTCGCCACCATCGGCATTTCGCTGACGGGGCTCCTGATCGGCTTCTTCGTCGCGATCGGCGTATGCGCCGCGCGACTCTCGCCGAAGCGCGCCGCCCGCCTGTTCGGCGGCGCCTACGTGTTCTTCTTTCGCGGCGTGCCGATGCTGGTGCAACTGCTGCTGGTGTACTACCTGCTGCCGTTCGCGGGCATCAACGTGTCGCCGATCGTCGCCGCGATCAGCGCCGTGTCGCTGTGCTCCGCGTCGTATATCGCCGAAATCCTGCGCGGCGGTTTCCTCAGTATTCCGCCCGGTCATCTCGAAGCCGCGCGCATGCTCGGCCTTTCGCCGTTCGACATGCTGCGGCGCATTCTCGTGCCGCAAGCCATTCGTTTGACGCTGCCTTCGCTCGTCAACGAAATGGTGCTGCTGATCAAGGCTTCTTCGCTGATCTCGGTGGTGGGTGTGGCCGAGTTGACGCGCACCGCGCAGAACATTGCCGCCAGCACGTACCGGCCGCTCGAAGCGTATCTGGCCGCCGGGCTGATCTACTTCGCGATCTGCGGCACGCTCGCGCTCGTCGCGCATGCCGCCGAATACCGGCTGCAACACGCCTGACCGACTCCGGACCCACGTCATGCAACAGTTCGATCCGACCGTCATCACGCACAACCTTCAGCCGATCGCCGCGGGCTTCGCGACGACGCTCGGCACGTGGATCGCGGGCGTCGTGCTTGGCCTGCTGATCGGCTTTCTGATCGCCGTGCTGCAACTCTTTTGCGGACGCTGGGTGCGCGGCCTATTGCGCTTCTATATCGAACTGTTTCGCGGCACGCCGTTTCTCGTGCAACTGTTTCTGCTCTACTACGGCGGCCCGTCGTTCGGCCTCACGCTCGAACCGATGACCGCCGGCGTACTGGGTCTCGGTCTCTACGGCAGCGCGTATTTCGCCGAGGCGTTCCGCTCCGGATTTCAGTCGGTGCCGCCGGGTCATCTCGAAGCGGCGTCGTGTCTCGGGCTCACGCGCTGGCAAGCGGTGCTGCGCATTCAGGCGCCGCAAATGCTGGTGCTGATCGTGCCCGCGCTGACCAACCTGATCATCGTGCTGAGCAAGGAGACGGCGGTGCTGTCCATCGTCACCGTGCCCGAACTCACCTTCGTGCTGACCGGCATCGGCTCGGCTACTTTCGCTTTCGTCGAAACCTTGCTGGCGCTGTGCGTGTGTTATCTCGCGCTGGTCGAGCTGACCTCGCGCGCGGGCATGTGGGCCGAGACCCGCGTCGCACGTTTCATGGCATGAACGCACTCCGGACTCCCTGATGAACGCTATCGCCGACATGCCCTCCTCCACGTCCTCCGCCACCACGGCAACAAGCGCAGCCGCGCCGCTGATCGAAGTGCGCGACCTGCGCAAACGCTTCGGTGAAGTCCAGGTACTGCGCGGCGTCGATCTCGATATCGCGCGCTCCGAAGTGGTGTGCATCATCGGGCCGTCGGGTTCGGGAAAAAGCACGCTGCTGCGCTGCCTCGCCGCACTCGAGACTTACGATCAGGGCGACGTGCGGATAGAAGGCGAATTGCTCGGCTATAGCGAGCGCAACGGCAAACGCGTGCGAGCCTCGCAAGGCGAGATCAATCGCGTGCGGCGCAACGTCGGCATGGTGTTTCAGCAGTTCAATCTGTGGCCGCACATGACAGCGCTCGGCAACGTGATGGAAGCGCTGCTGCGCGTTCGGCATCTATCGCGCGACGAAGCGCGCCGCCGCGCCAATGCGATGCTCGACACCGTCGGCCTCGCGCACAAGGGCGACGCCTACCCGGCGAAACTCTCGGGCGGTCAGCAGCAACGCGTGGCGATTGCGCGCGCGCTGGCCATGGAGCCGCACATCATGTTGTTCGACGAACCGACCTCGGCGCTCGATCCGGAGCTGGTGGGCGAAGTGCTGCAGGTGATGAAGCAGCTCGCGCGCGACGGCATGACGATGGCCGTGGTCACGCACGAAATGGGCTTTGCCGCGCAGGTCGCCGACAAGGTCATGTTCATCGATCAAGGCCGCATCGCCGTGCAGGGCGCGCCACGCGAAGTCTTTCACGACGCGGGCCAGCCGCGCTTGCGGCAGTTCCTGCAAAACTACTTCGACCGCAACGCGTTCTGGGCGCGCGGTCCCGACGACGCGCCGACGCCATGAACACGCGCGCTGCCACGGCGCCGGCCGCGCGCTACGAACAGGTCAAGCATCACATTCGCCGCATCATCGAATCGGGTGAGCGCCAGGCGGGCGACCGGCTGCCCTCCGAACTGGATCTGGTCGCGACGCTCAGCGTGTCGCGCATGACGGTGAATCGCGCGCTGCGCGAACTCGCCGACGAAGGGCTCGTGACGCGCGTATCCGGCGTCGGCACATTCGTCGCGCAAACCAAGCCGCAATCCACGCTGCTGATGATCGCCCATATCGGCGACGAAATCCGTTCACGGGGTCACGAATACCGCTACGACACGGTGCTGTCGCAACGCGAAACGGCGTCGGTGATGGTGTCGAACGCGCTGGGGCTCGCGCCTGGCGCGTCGGTGTTTCATGTGATCTGCGTGCACCGCGAGAACGGCTTGCCGGTGCAACTGGAAGACCGCTACGTGAATCCCGCGACCGCGCCCGAATTCTTGCAGCAGGATTTCGCCACGGTCAGGCCGTCCGAGTATCTGTATGCCGTGGTGCCGGCGCACGACGTCGAGCACGTTGTCGACGCGGGTCTGCCGACGCGCGCCGAAGCCGAACTGCTCGAAATGCGCGCCGAAGAACCCTGTCTTACGCTAATGCGCCGAACGTGGACGAGCGGCGTGGCGGTGACCTTCGCGCGCTTCGTGCATCCGGGTTCGCGCTACCGGCTGGGTTGCCGGTTTTCGCCGGATCTGTCGCAGCGCCAGGGCTAATGCAAGACGCAAGACGTCAGATGCAGGACGCCAGGCGCTGAAAACACTCAAAGCGCCCCAAGCGCGCTAAACGTTCCCCGCCAGATGAAAACGCGACGCCGGGTGCCACAACTGCACCGACGTCGCGACATGGTCACCCACCCACGTCCGTCGCCATAGCTGCAAACACGGCTCGCCGATATCCATCATCAGATGACGGCGCACGTACGCGTCGGGCTTCTGCGCATAGATGCGGAATTCCGCGCGCTGGATCGGCGCGAGCCGCACCATGTAGTGGTTCGGCGTCTCGACGGTGAAGTCCTGTTGCAGGTACTCGGGGAACACCTTCGGGTTGACGTAGCGGTCCTCGTACTGGATCGGCTCACCCTCTTCGCTGTGCACGATGCACGAATGAAATGCCGGGCCGCCGGCGAGGCCGAGCGCTTCGAGCGCCTCCGGGTCGTCGCTCGGTTCGAGCGTCAGCACGCGCGCCGAATGACGATGCCCGCGTGCGGCGATTTCGTCGGCGATATTGCGGATCTCCAGCACGGTCGACTCGTAGCGCTGCGGCGCGACGAAAGTGCCGGACCCTTGCACGCGCGTCAGCACGCGTTCGGTGGTCAGTTCGCGCAGTGCGCGCGAGACCGTCATGCGCGCCACGCCGAATTCCTTGACGAGTTCGGTTTCGGACGGAATCAGGCCGCCCGGTTTCCAGTCGCCTTCGCTAATGCGCCGGATCACGTAGCGCTTGATCTGTTCATACGCGGGCATGGCCTTCGCCGGCGTCTCCTGACAGCGTTCCTGCGTCTCTGCGGGTTGCGCGTTTATCGTTGTGTTCACTGCGACCTCGTGGGTGGTACGCGGGTTGATCAAGCCGTACGCGCCCCGCCGTGCCCGTTGTCGAGCGACATGAGCGGGACGTTCGCAACGTTCGCGGCGGCGCGCACCTTGCCCGCCGCCGCCAGATTCGTGACGGTTGCAGGCGCAACCAGATTCGCGCCCTCCGCCGACGTGACCGGCCGAGGCCCAATGTTACCCGGGTTCGGCAGCGGTGGCGGCGTCTGATCGGCGATCAGGCGAAACGCAACGCTCATGTCGTGCGCGAGCGGCCGGTCGTCGCGATAGGTCGGCACGACGCGCCGCACGCGTTGCCATAGCGCCTCGGTGTGCGGCGCGCGCGGCGCGTCGATGCTTTGCAGGTCGTACGCTTGCGCGGCCGCCAGCAATTCGATCGCGACGATGCGCCCGGCGTTGTCGACGATTTCCAGCGCCTTCAGCGCAGCCGGCGTGGCGTGGCACAGGTGATCTTCCTGCAAGCCCGAGGTGATGCCGCCGTCGAGACTCGCCGGCAATGCCAGACGCCGGTTCTGCGCGACCAGCGAAGCCGCCGTGTACTGCGCGATCATGAAGCCGGAACACGAGCCGCCCGGCTGCGCGAGAAACGCCGGCAAGCCGCTCACCAGCGGATTGACGAGGCGGTCGAGGCGCCGCTCGGCCATGGCCGCGACTTGCGCGATCGCGGTGGCGAGGCTGTCCATGGCCAGCGCGATCGACGCGCCCACCGCATGCGCCTGCGAATAGACGCGCGGCGCGTCCGGTGTCCCGGCGACGATCGGGTTATCGGTAATCGAAGCGAGTTCGCGATTGACCACGTCGGCGGTCGCGGCGAGCACGTCGCGCGCGGCGCCGTGCACGTGCGGAATGGTCCGCATGCTCAACGGGTCCTGGGTGCGCTGGCCGACCACCGCCGCCAGAATGCCGCTGTCGGCGAGCGCGGTGCGCATGCGTTCGCCCACCTGGGTCAAGCCCGGCGAAATGCGCAAGGCGAGCGAGTCTTCATCGAACGCGGCGAGTTGGCCGCGCAGATTCTCGAAGCTCATCGCAGCGACCAGATCGGTCCAGTCGAGCAGACGCGCCGCGCGCGCCAGCGCCAACGCGGCCAGACCCGCGACGCACGGCGTGCCGTTGACGAGACTCAAGCCTTCTTTCGCTTCGAGCACCAGCGGTTCGAGCCCGAGCCGCTGCAACGCGTCGCGTCCCGTGAGCCGTTCGCCGCGATAGCGCACGTGTCCTTCACCAATGCAAACGAGCGCGATATGCGCCATATGACTCAGATAACCGACCGAGCCGAACGCCGGCACTTCCGGCAAACAATCGGCATTGAGCAGGGCCACCAGTTGATCCGCCACTTCGAGGCGAATGCCGGAGTGCCCATGCGCGAAGTTGTTGACGGCCGCGGCCATGATCGCGCGTGTCTCGGCGACACCGAGCGGCGCGCCGACGCCGACCGCGTGGCTCATCAGAATGTTGCGCGACAAGCTGCGCTGTTCGGCCGGCGAGACGATCACGTCGCACAACGCGCCCACACCCGTGTTCACGCCATACGCGCGAATGCCGCGCGCGACGATCTGCTCGACGAGCACGCGCGCCGCGGCGATGCGCGCGCGGGCGCCGGTGGCAAGTTCGAGCGGTTCGCCGGCGGCGACAGCCGCCACCTGAGCCCAGTCGAGAGGACGATCGGAACGGATCACGGCCATGGTAGTGCTCTGCTCAGTGGTGAGCCCGGCGACGCGGCCGGGCGAATACAGCATGCTCACGCAACCGGGCGACGCCGCCCGGCAATGCGGCTCAATTGGTAGTGCGGTCCTGATGGCTCGACACGAATTGCCGGAAGCGATCCGACTTGCACTCGACGAACACTTCGTCCGGCGTGCCGTCGGCTTCCACCTGGCCTTGATGCAGGAACATCACGCGATTCGATACGTGGCGCGCGAAACCCATTTCGTGCGTGACGACCAGCATGGTGCGGCCTTCTTCCGCGAGCGAACGCATCACGCGCAACACTTCGCCCACCAGTTCCGGATCGAGCGCCGAAGTCGGTTCGTCGAACAGCATCACTTTCGGATGCATGGCCAACGCGCGCGCAATCGCCACACGCTGCTGCTGACCGCCCGACAGATGCGCCGGATAGTGGCCGCGTTTTTCCGCGAGGCCGACTTTTGCGAGCAACGCTTCGGCCTCTTCGACCGATTCCGCGCGGCTGCGCTTTTGCACGCGCATCGGCCCTTCGATCAGATTCTCCAGCACGGTCATATGCGACCACAGGTTGAAGTTCTGAAACACCATGCCGAGTTGCGACCGCACGCGGTCCACCTGGCGGCGGTCGCTCGGTTGCAGCTTGCCGTCGCCGCGGCGCTTCATTTTCAACTCTTCGCCGCCCAGCGCGACCGATCCGTCGTCGGGCGTTTCGAGCAGGTTCAGGCAGCGCAGAAACGTGCTCTTGCCCGAGCCGCTCGCGCCGAGAATCGAGATCACGTCGCCCTGATGCGCGTCGAGCGAAATGCCTTTGAGCACGTGGTGCTCGCCGAACGACTTGTGAATGTTCTTGACCGACAGTGCGACGGGAGCCGTAGCGTTCATGGAATTCTCCAGATTCATTCGGGATGGCCGGCCGCTCAGGACGCGGCGCGACGTGCTTCGGATTTCGCGGACACCGCGCGATTCGGCGCGGCTTGCGCGGGCGCGGCGCGCAGATGGCGCGACAGACGCGTCTCCAGCATGCCGAGCAGGCGCACGATGACGAAGTTCAGGAACAGATAGATCAGCGCGGCGCAGATGAATACTTCGGTCGTGCGATAGGTTTGCTGGATGATCTGCTGCGCGACGCCGGTCACTTCCCACACGGTCACGAGGCTCGCGAGCGCGGTCGATTTGACGAGCAGCACGGCTTCGGTCGAATACGCCGGCAGACACTGGCGCAACGCGATCGGCCCGATCACGCGGCGCAACAGCGCGAAGCCCGACAGACCGATCGAATAGCCCGCCTCGATCTGTCCGACCGGCACGGCTATCAATCCGCCGCGAATGATTTCAGCGGTATAGCCGGCCGTACACAAAGCCAGCGATAAAACGGCGCACAGGTAAGGCTCGCGCAGCACCGGCCACAAAAAGCTCTCGCGGATCACGCCGAACTGACCCATGCCGTAGTACACGAGGAACATCTGGATCAGCAGCGGCGATCCGCGAAACACGAGGATATAAGCGCGCGCGAAACGGTTCGGCAGCCAGTGCGGCGACACCCGCATCGTGACGATCACGAGCGACAGCAGGCCGCCCAGAATCAGCGAACAGAAGAACAGCCCGAGCGTGGTCGGCACGGCGGCCAGCAGTTGCTTGAGCGTGTCGAACAGGAAGTCGAAATCGAAATGCATGATGACCGTCCTCGTCAGTTGCGCGCGAAGTTGCGCTTGAAGGACCGGCCCACGCGCGCTTCGGCGCGGTTGAAAACCCGGTTCGAGATGCTGGTCATGACCAGGTACAGCGCGCCGCCCACCACGAAGAACGTGAAGTACTGATGGGTGGAGCCCGCCGCCACCTGGCTGGTGCGCAGCAGTTCGGCGAGCCCCGTGACGGAGATCAGCGCCGAATCCTTCAGGCTCAGTTGCCAGACATTGCCGATGCCCGGCAGCGCGAAGCGCAGCACTTGCGGAATCAGAATGCGGCGCGCCATGGTCAGCGTCGGCATGCCGATCGAGCGCGCGGCTTCGAGTTCGCCGCGCGACACCGCCAGCACTGCGGCGCGGTACACCTCGGCCTGGTACGCGCCGGAGATCATGCCGACCGCGAGCGCGCCGATCACGAACGGCGGCACGCCGACGAAACCGTCCGCGCCGAACCACTGGCCGATGGTCGTCACCAGCGTGGAGCCGCCGAAATAGAACAGATAGATCACGAGCAGTTCGGGCACGCCGCGAAACACCGTGGTGTAGATATCGCCGATCACGCGCAACGTGCGAAACCGCGACAGCTTGGCCGTCGCGATCAGGCCGCCGAATACGGCGCCGACCGCGAGCGCGGCGAGCGTCAGCGCGACTGTCATCAAGGCCGCGAGCAATATCACGCCGCCCCAGCCATCCGGCCCGAAGCCGAGCATCTGTATCAGTGCCATTCCCTACCCCTCATCCATGACGTCGGATCGAATCCGTGGACGTGCGCGGCGCGTGGGTCACACACGCCGCGCAGGCCGTACTCGGAGAATCCCTGCGAAGGACCTTGCATCACTTCCGCGATGCAAGACCGGCGGGACTCACTGAGCGCTCAGCGAATCAAGGCGTGACGTCGGTCTTGAACCACTTGGCGGAGAGCTTCTTGACGGTGCCGTCGGCGAGCGCCGCGCTGATCGCGGTGTCGAACTTCGCTTTCAGATCGGCGTCCTGTTTGCGGAACGCGAGGCCTTCGCCCGGACCCCAGATCGGGCCGCCGATCTTCGGACCGGCCATCACGATCGACGCGGTTTCTTTCTTGTCGATGTTGGCGGCGTAGTACGTCACGTCGTCGAACGACGCGTCGATGCGGCCGTTGGCCAGATCCAGATCGCGCTCGGGCGAGGTCTTGTAGACGCGGATCGTGGCGACGTCCTTGAAGCCGTCGTTGATGAACTTGGTGTAGACCGTGCCCGACTGGATGCCGATTGTCTTACCCTTCAGTTGCTTGCGCAGTGCGTCGACGGTCGGCTGATCGGTTTTCGGATCGCCCGACAGTTTGACCACGCCCGCGCCCGGCGCTGCCTTGGGCAGCACCTTCGCGTCGGCCACCGCGAAGGTGGCCGGCGTGGCGGCGTACGGCTTCGAGAAGGCAATGATCTTTTCACGTTCCGGCGTGATCGAAATCGCGTCCATCAACACGTCGAACTTGCCCGCTTGCAGACCCGGGATCATGCCGTCCCAGTCTTGCGCCACGAGGTTGCATTGCAGCTTGATGCGCTCGCACAGATTCGCGACCAGCTCCGGTTCGAAGCCGCCCAGCTTGCCGCCCGGCAAGGTCAGGTTCCACGGCGCGTAACCGCCTTCCAGCGCGATGGTCACGGTCTTCCAGTCTTTAGCCTGCACCGGTGCCGCGAAAATTGTCGCCGCGCCGAGCACGGCGCCCATCAATGCTTTTGCTAACGTCGTGTGCTTCACTTTCACGTCGAAACTCCTTTGATTGAGGAAACCGTCGAACTGGATGTTCTAACCATCGCTGAATTTGTATAGACAAGTCTGCATGAGTCAAAAAGCCGTCGCAAGGGGTTCGGCGGGAAAATCCGCAGATCATCGGGTAAGCCCCTACCAATGCCTTCTGGCGGGGTTCTGCGGGACAGAACGTTGATTACAGAAGCGTCGTGACGCATGGAATGCGCGCGTCAGCGTGATGCGCTTTGTCTAGACAGGTTGGTGCGTGATGAACCAAGGTGGGAGATGCGGACACGCGCGTGAGCCGCGCCTGACCTCACGCATCGAGCGACGACTCACGAGCCAGCGCTACCAGATGCGCGGTACGAAGCGGTATTTAACGCGGGAGGTGTAGGCGGGATAACCGTCGAGTTCGGCGTTCAGCAGGCGCTCTTCACGTACCGCGCGCCAGCCGATGCCGAGCACCATGATCGGCACGCAGGCAAGTCCCCACCACGAGCCGAGCAGCAAGGGCGTGCCGACAAACAGAAACAGCGCGGCGGCGTACATCGGATGACGCACGTACGCATAGGGACCGCTGTCGATCACCTTGTGGCCACGACTCGCCTGGATCTTCACGACGGGCGCGGCATAGCTGTTAGCGCGAAACACGGCGCGGCACATCACCAGACAAACGACGATGCACAGCGACCCGAGACTCACGAGCGCCACCGGCACCGGCGGCGACCAATGCAGGCGTACGGCGTCGACGCCCATCAGGACCAGCCACGCACTCCACACCAGCGACACGCTCACCATGAACACGCGGTCCCAACGGCTTTGTTGCGCCTGCACGATCGGCGCGAGCCGCTCGGCCAGCAGTCCCGGATCGTGCCGCGCGAGCCACAGCCCGACCCACAGACTCAGCGCGCCCGTCTCGATCAGATACCACCACGCAGCGGGCCACGCGAGCGTGCCGGCCGCGCCGAACAGCAGCACGCCCATGGCGGCGAGCCAGAGCGTCGTTTGCAGAAGGAGACGCGTGATCATGCGGGCCAGTGTCTAAGCGCTGTGCGCCGGTGTGTGCACGCGGTTGAACACCTCGACGAGATCGATGTCGCCGGTATTCAGGCCGAACTGATCGCGCAGGCAGGCCGCGAGTTCGTCCGCGCTGGCGAGTTGCCGTTCGCTGACGATCTCGCCGTCGGCGCCGCGTTCGTTCAACTGGTCGTTGCGCAGCGTGAGCCGGGTGTCGTCGAGCACGCGGCAAACAATCAGCGTGGTGGCAAAAATCGATTCCGGCGCCGTCGACGTGTACCAGTTCGAGGTTTCATAGTCGACCCACTCGACCGCGTGCAGATCGAAGCGATAGACGCGCGTCCAGCTTTCGTCGCGCGCCTGCACGTCGAGGTAAAGCGCGTTGTGCGAGGCATCGGCAAGGCGGAACGTGCCCAGCGGCGTGCGCTGCGCGAGGCCCGCGGCGAGACGCAACGGCGCGGTCAGCGTAACGCTGCCGAAACCGACGTCGACGATCCACGCCTCGTTCTCGAGGTCGATCCGCAGAACCATATGGGTGCGCGGCGGCACCTCGTCGGACTCACGGCCCCACAGTACGCGGGCGAGCAGCGGCGTGACCTTGAAGCCCAGTTGCATCAGCACGTTCGCGAGCAGCGCGTTCTGCTCGAAGCAGTAACCGCCGCGATGATTCGTGACGAGTTTGCGCTCGACCGATTCGAGGTCGAGCTTCACCGCGCGGCGCGTGAACGGGTTCAGGTTCTCGAACGGAATGGCGCGCGGATGCAGCCGGTGCAGCGCCTGCAGCACCTCCAGCGTGGCCGCGCGCGGGCCGTCGTAGCCGATACGGGTGAAGTAATGGTCCAGATTCACGGTGTTTGACATCGGCATGGTCCCGGTTAGGTCTGAGGCGCTGAACGTTGATCGATTTTGTGCCGCGAGGCGGCTTCGGAAAAAGATCATAACGGTTGAGCAATCGCAACGCTTAAGCACGCCGACCTGTGTTATTGCAAACGCATTCGATAAGACCACAACCCTACGTTTTAATTACGTTTTAATTCGCTTTTCATTACGCGCAAATAGCCATTAATAGCAGTCCGTAAAGATCAAAGTTACATGTCAGTAATATTGATGCGAATCGTTCTCATTTGTGTTGACGCACCCATTTCGCATGCGTACGATCTCGCCATCTGCTGTGCCCGGCGTCGCGACCCGTCACAGCAAATCGCAGTCGTGACAGCAACGTCATACCGCGGTGATCAATTCAGTCGATACAACACAAACAAGGATTTCGATGAAGTTCGCCCAACTCAACGGACCCGCTGTTCAAGCGCGTCCGCTTCGCGATTCCGCCAGGCGTGCCGGCGTTATCAGCCGCTCGCGTCTGCCCTCCTTGCGGCGCGCCGCGCTCTTCACGGCATTGGCCTGGGCCTCGATGACAGCCGGCGTTGCCATGGCTGAAACCAATCCCGACGCGACCCCGGAAGCCCCTGAGGCCGACCTGAACATTCAGGCCACCCAGACCAATCAGTGGACGGGTGTCTGGAATCGCGCGACGCTGCTCGGCGATATCGGCGGTCTGCGTCCGTGGCTCGGCAAATACGGCGTGACCCTGCAGCTCACGGAAACCAGCGAAGTGCTGGCCAACGTGCGCGGCGGCCTCTCGAAAGGCGCGGACTACGACGGCCTGACGACCGCCACCGTGCAGATGGATACGCAGAAGGCCTTCGGTCTGCCGGGCGGTCTGTTCAACGTGAGCGCGCTGCAGATTCACGGCGCCAACCTGAGCGCCAACAAGCTCGGCACGCTGAACACGGCGAGCGGTATCGAAGCGCAGGACACCACCCGCCTGTGGGAGTTGTGGTACCAGCAGTCGTTCCTGAACAAGCGTATCGACGTGAAGATCGGTCAGCAAAGTATCGACCAGGAATTCATCACCAGCACGAACTCGGCGCTGTTCGTCAACACGATGTTCGGCTGGCCCGCGCTGCCTTCGTACGACATGCCGTCGGGCGGCCCGGCGTATCCGCTGGCCGATCTCGGCGTGCGCGTGCGCGGCCAGATCACGCCTTCGTTTACGGCGCTCGCCGGTGTCTTCGACGGCGATCCGCTCGGCAATAGCCCGAACAACAAGAGCGGCACCAACTTCAACCTGCACAACGGCACGCTGTTCATCGGCGAGTTGCAGTACGCGATCAACCAGCCGTCTGACGGCGAAATGGTCGGCGCGGGCGGCGGCGGCTTGCCGGGTACCTACAAGCTCGGCCTCTGGTACAACAACCAGAGCTTCGCCGACCAGCGTTTCGACAACACCGGTCTGTCGCTCGCGAATCCGGCCTCCAGCGGCATTGCCCAGAATCATCATGGCGACTACAGCTTCTACGCGGTCGCCGACCAGATGATCTGGCGCCCGGATCCGGACGAACCGCGCAGCCTGAACGTGTTTGCCCGCGTGATGGGCGCGCCCGGCGACCGCAATCTGGTCAGCGTGGCCGCGAACCTGGGTGTCGTGCTGAAGGCACCGTTCGCCGGCCGCGACAACGACAGCGCCGGCATCGCGCTGACGTACATCAAGATCGGCAACCACGTGAACGGTCTCGATCAGGACAATCAGGCGTTCAGCGGCGGCCCGTACGGCGTGCGCACCAGCGAAACCACGCTCGAAGCCACCTATCAGTATCAGGTCAATCCGTGGTGGCAACTGCAGGCGGATGCACAATACACGTTCAACGCCGGCGCCGGCCAGAACCCGAGCGACCCGACGCAGCCGCTGCGCAACACGTTCGTCATCGGCGTGCGGACCAACATCACGTTCTGATGCCGCGCTCGCCTAACTTACACGCTACCGACAAATCGAATCCCATGCTTTCGATCATGACCGCAATCAATGCTTTGTGCGCCCGCACGGAGATCCAATCATGAACCAACCCACGCGCAAGTTCTCGCCGCGCGCCGCGCGGGCCCTGATCGCCGCCGCCGCTCTGACAACCGCCGCCGGCGCCTATGCCGAGCCGCAAGGTTTCCTGGAAACCATCAAGCACCACACCACGTTGATCAACACCGTGCCGGGCAACGGCGACCAGAACCCGTACGCGGTCGTGGTCGCGCCGGTCAGCGTCGGCACCGTCAAGAAGGGCGACGTGCTGGTCGGCAACTTCAACAACTCGACCAACCTGCAAGGCACCGGCAGCACGATCATCAACTACCATCCGGACACCAAGGAGATGACGGTGTTCGCGACGGTGCCGCGCGATCTGAAAGCGTGCCCCGGCGGCATCGGCCTGTCCACGGCAATGACCATGCTGAAGTCCGGCTACGTGATCGTCGGCAGCACGCCGAGCAATGACGGCACCACCGGCACCAAGGGCGCCGGCTGCCTGATCGTGATCGATCCGCAGGGCAAGGTCGCCTCGACCATCACGAGCCCGAACATCAACGACCCGTGGGGCAACATGGCGGTCGTCGACAACGGCTCGACCGCCACGCTGTTCGTCAGCAACGCCGGCTTCGGCGTGGGTAGCGCGGCGGGCGAACCGCCGGTGTTCAAGCAGGCCACCGTGTTGCGTCTGGACCTCGACGTGCCGGCCGACAAACCGCCGGTCGTGAAGAAGGAAACCGTGGTGGGCAGCGGCTTCGGCGCGCAGGCGGACAAGGGCGTGTTCCTCGTCGGTCCGACTGGCCTCGCGCTCTCGGGCGACCAGAAACTGCTGTACGTGTCCGACGCGATCGGCAACCGCGTGACGGAAATCGACGAACCGATGACGCGCGACACCAGCGCCGGCGTGGGCCGCCAACTGACCGCCGACGGCCTGCTGCACCGCCCGCTCGCGATGCTCACCGCGCCTAACGGCCACCTGCTGGTCACGAACGCGCTGAACGGTCAGATCGTCGAGATCGACCCGGCCACCGGCAAGCAGATTTACGCTCGCTGGATCGACACGGACAAGGCACAATCGCCCCCGGGCAACGGCGACCTGTTCGGTCTCGCGTTGACGCCCGAAGGCGACGGTTTCTACTACGTGCAGGACGACGTGAACACGCTGGTTCTCGCGAAGTAAGCAAAACACCCCACAGCGTAATGAAGGTGAAGTAGCCATGGCACACGATCAACCCCCGCGGCCCTCACGGCGCGGATTTCTGAAGGCGGGCGGCGCCGCGGTCGCCGCCGGCGCGAGTCTCGGTGCGGCGCAGGTCGCTCAGGCCGCGCTCGCCAGAACACCGGCGCACAGCGCCGATCCGCAACTGGCCGTCGAGCCGTTTTACGGTTTGCATCAAGGCGGCGTCGTCACGGCGCAGCAGAGTCACACGTACGTCGCCGCGCTCGATCTGACGACCGAGAAACGCGACGACGTGATCGCGCTGCTGCGCGCCTGGACCGACGCAGCCGCGCGTTTGACGCAAGGCAACACGGCCGCCCCGCTGTCGACCACCTCGACGGCCAAAGCCGCGCAGGCCGACGGCATGGTCGAAAACACGGCCAACAGCGCGTCCAACGGCAAATCCGGCGCTAAAGACGACGGCAGCGCCTACAGCCCGGTCAACGCGAAAGCCGCGCCCGATTCCGGCGACGTGCTCGGTCTCGGCCCTTGCGGCCTGACGATCACGTTCGGCTTCGGCCCGGGCCTGTTCACGAAAGACGGCAAGGACCGCTACGGCCTCGCCGCGCGCCGCCCCGCCGCGCTCGTCGATCTGCCGCGTTTCAACGGCGATCAACTGATCGAGCAGAAAACCGGCGGCGACCTGTTCATCCAGGCGTGCGCGAACGATCAGCAGGTCGCGTTTCACGCGGTCCGCCAATTGGCGCGCCTCGCTTACGGCACCGCCGCCATGCGTTGGGGCCAGGCGGGTTTCCTGTCGGGTCCGCGCGGTCAGACGCCGCGCAATCTGATGGGCTTCAAGGACGGCACCAACAACCCGTCCACCGCGAAGCCGCAGTTGATGAACGAGTTCGTGTGGGCCGGCGCCACCGCGGACGCGCCGTGGATGGAAGGCGGCACCTACACCGTCGTGCGACGAATCCGTATCACGCTGGAACACTGGGACAACACCGAGGTGGACTTCCAGGAACAGGTGTTCGGCCGTCACAAGTACAGCGGTGCGCCGATCGGCAAGAAGAGCGAGTTCGACGCGGTCGACCTGAAGGAAGAAGACAAGGACGGCAATCCGGTGATTCCGGAGAACTCGCACGTGCGTCTGTCGAATCAGGCCAGCAACAACGGTGCGCAGATTCTGCGCCGCTCGTATTCATACAACGACAGCACGGATTTCTACATCGAGCGCTGGCCGCCATGGCGTCAGGAAACGGAGTACGACGCGGGGCTGATTTTTGTCGCTCACCAGAGCGACCCGCGCAAGGGCTTCATTCCGATCAACGACAGGCTCGCGAAGTTCGACATGATGAACCAGTTCACGACCCACGTAGGCAGCGCGGTGTTCGCGGTGCCGCCGGGCGCGAAGCCGGGTTCGTATATCGGCGCCGGGCTGTTCGAGGCGTAATAAAGGCCGGGTAGCATGCCGTGCCGGCGGACCGCCGGCACGGCGAACAAGCAAGCGACGCATCGAAAGATCAACAACAACATCACCAACGGAACACAGGATCATGGCTCAATCATGGTTTGGCACCCGCGTGCGCCTTATCAGCAGCGCAGCAGCGCTCACGCTCGCGGCTTTCGCGACGGTGCCTTCGGCGGCGCAAGCTGCGTCGATCACGGTCTATAACGCGCAGCACGAACAGGTCGTCAACCTGCTCGCCAAAGACTTCGAAAAACAGTCGGGCATCTCGGTCAAGATCCGCAACGGCGAAGGCCCGGCCATGGCCGCGCAGATCCTCGCGGAAGGCCCGGCCACGCCGGCCGACGTGTACTTCACGGAAAACTCGCCCGAGCTGATGCTGCTCGAAGAGAAGGGCCTGCTGAACAAGGTGGACAGCGCCACGCTCGCCACCGTGCCGGCACGCTTCAGCTCGCCCACAGGCTCATGGGTTGCGGTCACCGCGCGTGAAAACGTGCTGGCTTACAACACCACCAAGCTGCAACCGTCGCAACTGCCGCAATCGCTGTTCGATCTCGCCAAGCCGGAATGGAAAGGCAAGGTCGGTATCGCACCGAGCGACGGCGACTTCCTGCCGCTGGTGAGCGCCGTGCTCGCGCTGAAGGGTGAAGCGCAAACCGTGCAATGGCTCAAGGGCCTGAAAGCCAACGCGCAACTTTTCGACGACGACGAAGGCGTGGTGGCCGCCGTCAATCGCGGCGGTGTCGCGACCGGTCTGATCAACAACTACTACTGGGCTCGCCTGCACGCTGAAATCGGCGACGGCAAGACCCGCAGCGCGATCTATCACTTCAGCAACGGCGACGCCGGTGCAGCGGTGAACGTGTCGGGCGCGGCGGTGTTGAAGTCCGCGCACAACGCGGACGGCGCACAGAAGTTCCTCGCGTATCTGGTCAGCGATCGCGCGCAACAACTGATGGCGAATAGCCACGTGATGTTCGAATATCCGCTGCGCGCAGGTGTCGCGTCGGACCCGATCCTCAAGCCGTTCACCGAACTGAAGCCGCCGGCGCTGACCATCGAGCAGCTCGGCGACGACAGCCAGGCCGGCAAACTGTTGCGTCAGGCAGGCCTGCTGTAAATGAGTGAAGCCTTGTCAGCCGGTCCACCGGCTGTATCTACCGTCACGGCGCGCGCCCGTTCGCGCGCGCCGCGCGGTTTGTTCGCGGCAGCAGCAATCAGCGCTTTGCTGGTTCTGCTGCCGATTGCGTTTACGTTCTGGCGCGCCGCGAGCTTCGGCGCGGGTGAAGCGGTCGATCTGATCTTCCGCCCGCTGGTCGGCGAACTGCTGGTCAACACCGTGCTGATCACCGTCTCGACCACGCTGGTGTCCGCGGTGCTCGGCACGGCGGCCGCGTGGTTCGTCGAGCGCACGCATGTGCCTGGCCGTCGCGTGTGGGCCGTGCTCACCGCCGCGCCGCTCGCCATGCCCGCGTTCATCTCGAGCTATGCATGGGTGTCGTTGAGCCAGGATTTGCAGGACTTCAACGGTGCGCTGCTGGTATTGACCTGTGGATATTTCCCGCTCGTCTATCTGCCGGTGGCCGCCGCGCTGCGCAGCATGGACCCGGCGCTCGAAGAAAGCGCGCGCGCGCTCGGCTGCAGCCGCTGGAGCAGCTTCGTGCGGGTGGTGCTGCCGCAACTGCGGCCGGCGCTGCTCGGCGGCATGCTGCTGGTAGCGCTCGGCGTGCTGTCCGAATTCGGCGCGTTCACGCTGCTGCGCTTTCACACCTTCACAACACAGATCTACGCGGAATTCCGCACCAGTTTCGACGGCGGCGGCGCCTCGCTGCTTGCCTGCCTGCTGATCGTGATCTGCCTGATCGTGCTCGCGTTCGAGTTTCGCGTGCGCGGCGCGGCGCGTTATGAACGCGTCGATCGCGGCACACGTCGCGCGGTGCTGCGCTACGACCTCGGCGCGTGGCGCTGGATCGTCGTCGCCGGCTTTGCGCTGCTGACGATGACCACGCTCGGCGTGCCGCTCGGCATGATCGGCTACTGGCTCACGCAGCCGGGTGCGGCGGCCGTCACACCGGCCGACGTGTCGCCTGAACTGCTGTTCAACGCAACGTTGTCGTCGGTCGGCTTCGGCCTCGCTGCGGCCGCGCTGACCACCTTGCTGGTGATCCCGCTCGCGTTCCTGCTGGTGCGCTACCCGACCCGTTTCGCGACGCTGTTCGAGCGCACCGTGTTTCTCGCGCAAGGCGTGCCGGGTCTGGTGATCGCGCTGGCGATCGTGTCGCTCGCGGTGCATGCGTTGCAGCCGCTCTATCAAAGCGCGACGCTGCTGGTGGTCGCCTACGCAATGCTGTTCATGCCGGTCGCGCTGGTCAGCGTACGCGCCGCCTTCATGCAGGCGCAGCCGCGCCTCGAAGAAACCGCGCGTGCGCTCGGCCTGAACTGGTCGCAGACGCTGTTCCGCGTGGTGCTGCCGTTGGCGGGTCCGGGACTCGGGGCCGCCGCGTCGATGGTGTTCATTTCGGTCGTCACCGAGCTGAACGCGACGTTGCTGCTCTCCCCCCTCGACACGCAAACGCTCGCCACCCAGGTCTGGGCCGACACGTCGACCATGGCGTTCGCCGCCGCCGCGCCTTATGCTGCGCTGCTCACCGGCATTTCGCTGTTCGCGTCGGGCCTGCTGTTCGCGCTGCTCGGCAAATCGGCGCTGCTCGGCGAACGCGGCTGATTCCATGCTGATGCCCATGCTCTACCTGCTTTAATCATCGGATTTTCATGAGCGAACTTCGTATCCGCGGACTGCAAAAATCGTTCGACGGTCACCCGGTGCTGCACGGCATCGATCTCTCGGTCGAGCGCGGCACCCTGCTCGCGCTGCTGGGCCCGTCCGGCAGCGGCAAGACCACGCTGCTGCGTCTGTTGTGCGGCTTCGAACGCGCGGATGGCGGCAGCGTCGAAATCGACGGCCGCAGCGTGGTCGGCGATAACCTGCATGTGCCGTCGGAACAGCGACGCATTGGTTATGTGCCGCAGGAAGGCGCGCTGTTTCCGCATCTGTCGGTAGCGGACAACATCGTGTTCGGCTTGCCGCGTACGCAACGGCGCGCGCGTCATCGTGTGGCCGAGTTGCTGGAACTGGTCGGCTTGCCGGCGGACTTCGGCACGCGTGCGCCGCAGCAGTTGTCGGGCGGTCAGCAGCAGCGCGTCGCGCTGGCCCGCGCGCTCGCGCCGTCGCCTACGTTGGTGATGCTCGACGAACCGTTTTCCTCGCTCGACGCTGCGTTGCGGCTCGAAACCCGCCAGGCGGTGGCGAGCGCGCTGGCCGCGACCGGCGCCACGGCGGTGCTGGTCACGCACGATCAATCCGAGGCTTTGTCGCTGGGCCACGAGGTCGCGGTGCTGTGGAACGGTCGCCTGATTCAGACGGCGACGCCGCAGATCTTGTACCGGCTGCCGGTCACGCGGGAGCTGGCTTCGTTTGTCGGCGAAGCGGTGTTGCTGCCGGGCACGGTCACCCAGGATCGGGTGAGTTGCGAACTCGGCGATCTGCCGTTGTCCACGCCGATCGGCCAGGGCGCCGTGGACGTGATGGTGCGGCCCGAGCAGATCCGCCTGTTTCGCGACGAAGATCGGCTGGTCAACGACACCCGGGCTTACGACGCTATCGTCACCGAAGTGACGTTCCAGGGGCAGGACGCCGGTGTTGCGCTGCAAATGCAGTCCGGCACGCGAACCATGGTGCGCGCCCGCGTGCCGGGCTACCTGTCGCCGCAACCCGGCGAACGCGTGCGGCTGTCGGTGGACGGCGAAGTGACGGCCTACCCGCGCGCTTAAGCCTGCGCCGCGGTTGAACCCTTCGAGCGCGACTGCGAAGGGTTCGGCGTCGGCGATTGCGTCTGTGACCCCAGCGACAAATCCTGCATCATCTGCGCGGCCAGATAATCGCAGGTCGGCCGATCCGATTTGGCGCTGCGGGCCACTACGATTTCCAGCGGCGCGATCTTCGGCAAGCCTTGCGCTTCGCCGAGAATCGCCAGCCGCGACGGCACGCTGCAACGCGTGACCGCGATCACCGACAAACCCGCATCCACGGTCGCCACCAGCCCCATCAAACTCGCGCTGCTGAACGCCGCGCGATAGCGGATTCGCGCGCCATCGAGCGCGGCCAGCGTATGCTGCCGCGCCACACAGCCGGGCTCGTACAGCCCCACCGGTAACGGCGACGCCGCCAGCACCGGCGTATCCACCGACGCCCCCACCCACACCATCGGCTCGCTGCGCACGAATTCGCCGCGCAGTTTGCGGTCGCGCGTGACGAACGCGAGATCGATCTTGTTGTCCGCCAGCATCGGCGCGAGCGACGTGCTCTGCGCGCAGACAATTTCGATCTCCACATGCGGATACAGCGTCGAAAAGCGCCGCAACACCGGCGACAGCAGCGACGACACATAGTCGTCCGGCGCGCCGAGCACCACGCGCCCGCTCACCTCGGGCCGCACGATCGCCGACCACGCCTCCTCATGCAAAGCCAGCACGCGCCGCGCGTATTCGAGCAGCGTATTGCCGGGCCGCGTCAGCGACAGATTGCGCGTGTTGCGGGCGAACAGCGTGGTGCCGAGCATGGTTTCGAGGCGCTTGATCTGCATGCTGACGGCCGCCTGCGAACGGTGCACCGTCGCCGACGCCTTCGTGAAACTGCCCGTTTCCACCACCGCGATAAAACTGCGCAGCAAATCGACGTCGAATTCGGGATGCATGATTTATCAATCCAGCTTATGGAATTGCTCAATTTAATTCGTTTGTCGGTGCCATGCAAGCCGCGCAATACTTGACGGCATCAACTCATGGAGACCCCTTCGCATGTCCCTCACCCAACGTCAACAAGGCGCCATTAC
Source organism: Burkholderia sp. 9120 (assembly GCF_000745015.1). Taxonomy (NCBI): domain Bacteria; kingdom Pseudomonadati; phylum Pseudomonadota; class Betaproteobacteria; order Burkholderiales; family Burkholderiaceae; genus Burkholderia; species Burkholderia sp. 9120. The sequence continues at coordinate 3,875,957 of NZ_JQNA01000002.1, read as the reverse complement.
GCTGGCCAGCGGCGGGCTTCTGATGGGCACGATCGGTGTCTTCGTCGAGGAAGCGCGGCTCGGTGCGCTGACCCTGGTGTTCTTTCGCTGCCTGTTCGGCTTTCTGTCGCTCGCCGCGTATTGCGCGTGGAAAGGCTATTTCACGCGCGCGCATTTCACGCGCCGCACCGTCGTGCTGGCGCTGATCTCCGGCGTGCTGATGGTCACGCAGTGGGTCGGCTTCTTCGACGCGATCCATCGCACCAGCATTGCGGTCGCGACCGTGGTGTTTCACGTGCAGCCGTTCTGGGTCGTGCTGATCGGCGCCGCCCTGTTCAACGAGCGTCTCGGCATCGACCGGCTCGGCTGGATCGCGACGGCTTTCGTCGGACTCGTGCTCGCGTCGGGCGTGGCGGCCACGGAGAATCTGCAAGGCCATACGAGCTATCTGATCGGGATCGGCGAGGCGCTCGCGGGCTCCGTGCTCTATGCGAGCGTCACGTTGATCGCCAAAGGACTCGGCGAGTTGCGCCCGCATCTGCTGACGCTCGCGCAGTGCGCGGTCGGCGTGGTGTGCCTGCCGTTTATCGCGCCGCTCACCGCTGTGCATATCGGTCCGATGCAATGGTTCTGGCTGGTGGGCATGGGCGTGCTGCATACGGGACTCTCGTACGTGCTGATCTACGGCGCGCTGCCGAAGCTGACCACACCGATCATCGCCGTGCTGCTGTTCGTCTATCCGCTGACCGCGATCGTGGTCGATGCGGTCGTCTACGGACGCGCGCTGTCGATGCCGCAACTGGCGGGCATGGTGTTGATCGTCGTCGCGAGTCTGGGGGTTAATCTCGGCTGGCCGCTGCTGACGTTGCTGCGGCCCGGCGCGCGAGCGCGGCGCCATGCGGATTGAAATTACAAAAACCTGTGTTTTTCCATTCAATTAGCACAGTCGAGAATCGTTCTCGTTTATAATTTCAGGATATTACAAGCCGGACACGGACACTGATCCGGCTTCTGCTGTATCTCCCAACCCCACATCGACATGCCATTCCGAGGCAGCCGATGTCACGTCCGCACCCTTCGTGCGCTGACGCACGGCGCCCCGGCCGTTTCAATTTCGAACTCATCCGATCGCTTCAGGGGAATTCACCACCTTCGTTTTAATTGACCGACCACACGACGGGCTGCTTTGCCGTGCGCGCGCGCTTATGCGTGCGCTTTTGCTGTACCCCAAATCGATAACTCCACCGATCCACACGCCAAGAACGTCTTCATGAACGTCAAAAAGAAAACTTACCGCGCGCTGCTGCTCGCTACCTCGCTTGCCAGCGCCCGGCCTTTGCTGGCTCAGGAAGCCGCACCCGTCGCCGGCCCGGCCGACAACACGCTGCCCGCGATCGCCGTCAAGGCCGCCGCCGATCGCTCGTACGACAGCAGCACGTCGAACACCGCGACGAAGATGAACATGTCGCTGATGGACGTGCCGCAAACCGTCAACGTCGTGCCGCGCGCGCTGCTCGACGAGCAGAACGCGACCTCGTTGCAGGACGCGTTGCGCAACGTACCGGGCATCGGCTTTTCCGTCGGCGACGGCCAGCGCGACCAGATCACGTTGCGCGGCTTCAACAACATCACCGATCAATACGTCGACGGTATTCGCGACGATGCGCTCTACTACCGCGATCTGTCGAACGTGGAACGCATCGACGTGTTGAAGGGACCGGCCGCCGTGCTCTATGGACGCGGCTCGGCCGGCGGCCTGATCAATCGCGTGTTGAAGAAACCGGGCGCGAATCCCAAGCAGTCGGTCGGCGTGACGCTCGGCACCGAAGGCGAACGGCGCGGTGAATTCGATCTCGGCTGGAATGCGAACGACGCCGCGCGTTTTCGCATCACGGGCGCGGCCGAGAACTCGAACAGCTTTCGCGACCAGTTCCAGTTGAATCGTCAGGCCGTGGCGCCGTCGGTGCAATTCCGGATCGATAAAGACACAACCCTCAATCTCGAAGCCGACTATCTGCACGATCGCCGCACGTCGGATCAGGGCTTGCCGGCCTATCTCGGCCGCCCGGTCAACGTGCCGATCAACACGTATTACGGCTCGTCGAATGCGGCGAACACGTCGTATAACGATGTCGATGCGAAGAGCGCGACCGCGTCGCTCGATCATCGCTTCAACGATTCGTTGTCGCTGCACACCGCCGTACGCGCGTACGACTTTTCGCTCGAACGCAAAAACTACGTCACGTATGAGCCGATCAAGACCGCGCTGAATCCGGTCGTGACGCTCGATCAGAGTACCCGCTTCCGTCAGGATCACGGCGTGGACGGTCTGTTCGAGTTGACGCAGAAAACCACGCTGTTCGGCATGAAGCACGAGCTGCTGTATGGCGTCGAGCTCTCGCAACAGCAGAAGTTCGACACCATCTACTCGACCACCAAGGTCGCGACCTACAACCTGTACAACCCGCAGTTGGTGAATCTGCCGGGCGTAACGCCGGGTGTGCCGGCCAAGACGAATGCGGCGACGGTGTTGGGGCTGGCCGGCGTCTACGCGCAGGACCTGATCTCGCTGACCGAGCACTGGAAGATTCTCGCCGGCCTGCGCTTCGACTATCTGACGCAGACGCGCAACGACTACACGTCGGCGCACGTCAATCTGGACCGTACGGATCGCGCGTGGAGTCCGCGCGTCGGTTTGATTTACGAGCCGCTCGACTGGGTGTCGCTGTACGCGTCGTATAGCCAGTCGTTCTCGCCGCTCGCCGATACGCTGATCAGCAGCGGCGCGTTCGCGAACGGTTCGGCGCTGGCGCCGCAAAAGACCACCGCCTTCGAAGTCGGCTCGAAATTCGACCTGGGCCGCGCGAGCGCGAGCGTCGCGCTGTTCGATATGAAGCAGACCAATCAGCAGATCGCCGATCCGGCCAACCCGACCTACGCGCTGCCGAGCGGCACGCAGCACACACGCGGCCTGGAGCTGTCGATGACAGGCGAAATCGCGCCGAAGTGGTCCGTCTACGCAGGCTACGCGTACCTGAACGGCAATGTGGATGGCTCGCCGCAAGCGAGTTCGGCCGGGCTGCTACTGAACCAGAACACGCCGGGGCTGATGCCGCGTCACAGCGCGAGCGTGTGGATCAAGCGCGATCTGAAATACGGTTTCTATGCGGCCGGCGGCGCGCAATTCCAGTCGGCGCGTTATACGTCGGCTAGCGACGCGGTGACGTTGCCGTCGTTCGTGACCTTCGATCTCGGCGCGGGTTATCACGGCAAGAACGTCGACGTCGCGTTGACGCTGGATAACCTGTTCGACCGCAAGTACTTCATCGCGGCGCACGGCAATGCGGATATGTACAACATGCCGGGCGCACCGCGCACGCTGACGGCGTCGGTGAGATGGAAGATGTAAGGGGGTCGGCGCGCTGGGCGCGCCGAGGGTGAGAATGAAAAAACCAGCGCTTCGGGAGAGGCGCTGGTTTTTTTGTTTAATCGTCGTAGTGGAAGCGGCAGGCGATCACTGCGGCAACACCTCCCCCTTCGTCTCCGGCGCGAACGGAATGATGAACAGCCCGATCACGAACGCGAGCGCCGTCAACGCCACCGGCACGCCGAGCGTATGCATATGCAACACCGCCGCGCCGAGCAGAAAGTTGACCCCCGCCCCGACAAAACGCCCGAACGACGTGCAGAACGCGAACGCTGTAGCCCGCACACGGGTTTCGAATTGCTCCGGCAGCCACAAGCTGAACAGCGCAAAATTACCGCCGAAGAAACCCAGCACGAAGAGCCACGCAATAAACGGCGCGAGTCCGTTCGGCAGATAGAAGGCCCAGCCGAAACTGCCGACGATCGCGATCGCCATCCCCGCGAAGTACACCGCCAGCGTCTTCTTGCGACCGATCCGTTCGGCCATCGGCGGCAACGCGAGACAGCCGAGAATCGTCGCGATAGACAGCAGCCCCGTGGCGAGCGAAGCGGTTCTGATCGCGTCGTTCTTCGCCATGCCGGCCTTGGTCGCCAGTTGAATCACCGCAGACGGCTCATACACCGCGCCGGCCCACAAACCGATAATCGCAATCGTCAGCAGCATGCACGCCACCCACGTGCGACGCCGGTACGCCGGCCCCATGATTTCGCGCAGCGGCCTCGCACGCGCCGCGCCGGCTTCGGCCTTCTGCCACTTGTCCGTTTCCTTCACGCGCAGCAACACCAGAATCGCGACCACCACCGGCACCGCGCCGGTCAGGAACATCACGCGCCAGCCGTAGTGCACGCCGACCGTATAGTTGAGCGCAGCCGCAAGGAAGAACCCGGCGTAATACCCCGTCTGCAGATAACCCGCGCCCATCTTGCGGCGGTCTTCCGGCCAGGATTCCGCCACATAGGTGCCGGCCAGCGCCCACTCGCCGCCAATCCCCACCCCCGCGATGAAGCGGTAGATACCCAGTTCCCACACGTTATGCGACGTCGCGGCGAGCCCGGTAAAGATCGCGAACGTGAAGATCGTGCCGGCCAGCACCTTGGTGCGGCCGAAGCGATCCGCCAGCGGCCCCCAGATGAACGACAGGCCCCAGCCGACCAGAAACAGCGCGAACAGAATCGACCCGGCGAGGCCGACGTTCGCCGGCGTGGCCGCGTAACCGGAACGCGGCAACAACTCGGTCAAGGCGGGTGTCAGCACGAGCGCGTAGATGAACGAGTCCATGCCGTCAAGCGTCCAGCCTGCCCACGCGCCCCAAAACCCAGCGATCTGCGAACGATTGAGCGGCGTGCGCCGCCGCGTGACCGACGTGCGATCGGTTAGTGAATTCATCATGCTCCTCCGGCCCTGCAGTTGACGTACGGGTTGGCGTCCATAAAGGGAATCGATGAAACGACGCGCGGCGGCTTGAACGAACCGCGCCGTCCTCATACAACACAGAGGAACGGTGCGCGGCGAGCCGGGAAAAACTTTCCGGATTTGCCCGTCTATAAGTGCGCTTTTTTATATATAATATTCAATATTATGAGCGACGCAATAGATGGTTTTCCCCTGGACGCCTCCGCGCGCAGCCCGCTTTTACCGGCGGCGGCGCCCCGTGAGAGCACGTCCCGCATGATCGCGGAGGCGCTGCGCGCCGCGATTGTCGACGGCACGCTGGCGCCTGGCGCGCCGCTGCGGCAGGACGCAATCGCGCGGCATTTCTCGGTCAGCGCAATTCCCGTGCGCGAGGCCTTGCGCCTGCTCGAAACCGAAGGCTGGGCGAAAGCCGCCATGCACAAAGGCGCGACGGTCGCACCATTGTCGGCGGATGAAGCGCGCGAAATCTACGAGATCCGTTCGGCACTGGAGAGCCTGGCCATCGGTCTCGCGATTCCCCATCACACGGCCGCCACGCTGCGCGAATCTGCGAAGCTGTGCCGCGCCGCCGAACGCGAACCGGACCCGGCGCTGTACGTGGCGCGCAACGTCGCGTTCCATATGAGCCTGTATGCGCCTGCCGCCCGTCCGCAACTCGAGGACATGATCGGCACGTTGCATCGGCGCGGCGAACGCTATCTGCGGCTGAAGCTGGACTTGCCGTCGCGCAAGGGCGAATCGGACCATGAGCACACCGCCCTGCTCGACGCCGTGCAGCGCCGCGATATTCCCGCCGCGCAGGCACAGGTCGTCGCGCATCTGCTCGGCACCGGCGACCTGCTTCACCGTTTTCTGACCGAACGTGCGCAGGCCGAAGCCGCGCTCGCAAATCAACCCAAGCCGCGCGGCCGACGCCCGCGTCTTGCCACCGGGAGTTGACTGAGCCGATGAACCGACCTGCCGAAATCACTGCTGCTTCAGCCGCTGCATCGCCGCCTGCCGCACGCTCGTGGACCACGCGCCGCGACGAAAAGAACCGCCGCCTCGCGGCCATCGCGCCCTGGCTGCAAGACGGCGTACTGCCCACCGACCGCATCGTCGATGCCCTCGAAACGCTGATCCAGCCCGGCGACCGCGTTGCGCTGGAAGGCGACAACCAGAAACAGGCCGACTTCCTGTCGCGTTCGTTCGCGCAGGTCGATCCGCAAAAAATTCACGACGTGCATCTGCTGATTTCGAGCATTGGGCGCCCTGAGCATCTGACGCTGTTCGAGCGCGGCATCGCGCACAAGGTCGACTTCTCGTTCGCCGGGCCGCAGAGTCTGCGGGTCGCGCAACTGCTCGAAGACGGCCAGCTCGAGATCGGCTCGATCTACACCTACGTCGAGTTGTACGCGCGCATGTTCGTGGATCTGACGCCGCACGTCGCGCTGCTGTGCGCGGAAAAGGCCGACCGTCACGGCAATCTGTACACCGGCGCGAATACCGAAGACACCCCCACCATTGCCGAGGCCGCCGCGTTCCGGCATGGCATCGTGATCGTGCAGGTCAACGAGATCGTCGACGAACTGCCGCGCGTCGACATTCCCGGTTCGTGGATCGACGTGGTCGTGCAGGCCGACCGGCCGTTCGCCGTCGAGCCATTGTTCACGCGCGATCCGCGCCATATCGGCGACCTGCAGGTGTTGACCGCGATGATGGTGATCCGCGGCATCTACGAGCCGTATGGCGTGACGTCGCTGAATCACGGCATCGGCTTCGACACCGCCGCGATCGAACTGCTGCTGCCCACGTATGGCGAAGCGCTCGGCCTGAAGGGCAAGATCTGCCGCAACTGGACGCTCAATCCGCATCCCACCATGATTCCGGCAATCGAATCGGGCTGGGTCGACAGCATCCATTGCTTCGGCAGCGAAGTGGGCATGGAGGCGTATATCGAAGCGCGTCCCGACGTGTTCTTCACCGGCAACGACGGCAGCCTGCGCTCGAACCGCGTGCTGTGCCAACTGGCCGGGCAATACGGCGTCGACCTGTTCATCGGCTCGACCTTGCAGATCGATGCGGACGCGAATTCATCCACCGTGACGCGCGGCCGTCTGGCCGGTTTCGGCGGCGCGCCGAACATGGGCCACGATCCGCGCGGCCGGCGTCATTCGAGCGAAGCCTGGCTCAAACTGCTGAAAGATCAGGGCCCGGTGTCGCGCGGGCAGAAGCTCGTCGTGCAAATGGCCGAGACGTACAAGAAAGGCGGCGAGCCGACCTTCGTCGATGAACTCGACGCGGTCGCGGTCGGCGCGAAAAGCGGCATGCCGATCGCGCCGGTGATGATCTACGGCGACGACGTCAGCCATGTGGTCACCGAGGAAGGTATCGCGCATCTGCACAAGGCCGAAGGCATCGACGAGCGGCGCGCGGCGATTGCCGCCGTGGCCGGCGTTACGCCCATCGGGCTGCGCGCGAAGCCGGAGAAGACGGCGGAGTTGCGCCGGCGCGGCATCGTCGCGTATCCCGAGGACCTCGGCATTCGACGCGGCGAAGCGAAGCGTTCGCTGCTGGCGGCGCGCAGCATCGACGATCTGGTGACGTGGTCGGGCGGTCTGTACACGCCGCCGGCACGCTTCAGGAGCTGGTAAGCATGGCGCCCGCTGCGTTGTTGAAGCGTGTCGAGCGGTCGTCCGCGCGGGTTGCCGTGCGGGAGCGCGGCGCACGATTCGGATGCGTCGACGTATCGTCCCCGCCCGCCGCGCGTGCCGAATCGCGCGCCGCATTGCTCCACGCATTCCCTTCCGATGCGCAACTCGCCCGTTACGCAGTCAACGCGCTGATCGATGAAGTCCAGCTCACGCCCAAGCCCGCGCTGGTGGATCAGCGCGGCAGCGGCGCGCATCGCGACCTCGATCTCGCGCTCATGCTGCGCTCGGCGCACTCGCTCGAACCGACCTTCGCGGCGCTCGCGCACGCGGCGCGCCGCCGCGGCGAGCCGTCCGCGTTGTTGCGCGCCGAACTGGCGCAGATCGGCCGCAGCGGCGAGCAGGACATGCTCCAGGCCACCGGCGGCAGCAACGCGCATCGCGGCGCGATCTGGATCGTCGGCCTGCTGGTTGCGGGCGCAACGATGACGATCAGCGGCGGCGAAACGACCCGGCCGCAAGCCTCGCAAATCTGCACAAACGCCGCGCAAATCGCCTGCTTTCCGGACCGCTTCGCCGCGCCCTCCGACAGTCACGGCGAACGCGCACGCCAACGCTATCAGGTAGGCGGCGCGCGCCGCGAAGCGCAGGACGGTTTCCCGCATGTGATCGACGTCGGCCTGCCCGCCTTGCTCGCGGCGCGCGCGCGAGGCGTCGACGAAAACGCCGCGCGTGTCGACGCACTGCTCGCGATCATGGCCTCGCTCGACGACACCTGCCTGCTGCATCGCGCGGGTTTGCCGGGCTTGCACGCCGGCCAGCGTGGCGCGCAACGCGTGCTAAACGCCGGCGGCAGTTCCGCGCCGGCAGGCCGTGCCGCCCTCGCCGCGCTCGAACACGAATTGCTGTCCCTCAACGCATCGCCCGGCGGCGCAGCCGATCTGCTCGCCGCCACCCTTTTTCTCGACATGCTGGCGCATCACGAAGCCGGCGGGAGCCAGGACTCATGGAACATCTGACCTTCGACTATCCGGCGCAACGCGCCGTCACGACCCGCGCGCATGTCGGCGTGGTGGGTTCGGGCGATCTGGAAGTGCTGCTGTCGCCCGCCGATTCCTCCGCGGCCGCGGCCGCGTTGAGTGCGCATGTGGTGGTGCGCACTAGCGTCGACGGCTACAGCCACATCTGGAAAAGCGTACTCGACCGCTTCTTCACCCGCTACGACGGCGCCGCGCAAATCGAAATCAACGACTTCGGCGCGACGCCCGGCGTGGTCGCGTTAAGACTCGCGGAAGCCGTCGAAGCCGCCGAAGAAGGAGACGCCGCATGAATACCGTCGCGAATCTTCAACCCGCGCCGATGTTGCGCGACAGTTTCATCGAACTGCCGGCGCGCGAACGCGCGCGCTCGCTGCTGGATGCCGGCAGCTTCCGCGAACTGCTCGGCCCGTTCGACCGGATCGAATCGCCGTGGCTGCCGCTGCAAGGCGTCGTCTGCCAGGCCGACGACGGCTGCGTGATCGCGCGCGGCACCATTGACGGCGAGCCCGCCGTGGTCGCCGCGATCGAGTCCGCGTTCCAGGGCGGCAGCATCGGCGAAGTATCGGGCAGCAAGATCGCCGCCGCGCTCGAACTGGCGCTGCGCGACTGCGAGCGCGGCAAGATCGTGCGCCCGGTCGTGCTGTTCGAAACCGGCGGCGTGCGGCTTCAGGAAGCCAATCTCGGCCTCGCGGTGATCGCCGAAATGCAGGCGGCGATCGTCGCGTTGCGCCGGCATGTGCCGGTGGTCGGCGTGATCGCGGGCATGGTCGGCTGCTTCGGCGGCATGTCGCTCGCGGCGTCGCTGTGTTCGTATCTGGTCGTCACGAAGCAGGGGCGACTCGGCATGAACGGCCCCGAAGTGATCGAACAGGAAGCCGGCATCGACGAACTCGATGCGAGCGATCGCCGCCGCGTGTGGCAACTGATCGGCGGTGAACAACGCGCGGCGACCGCGCTCGCCGATCAACTGGTCGAAGACGATGCCGACGCCGTGCGCGCCGCGGTGCATGCCGCGTTCGTTCAAGGCGTGCCGGCCGCGCATCGCAGTGAACAGGTCGACCTGTTTCTGAACCGCCTCGCGCAAATCGATCCCGCCAGCGTCACGCCGGAAAGCATGCGCGAGGTCTTCAACCAGCAGGCCGCGACCGAGCCGCGCAAGGAGCAAGCATGAGCGATACCACTCTCACCCCGTTGAGCCGCGGCGCGCGCTGGTTTCACGCGCTGGCCGGCGAACCGTCCAGTGCCGCGCCCGTGTGGAGCGGCGACGCGTCGCTCGGCGGCGAGACCGCGCGCTTCGTGACCGTCGTGCCCGATCCCGCCAACCGCTTCCCGCGCGCGACGGATAACGTCGTCGGTCTCGAACAGGGCTGGCTGCTTGCACGTGCCGTACGCGAAGCGATCGCGCAAGACGCGGCGAGCGGTACGCGCCGCCCGATCGTCGCGATCGTCGACGTGAAAAGCCAGGCGTATGGCTATCGTGAAGAAATGCTCGGCATTCAGCTCGCCTGCGCGGCCGGTGTCGATGCGTACGCAACGGCTCGCGACGCGGGGCATCCCGTGGTTGCGCTGATCGTCGGGCCGGCCATGTCGGGCGCATTTCTCGCGCACGGCTATCAGGCCAACCGCATCGTCGCGCTCGACGCGCCCGGCACGATGGTCCACGCCATGGGCAAGGAAGCGGCCGCGCGCGTCACGCGTCGTACCGTCGAAGAGCTCGACAAGCTCGGCGAAACCATCGTACCGATGTCGTATTCGATGGCGTCGTTCGCGAAACTCGGCCTGCTCGATCAACTGATAGACGGCGTCGATGCCGATGCGCCGGACGCCGCGCAAATCGAACACGTACGCCAGGTGTTGAGCGAACAGATTCGTAGCGCGCGCAACGATCGGAGCAAGGGCCTGTCGCATCGGCTGGAATCGGCGGCGGCGCAGAAGAATCGCGCGGCGTCGATCGAAGTGCGTCGGCGTCTCGCCGAACAATGGGATGCCGCCTGATGCAGACGTTCGCGGCCCCGCCTTTCGCCATCGAACACGCGTTGTCGTGCGATACGCGATGGCAGCCGCACGATCTGTTGCGCCTGCGCCATTTGCAGAGCGTCGACGATGAACCGCCGTGGGTCCGCGAAGCGTTCGCACGCGCGCCGGTTGCGGTCGTGAGACGAGCGCTGGCGGCTGACGGTTTCGTCGCAATCGGTGTACGGGGTGTAGGACGCGCGCAGCGTTATGGCACGTGGGCGCGCGTCGCGGACATCGAAACGGCGGTGCCGCCGGAGGCGCTTGCGCAATCCAAACCGCTTGCCGTGCGAGGCGATCTGGCTGCTTTCGTCGCGCTCGCCGCGTTGCAATGCGATGCGGCGGGTCCGCTGCACGGATTCGTCTGGGGCCCGACAGGCAGCGCCGGATTTGAACTGGCGACGCAAGTGCCCACGGTGACCGCTTCGAGCGATCTGGATCTGCTGATCCGCACGCCGGAGTCGCTCACGCGAGACCACGCGCTTGCGTTGCTGACTCAATTGCAAACGCACGCGAAAAACGCCGGCATTCGCGTGGATGCACAACTCGACACTCCCGCTGGCGGTGTCGCGCTAGCCGAATGGGCAACCGACAAACCCCGCGTGATGGCGCGTCATGCAAGCGGCCCGCACCTGATCGCCGATCCGTGGAGCGTCGCTCATCGCGGCGAGCTTGCCTGATGCTCGCGCTGATCTTCCCCGGCCAGGGCGCGCAAACCGACGGATTCCTGCACCGTCTGCCGTCGCATCCTGCCGTACGCGACACGCTCGACGAAGCTTCCCACGTGCTCGATGCCGATGTGCTGACGCTCGACACACCGGACGCATTGCGCTCGACGGTCGCCGTGCAGATCGGTTTGACGATCGCGGGCGTGGCCGTCACCCGTGCGTTAGCCGCCGAACAGCTCGCCCCTGAAATCAGCGCGGGTTTGTCGGTCGGCGCTTATGCGGCGGCGGTGAGTTGCGGCGCGGTGCGCTTCGACGACGCGTTGAAGATGGTGCGACGACGCGCCGAATTGATGGAAACGGCGTACCCGTCGGGCTACGGTCTCGCGGCGGTATCGGGCTTGACCGAGCACCAACTGGAAACACTCGCCGCGCAGCACGCGGACGAAGCGCAACAACGCGTGTATATCGGCAACGTCAACGCGCCGCGCCAGATCGTGATGGCGGGCGCGAACGACGCGCTGGACCGGTTCATTGAGCGCGCGCTCGCGGCAGGCGCGCGCAAAGCCACCCGGCTCGCGGTGAGCGTGCCGTCGCATTGCGAGTTGCTCGCCCATGCCACGGATGAACTGGTGACCTACGCACAGCAGGTGCCGTTTCACGCGCCGCGCAGCACTTACATCGGCAATCGCGGCGCGCGTTCGCTGCACACAGCGGACGCCATCCGCGACGATCTCGCGACCAATATGCGCCACACCGTGCGCTGGTTCGACGCGCTGACCGTGATGCAGGAAATGGGCGCCCGCGTGCTGATCGAAGCGCCGCCCGGGCAGGTATCAACGGATATCGTGCGCGAGTACTTTCCGGATAGCGCGGCGCTTGCGGCAAGCGGTTTTTCGTTCGAACGACTGGTGGCAACCGCGCGGCGGCGGATGGAAATGCGTTGAGTCGAGCGTGGATGCCCGCTGTCGCAATGCTCCCTTGCCTCACCGCTTCTCGATCAACTGCCGCCCCATCGCCTTCGCGTACCGATCGCACGCGCTTCGCGCCACCCGTGACGCCGCCAGCACGCCGACATCCGCATCGTCGCGGTAATACATCGCCACGTTGATCGGCGGCGGCAACGGGCGCACCTGCAACTGCGCCAGCTCGCCGCTACTCAGGTAAGGCTCGACGAACAGCGCCGGCACCGCGGCAATCCCATAGCCATCGCGTAGCAACTTCACGATCACCGCCACCGACGGCATGCACGTCACCTGCGTCCCGGCGAGCGGCACTCCCGCCCGCTTCGCGAGCATCTGCACGATCGCTTCGACCGCGAGTTGCGGCGCCGTGCCTCGACCGAACGTCAGCACCGGTTTGCTCAACAGCGTCTGAACGTGTTTCGCGCGGCCGGCGGGAATCAGGTCGCGGCGCGCAATCCAGCGCACCGGGTAGCTCGCCAGCAACGCCGACACGATCGACGTTTCGTGCTCGGCGGTTTCCTCCACCTGAATGACGAGATCCAGTTCGCCCGCCCGCAGTCGTGGACCGAGCACCGCGCTCGAATCGACGGTGAGGTCCACGACGATACGGTGATACTCCGCGTTCAGCATCCGTATGTAGTCCGGCAGCCAGCTATGCACCACCGTTTCAATGACGCCGAGCCGAAGCCGCGTGGCCAGTTGCGTTTCGTCCTGCGCGGCCAGTTGCAGCGAGCGCGTGGCCTGCACCACGGAGCGCGCATGCGCGAGCAGCCGCTCGCCGTTCGGCGTGAGCCGAAACTCCGCCGCCTCGCGTTCGATCAACTCGACACCCAGCTCGGCCTCCAGCGTTTTGATACGTAGCGAAATTGCCGCGGGCGTGGCGTGCATCGCTGCCGCGGTCGCGCGAAAACTGCCCAGCCGGGCGAGCGTCAGAAACGTTTCGACGAAGCGGGTATTCATTGCGGACGCTCTCCAGTTAGCGACGATCGGGCACGCGATCATCGCCGCAAACACGCCGCGAGTCATGCCGATGGCGTTAAGTTTAATTTAACGAAACGCAATAAAAACTCGCTGGAAGGATATTTTTGACGTTACTAATCTGGCTCTATCGCTGGCCCATTGATCGGGCCAAATCGGCGACGTCATCGACCTGGAGCCAGCACGTCCATGCCTTACACCCCATCCGAGTTTCGTCAGCAGATTCGCACGCGGCGCCTGTCCGGCCCGACCGCCGGCTATTGCGGCGACTACGCGCAAGCCAATCTCGCGATCCTCCCAAGCGAGTCCGCCGGCGACTTCCTGCGCTTCTGCATGCTCAACCCGAAAGCATGTCCGCTGCTCGGCATCGGCGAATCGGGCGACTGGCGCGTGCCCGCGCTCGGCGCCGGTCTGGATATCCGCAACGACGTACCCGCGTTTTACGTGTACCGCCACGGCGAACGCGCCGAGGAAGTCCGCAGCCTCGACGAATTGTGGCGCGATGATCTGGTGGTGTTCGCGATCGGCTGCTCGTTCTCCTTCGAAGAAATGCTGCGACGCGAAGGCATCGCGCTGCGCCACATCGAACAACAGGTCAACGTGCCGATGTATCGCACGCGCGAACGCAACGTGCCGGCCGGCGTGTTCGGCGGCAACCGCGTCGTCTCGATGCGGCCGATGAAAGCCGTCGACGCGATCCGCGCGATCCAGATCACCAGCCGCTTCCCCGCGGTGCACGGCGCGCCGGTTCATATCGGCGACCCGTCGCTGATTGGTATTCGCGATCTGGCGCGGCCCGATTTCGGCGACGCAGTCGAGGTGCGCAGCGATGAACTGCCGGTGTTCTGGGCTTGCGGTGTGACGCCGCAAGTCGCGATCGAAAGCGCGCGCTTGCCGTTCGCGATCGCACACAAGCCTGGGCACATGCTCGTGACCGACATTCCCAACACCTCGCTCGCGGTGCTGTAAGCGCGGCGTTTTGTTGGCCCCATTGGCCCCATCGGCCTGATCGCCTCAACCCCAAGCCGCGCGCCAGCACAACGCGCGGCCAACCATGACGACCGGAGTTCAAGCATGGAAACCGAAGCGCAGTTGACCGCAGACGCCGAGCGCTACGACGCATCCGGCACAGGGAAAGGCCCGTTCGCGTGGTATCGGCAGACCTCCGCGAGCGAGAAGCGCGCGTTCTGGAGCTGCAAGATCGGCTACGTGCTCGACGCGATGGACACGCAGTTCCTCAGCTTCGTGATCCCGACGCTGATCGCGACATGGGGCATCACACGCGGCGACGCCGGTCTGATCGGCACGGTCACGCTATTGAGTTCCGCAGTGGGCGGCTGGGCGGCGGGTGTGCTGTCGGATCGCATCGGCCGGGTGAAGACCTTGCAGATCACGATTCTCTGGTTCGCGATTTTCACGCTGGCTTGCGCGCTGGCGCAAAATTTTTCGCAGCTGCTGTGGGCGCGCGGCTTGATGGGGCTCGGCTTCGGCGGTGAATGGACGGCGGGCGCGGTGCTGATCGGCGAGGTGATCCGCGCGCGCGACCGCGGCAAGGCCGTGGGCCTCGTGCAGGCCGGCTGGGCGATCGGCTGGGGCATCGCGACGCTGCTGTTCATGGCCGTTTTCTCACTCGTGCCGGCCGACTACGCGTGGCGTGTGCTGTTCGCGATCGGCATTGCGCCGGCGCCGTTCGTCATCTGGATTCGCCGCTTCGTCGACGAGCCGGACGTGCATCGGCAACAGAAAGCGGCACAGGCCGCCACGCAAACGCGTACCTCGTTGCTCGATATCTTTCGCGGCGAGATCGTCTGGACGACGCTGCGCGCGTCGGTGCTCGCGACCGGCGTGCAAGGCGGTTACTACGCGGTCACCACCTGGCTGCCGACGTATCTGAAAACCGAACGGCATCTGAGCGTGATCGGCACCGGCAGCTATCTCGGCGTGGTGATCGTCGGCTCGTATTGCGGCTATCTGACGGGCGCGTATGTCAGCGACCGGTTCGGCCGTAAGCGTGCGTTCATCGGCTTTGCACTGGCGTCTTGCGCGATCGCGCTGCTTTACACGCAACTGCCGCTCGATAATCTGTCGATGCTCGTGCTCGGCTTTCCGCTCGGGTTTTGCGCATCGGGCATTTTCTCGGGTATGGGCGCCTTTCTCACCGAGTTGTTTCCCACGCGGATTCGCGGCTCCGGTCAGGGATTTTGCTATAACGTCGGCCGGGCGGTCGGCGCGACCTTTCCGTTTTTGATCGGCTACGTATCGCAAACCATGACGCTCGGTCACGCGATCGGCGTGTTCGCCGCGGCGGCGTACGGGGTGGTGATTCTCGCCGCGCTGACGTTGCCCGAGACCAAAGGGCGGGAGCTTGCGGCCTGATTCAAGCCTGCTCCGGCGCGCGGCCAATCACATGGGAATCCGACGACGCCGGTCCGTCGCTATGTCCACGTTCACGTCCCGCCGTGACCACCGCCGCATCGGTGCCGCCAGGCCGCCGCACCGATTTCGCGTGCCGCTCGATCAGCCGCTGCAGCAGGCAGAACGCGCACAGCAGCGCGCCGATCACGATACGGGTCCACCACGAGCTAAGTGTGCCGTCGAACGTGATCAGCGTCTGAATCGTGCCGAGAATGCCGACACCGAACAGCGAGCCGATCACATAGCCCACGCCGCCCGTCAGCAGCGTGCCGCCGATCACCGTCGCCGCGATCGCATCGAGTTCCATGCCCTGCCCTTGCAAGCCATAGCCCGACAGCACGTAGAACGTAAACACCGCGCCGCCGAGCGCCGAGCAGAAACCGCTCAACGCGTACACGCCGATGCGTGTGCGCGCGACCGGCAAGCCCATCAGCAACGCCGAACGCGCATTGCCGCCGACCGCGTACACGTTGCGGCCAAAACGCGTGAAATGCGCGACATAAATCGCCGCCAGCAGCGCGACCAACGCAATCAGCACGTTCGCCGTGACCGAGCCCACGCCGATATCGAGCCGGAACGCGGAGATTTTCTGGAAGGTCGGATCGGTGATCGTGATCGACTGCGTCGTGATCAGAAAGCACAACCCGCGCGCGAAGAACATGCCCGCCAGCGTCACGATAAACGCCTGCAAACGGAAGAAGTGAATCAGCGCGCCCTGCACCGCGCCGAACACCGTGCCCATCAGCAGTACGATCGGCACGATGAGCCAGACGGATAGATGCAGATGTTCGGACAGCACCGCTTCGACGATAGTGGTCAATGCAACGACGGAGCCCACCGACAGATCGATCCCGCCGGACACGATCACGAACGTCATACCGATCGCGACGATCAGCAGAAACGCGTTGTCGATCAGCAGATCGAGCAGTACCTGCCACGAGAAGAAACCGGTGTACATCACCGAGCCGAAACCGAATAGCGCGCAGAACAGCAGAATCGTGACGGCGATCGGCAGCGTGCGCGGATCGACCAGATGAGCCAACGCGTCGAAGAGTCGCCTCATCGCGCCACCCCGCGTTGCCTGAGCAGCGATCTGCCGAACGACACGGCAAGCGCGCGCGCCGCCGGCGACTGGATCACGCTCACCGCGAGCACCACGGCCGCCTTGACGACCAGCGTCGCCTCCGGCGGCACGCCGATCGAATACGTGGTGTACGTGAGCGTCTGAATGATCAACGCGCCCAGTACGGTGCCCGCGAAACTGAAGCGGCCGCCGAGCAGCGAGGTGCCGCCAAGTGTCACCGCGAGAATCGCGTCGAGTTCGAGCAGCAGGCCGGCGTTGTTGCCGTCGGCGCTGCGCACGTTCGAGCTGATGAGAATGCCCGCCATGGCCGCGGTCAATCCCGAGAACCCATAGACCGCGAAAACCAGCGCTTTGGAGCGCAGCCCGACCAGACGCGTCGCAACCGGATTGATGCCGATCGCGCGAATGAACAGGCCGAGCGCGGTGCCTTCCACGAGCGCCGCGGTGGCGAGTACCGCGACGGTGGCGATCCAGACCGAGCACGGCACGCCCAGCCAATACCCGCCGCCGACGAACAGATAGCCCGGCGCGCCGATCGGAATGATCTGCCCGGCCGTCAGCAATTGCGCGACGCCGCGGCCGGCCACCATCAGAATCAAGGTTGCGATGATCGGCTGCATGCCGACGAACGACACCAGCAAGCCGTTCCACATGCCGCTCAACACGCCGACGAACAACGCCGCCGCCAACGCCTCTGCGACGAGCTGCGCGCTCGGCTCGGGTTGCGTCGCGAGTATCGTGGCCGCCGCGGCGCCCGCAATCGCCACCACCGCGCCGACCGAAATGTCGATGCCGCGCGTGGCGATCACCAGCGTCATGCCGGTGGCCACCAGCGCCAGCGGCGCGGCGCGATTCAGCACGTCGATGGGCGCGCCGAACAGGTGACCGTCGAGCATGCGCAGCGACAGAAAGTGCGGATTGACCCACAGGTTCAGGCCGCACAACAACACCAGCGTGACGCACGGCCAGATCAACGGACGCTCGGCGCCGTCGCGTACGAACCAGTTCGCGAGTTTCATTCGCCGCTCCCCGCGATGAGTCGATAGATGTTGTCTTCGTTCGAGGCCTTGCCCGCGACCTCGGCGATCTTGCGACGGTCGCGCAACACCACGACGCGATGGCTGACGCGCAGCACCTCGCTGATCTCCGACGAAATGAACAGGATGCTCAGACCGCTCGCGCACAGCGCCAGCAGCCGGTCCATGATGTCGAACTTGGCGGCGACGTCGATGCCGCGCGTGGGTTCGTCGAGGATCAGCAGGGTGGGATCGGTGGCGAGCCAGCGCGCCAGCAGCGCTTTCTGCTGGTTGCCACCGGACAGCAAGCCGATCGGTTGCTCGGCGTCCGCGGCCTTGATGCCGAGCCGCTCGATCCATAGGTCGGCCAACTCGCGCGCACGTTGCCGGCTGATCTTGCGCCACCAGCCGCGCCTTGCTTGCAGCGCCAGCAGAATGTTTTCGCGGATCGACAGTTCGGCGACGATGCCTTCCTTCTTGCGGTCTTCCGCGCAATAGCCGATGCCGTGACGGACCGCATCGCGCGGCGAGCGTAGTTTCACGGCGCGGCCTTCGATGAGGATCACGCCGCTGTCGGTGCGATCTGCGCCGAAAAGCAATCGCGCTGTTTCCGTGCGGCCCGAGCCGAGCAGGCCGGCGAGTCCCAGGATCTGGCCTCGTTGCAGGTCGAGGTCAATCGGCTGCAGCGTGCCGCGGCGGCCGACGCCTTGGAGTTCGATGAAGGGGTGGGTGGTTGGGGTGGCCTGGGTTGGCTGCGTTGCCTGGGTTGGCTGCGTTGCCTGGGTTGGCTGCGTTGCCTCGGTTGGCTGCGTTGCCTCGGTTGCTTGGGTTGCGTTTACGGTCTGCTGTCTGACCAGCGGCCTGTCGTGGCCCTCTTGGCCCTCTTGGCCCTCGTAACTCCCATGACCTTCATGCGCGGCTTCGCGCAAGCGCGCGCTCATGCGCTCGTGGCCGACCATCTTCGCGACCAGTTGATCCGCAGGCAGATCACGCGCCAGATACTCGCCTTCTCGCTCGCCATTGCGCATGACCGTGATGCGGTCGGAAATGGCATACGTCTGTTCGATAAAATGCGTGACGAACAGAATCGCGATACCCGACTGCTTAAGATGACGAAGTATTTTGAAAAGCTGGCTCACTTCACCATCGTCGAGACTCGAAGTCGGTTCATCGAGAATCAGTACGCGCGCGTCGACCGACAACGCCCGCGCGATCGCCACCATCTGTTGCACCGCGATCGGGTAGGCGTCGAGCGAACGGGTGACGTCGAGCGACACGTCAAGGCGCGCAAGCGCAGCCTGCGCACGGCGCTTGATAGTGGGCCAGTCGATCGCACCGAAGCGGCGCGGCTGCCGCCCCGCGAAAATGTTCTCCGCCACGGAGAGGTTCGGGCACAGGTTCACTTCCTGGTACAAGGTGCGCACGCCGGCCGCTTCCGCTTCCTGCGGCGAAGCAAACGCCACGACCTCACCGCCGAGACGGATCGTGCCGGCGTCAGGCGCGACCACGCCGGTCAGCACGTTGATCAAGGTGGATTTGCCCGCGCCGTTCTGCCCCATCAACGTGTGGATCTCGCCGGGGAACAGACGAAAATCGACCCGCTGCAGCGCTTTGACGCCGGGGAAGGTCTTGGTGACCGCGGTGGTGGCGAGGATGGGGGCGCGGGCGTCGGCGTTGCTCGCGTTGGCCGCCCTGGTTGCATCGCCCGCTCGATGAGCGGCTGCGCCCATAGCCTGCGGATTCGGTTCGGAAGCGGGATGCGTCATAGACCTCGCTCGATCGGTGGTACAGCGTTCGATGGACGCCTGTGGCTTGCTGCGTCGCTTCTAAATCTCGAAGCGCCCGGTGATAGGCAACGGCGGTCAGCGGCATTTGGCGTCACTCGGCGGCCTCCAGCAACCCTCACCGGAAAATAGACCGCCCGCTGCCGAAGCAACCGGGCGGCCAGGCACCGCTGGAGAAACCTTGTCGCTCAATCCGAACTTCACTCGCCATGCCCCGCCGTTTCCTCAGTAACCCTGAGTACTTTGTGGCATCGGCCTCAGTACTTACGCGTCGGCAGCGTCTGCGCCGCGACACTCATCGGGAACACCGTCTCCTGCGTGAGAATGCGCTTGGGCAACGGCTTGCCGGCCACGACATCTTTCACCGCCGACATCAACTGCGGTCCCAGCAACGGACTGCACTCCACGTCGACGTTCATCTTGCCCGCGGCCATCGCCTGGAAGCCACCCTTGGTGGCATCGAACGAAACGACGGTGATGTCCTTGCCCGGATGCATACCGGCCTCCTCCATCGCCTGGATCGCGCCGAGCGCCATATCGTCGTTATGCGCATAAACTACATTTATTTTATTTCCATAAGTTTTTATAAACGCTTCCATGACCTGCTTGCCGCCGGCCAGCGTGAAATCCCCGCTTTGCGACGCGATGATCTTAAATTTCGGATCGTTTTTGATCACTTCCAGCAAGCCGGAATGCCGGTCATTGGCAGGCGCCGAGCCGACCGTTCCCTGCAGTTCGGCGATGTTGATAGGGCCTTGTTCGCTTTTATAGTGATCTTCGAGCCAATGTCCGCCGCGACGTCCTTCTTCCATGAAGTCGGAGCCGATCATGGTCACGTAGAGCGAGGTGTCTTTCACGTCGATATTGCGGTCGGTCAGGATCACCGGAATCTTCGCGGCTTTCGCTTCCAGCAGCACCGGTTCCCAGCCGGATTCGACGACCGGCGAGAACGCGATCACATCGACTTTTTGCGCGATATAAGAGCGGATCGCCTTGATCTGGTTTTCCTGCTTCTGCTGGGCATCCGAGAATTTGAGCTTGATCTTCGCGTCCGCCGCCGCGGACTTCACGGACTCGGTGTTGGCGGTTCGCCATGCGCTTTCCGCGCCGACCTGCGCGAAACCGAGGGTGATCTGTTTGTCTTGCGCGTAAGCGCCCGGCGCGGTCAGCGTTAGCGTACCGATGCCCGCGCAGAGTGCGAGCGCGCCCAACGCACGACATGCGGCGCGTCGTGTATTCGCCATGACTGTCTCCTGATCGTTGTAGTGTCGACGACCCATCGAACCGGCCGGTGTTTGCGGCCCTCACGGTGCGTGGATCGTGATGTAGCGTAGTGTGTGGGGCGTTAACCGTCCAATCCTATGATTCGCGTTCGCGATACCAATTTTGGTATGAGCGACGGGATCGGGTTCGAGGCCGGTTGGTGGGGTTTTCCGAGTATTTGCCGAATGTTTGCCGAATGGCCGCAGCCAGACACGCTGCCGCCAATTGCTCGCCTTAGCAGCAGGCGCAGCGAGCCCGCCCAGTGGAGCGGCACCTCACCGCGGCGTCACCCAGCGAAACGTCAAATTGACCCGCTCCCCGGCCGCGCGCGGCTCCTTCGGCACCCGGTGCCGCCAGTCCGCCTGCGTGTCGCCCTTCATTACGAGCAGGCTGCCGCCCTTCAGCGAGAACGACTGCACGACACCGGTTTTGTTGTGGCGCAAATCGAATGTGCGCGCGACGCCCAGGCTCACCGACGCGATCACCGGACGCACGCCGAGTTCAGGCTCGCGATCCGCGTGCCAACCCATGCTGTCGGCGCCGCTGCGATAGCGGTTGAGCAGCACGCTATTAAAGCGCGTCTCGCAGACGGCTTCCACCGAGGCCTTGAGTTCGGCGACGGTCGACGTCCACGGCTGCGGCACGTTGCGAATGCCCGAGTAGACATAGACGGCATCCGGCTCGCCCTGCCAGGCCGTCAAGCGCGGCAACGGCACGCGACCGGCGGGTGTGCCGATCACGTCCTGACGCCAGGCGACTTCGTCGATCAGTTGCGTCAAAACCTGCGCCGCGAGGGCGGGCGTCAGCCAGTCGGGATACCAGTCGACGTCGGGCGTCGGCAGGTCATCGGCAGAACCCGCGAAAAGATCCGTCATGAGATGGTCTGATACCAATGCGAATGCTGAATGAAGCTGAAACGATGGCGTACGCGAAGCGCGCGGGTGGAAACCTTGGCTATTATGGCGGCACCGAAGACGTCGTTGATACGCGCGGCTTGCGCTGTCATCCGGCGGCTTCATCCGGACTTTTCGGTTCATGCCTTTAAATTCTTAGACCTTTCAAGGACTTCACCATGACGCTATCCGACCAGGCACTCGATCAACTCTTTCGCGAAGCGCGCACGCATAACGGCTGGCAGGCGAAACCGGTCGACGATGCCGTGCTCAAACAACTGACCGAACTGGTGCTGCTCGGCCCGACCTCGGCGAATTCGAGCCCCGGCCGCTTCGTGTTCGTCAAAACGCCGGAGGCTAAGGAAAAGCTGCGCCCGGCGTTGTCGGCGGGCAATCTTGACAAGACCATGGCCGCGCCGGTCACGGTGATCGTCGGGATGGATATGGCGTTTTACGAGCATCTGCCGAAACTGTTTCCGCACGCGGACGCGCGCAGCTGGTTCGTCGGCAACGACAAGTCGATCGCGGACACCGCCTTTCGCAATTCGACGCTGCAAGGCGGCTACCTGATTCTCGCCGCGCGGGCGCTCGGTCTGGACACGGGCGCGATGTCCGGGTTCGACGCCGCCAAGGTCGACGAAGCCTTCTTCGCCGGGACGACCGTCAAGTCGAACTTCCTGATCAATCTGGGCTATGGCGACCCGTCGAAACTGTTCGCGCGCAGCCCGCGCTTTGCTTTCGACGAAGCCGCCCAGATCGTCTGATACGTACCGAGCGCCGTCGCGCTCAACTGAAGAGCGCGACGTAGAACACCACGGCGCCGATCAACGCGCCGACGAAGCAGAAGCCTTCGCCGGCGTCGTCGCCATTCGAACGCACCCATGCGCCGACGACGCCGAACAACCCCGCGATACCCAGCGCCACGCAGAGCATCACGACATCGAACAGCGCGCTCCTGCCCAGCTCCGAGAAGTCGATACCGCGCACGCTGTAGTACAGGCCGATCGCCATCAGCGAGATGACGACGAGCGGCAGCATCACGCGCTTGCCCTCACGGCCGACATGATGGGCGTGGTGCCCGTGATGCAACTCGTTGTCTGATCTGAGTAGTCTCATGATGCCCCTCCCGCTTTGCCCTCTTCCGGCGCCCCACCCAACGGACGCAAACCGCCGCATGGCCGCGTCTGCGCGCGCGGTCGCCCTGTTACAAGACGGTTCTTTTTGAGCATAGTCCACGCGCGGACACAATTCAAAGCCCATTTAATTAGGTTGCCACGGCAATCAGATCCCGCTAAGGAAGCGCCGCGAATGCTGCAATGCGCCAGGCGTTTGGACCGTATCCGGAAACGGCGACCGAGGCGCTGTAGCGGTGAATTTGGCACCGCCGGCAAACCGCTGCGCATGCCGGTAGAATGATTCGACTCGTTCGGCATGGCGTTACCGCGGCCCACGAGTCGCCGCCGGTCCTCTGCTCGTGCCGGCCCCTTCCCGCCTCCGTGGTCCCTATGCGCCGCTCATCGTTTCTTGTCCGCATCATCCTGATTGGCATCCTGCTGCATATCTACGTCGGCTTGCGTCTGATTCCGGACATGCCGGTCGACACCACCGGCCGCTGGTTGTGCGCGCTGTGGCTCGTGCTGTCGATCTTTCTGATTCCGCTCGGCATGCTGGCGCGCACGATCAAACGCCAGCCGCTCGGCGACCGGCTCGCCTGGGTCGGCCTGCTGGCGATGGGTTTCTTCTCGTCGCTGCTGGTGCTGACCTTCGCCCGCGATCTGATGCTCGCCTCGCTGCTCACCGTCGATGCGATCTGGCCGTACACCATCAGCATTGCGCATTGGCGTACGGGCTCGGCGGCGGCCGTGCCCTTGCTCGCCCTGCTCTCGACGCTAGTCGGTCTCTTCAACGCCCGCCGCCGCGCGAAAGTCGTGACGATCGACGTACCGATCGACGATTTGCCGCCCGCGCTCGACGGCTTCACGATCGTCCAGATCAGCGACATTCACGTTGGTCCGACCATCAAGCACCGCTATGTCGATGCGATCGTCGACGCGGTGAATCGGTTG
The DNA here is from genome assembly GCF_000745015.1 of Burkholderia sp. 9120. NCBI lineage: Bacteria > Pseudomonadati > Pseudomonadota > Betaproteobacteria > Burkholderiales > Burkholderiaceae > Burkholderia > Burkholderia sp. 9120. Next base: position 3,852,326 of record NZ_JQNA01000002.1, on the reverse strand, counting down.
AAGCCGGATCTGATCGCCGTGACCGGTGATGTGGTGGACGGCAGCGTGCCGCAACTGACCCGGCACACCCAGCCGTTGTCACGTCTCAGCGCGCGTCATGGCGCGTTCCTCGTGACCGGCAATCACGAGTACTACGCCGGCGCGAACGCGTGGATCGCCGAGTTCCGGCGCCTTGGCCTCAAGGTGCTGCTCAACGAGCACGTAATCGTGGATCACGACGGCGCACGCGCCGTGATTGCCGGCGTGACCGACTATTCGGCGGGACATCACGATCCGTTGCATCGTAGCGACCCGGTTGCGGCGCTAGCCGGCGCACCAGGCGATGTACTGATCAAGGTGCTGCTCGCTCACCAGCCACGTTCAGCCGAAGCCGCGGCCGCCGCGGGTTTTACGCTGCAACTGTCGGGGCATACGCACGGCGGCCAGTTCTTCCCATGGAACTTCTTCGTGCGGTTCCAGCAGCCGTTCACCGCCGGCCTCGCCCGCCTGAACGGTCTATGGGTCTACACGAGTCGCGGCACCGGCTACTGGGGCCCGCCGAAGCGCTTAGGCGCACCGTCTGAAATCACACGCCTGCGCCTCGTGCCCGGCGAGCCGGACTAACACGTCGCCCGTCGATTACTGCGCGGGCGCGACCGCCACGTCGACCTGCTGCGCGAACGCCACCATTACCTGCATGCCCGGCGTCACACCGGCGACATTGGCCGGTTCGCGGCCCTGGATATGAAACACCGCGCCGTTCGGGCTTTTCAGCGCCATGATGCCGGACGCATGGTCGATGCTTTGGACCTCGGCCGTCACGTTGTGAACCGTGTTCGGCTGCGCGCTTTGCGCGCCGGCGCTGTGACCGTCCGCACCGCGCGTCACGCTGACCACCGCATTGCGCACCATACGGATGTGGACCTTGCCGCCCTGTCTGATCTGCGCGAGGTTCGCCGGGTCGGTGATATCGAACGACGCTTCGCCGCCTTGCGCGTCGAGCACGGTCACCGAATGTTTCACCTGGTCGACCGATTTCACGAGACCGTCCGCCTGCAGCGTGCTGCTGCCTTCAAACGGCGCGGGCAGACCGGCGGCGAACGACACGAGCGGAGCGGCTGCGATCAACGCACCGGCAATGACGCCAAGAGCTTTAGCTTTCATAGATTCCTCGATTGGGGTGAAGGGCGATTAACGGGCAACGCCGTGCGGATGGATTGCGCCGTCGCCATTGCGCGACGCGAGCACGGCGCGAGCACGACTCGTTTCGAAGCGAGCGAATAGTCTGTTTTCCAGGACGGCTTCCGTCAATATTCGGAGTCCGTATTGATGCATGGATAATTCCGCACACACCACCCCACTCTTCCCAGGCCCACGACAAAACGTTCTCCATCACACGTCGTCACAGCTTGACTTAACTTTGCAGAGCTGCCTAAAATTCGGCCAGTTCATCTAACCGGAATCACGATCTTGGACAGTAGCAGTTGTACCAGTCGAGCTTCGATTCGCCCGATCGCCTGATCGGCAAGATTTCCGCGTCAGTCTTTTTCTGTCGCCGTCTTGCCTTCGGGCCGACGGTGCACGTCGTTGATACCCTCGCGTTGATACCCTCGCGTTGATACCCTCGCGTTGATATTCTCGCGTTGATACCCTCGTACTGCCAGTGAAGTGTCGCGTGGCTCGACGCCATGCCGACACGGATGCATTACAGCGCCGCAAGCCTCGCTTGCGTGCTTCGTCACGCCTGTCCGCCGCCGCATTCCATCGAGGAAAGCGTGCTGCTGTCATGCGTTGGGTTCACACTGTGCGAACACGCGCCTCAACCTTTCTTTACGATGACAATTGAATTCGTCTGGCGGCTCTTCGCCGCTTTCGCCTGCGGCGTCGCGATCGGCCTCGAGCGGCAGATGCGGCAGCGCAATGCCGGCCTGCGCACCATCACGCTGGTCGCGAGCGGCGCGTGCCTGTTCGTTACGCTCGGCGTGCTGACCGGCAACGGCACGGCCGGTATTACGCAGATCGCGGCGTATGTCGTGTCCGGCGTCGGTTTTCTCGGCGGCGGCGTGATCATGCGCGACAAGGGTTCCATTCAGGGGATCAACACCGCGGCGACCTTATGGTGCTCGGCCGCGGTCGGCGTGCTGTGCGGCGCGGGTCATTACGGACCGGCGCTGGCCGGCACGGCGGTCGTGCTGCTGACCAACACGGTGTTGCGCGAAGTGAGCCGCATGATCAACGCCACGCCGGTGTCCAACGCGGATCTGGTGCGCGAGTATGTGCTGACAATCGTCTGTCGCGAAGCCGATGAGATCCACATTCGCACCGCCGTCTCCAACTCGATGTATTCGACGCCGCTCTCGTTTCAAAGCCTGACGAGCGAAGACGTCGACGACGATTCACAACGCATTCGCGTCACCGCGATCGTCAAGCTGCATCCTAAAGATCAGTCGAAGCTCGAACAGATGGCCAGCCGCATCAGCATGGAAAAGAGCGTGTCCAGCGTCAGTTGGACCGCCAGGGAAGCGGAGCCGACGCCTGAATGAGCGGCCTGAATGAGCGCCGCGTGTAAGTCCCCCATATTCGCGCGCATCGTCTACACTTAGCTTGCAATAGATTCAGACAATGTTAATTCCGCGTCCTGAATATGGACTGTCCCATAAGCTTCGACTAAGCTCTGTCACCGTGAATTTTTCACACTCAACTAGGGAGTCTCGATTATGGAACACGGCATCATTGCATGGCTCATCATCGGCGCGATCGCTGGCTGGCTGGCAGGCGTGCTCGTCAAGGGCGGCGGCTTCGGCCTGATCGTCGACATCATCGTCGGGATTGTCGGCGCGTTTATCGGCGGCTGGCTCGCCGGCGTGCTGCATATTTCGCTGGGCGGTGGCTGGATCGGTTCGATCATCACGGCGGTGATCGGCGCGGTCATTCTGCTGTTTCTTATCCGGCTCATCCGACGCGGCACCTGAGTACCGCATCTGCGCATCTGACATAACGGCGTCAGCGGCGAAAGCCGTCTGACGCCGACATGGCTTGCAAAGTTAGCCAGGCCAACTGATTTAAAGTCCCGCCTCTTCCGCTGGCAACATCGAGCCGGTATCGCGCAGCCGGATATGCCAGGCAAATGTCTGGTCCAACTGGTGCGGCGTTTGTCCCCCCCGCTTCAAAGCGTCCCGATAGTAGTCGCGCAGCAGATCGCGATAGAGCGGATGCGTACAGTTCTCGATAATCAACACCGCCCGTTCCCGCGGCGCCAATCCGCGCAGATCGGCGAGGCCCTGCTCCGTCACGACGACGTCGACGTCATGCTCGTTGTGATCGCAATGCGGCACCATCGGCACGACGCTGGAAATGCGGCCGCCTTTCGCCATCGACTTGGTGGCGAAGATCGCGCACGACGCATTGCGCGAGAAGTCGCCCGAACCGCCTATGCCGTTCATCATGTGCGTGCCGCCCACATGGGTCGAATTCACGTTGCCGTAAATGTCGAATTCCAGCGCGGTGTTCAACGCGATCAAACCGAGCCGACGAATCACTTCGGGGTGGTTGCTGACTTCCTGCGGACGCAGGACGAGACGGTCGCGATAACGTTCGAGCTCGCCGAACACCTGCGCCTGGCGCGCGGCCGACAACGTGATCGACGCGCCGGACGCAAAGGTGACCTTGCCGGCGTCCATCAGATCGAAGGTGGAATCCTGCAGCACTTCCGAGTAGATTTCGAACGGCTCAAACGGTGCGTCGACGAAACCGGCCAGCACCGAGTTCGCAATCGTGCCGATACCGGCCTGCAACGGCGGCAGGTTTTTGGGCATGCGCCCAAGCGCCACTTCGTGCTGGAAAAATTCGATCAGATGACCGGCGATCAGCTCGGTTTCCTGGTCAGCCGGCAGCACGGTGGACGGACTGTCGGCCATGTTGGTGATGACGATTGCCGCGATTTTTTCGAACGGAATCTCGATAGCCGGCGTGCCGACCCGGTCTCGCGGAGACATGATCGGCAGCGGCTCTCGGTGCGGCCGGCGGCCCGGAATCCAGATGTCGTGCAAGCCCTCGAGCGCGAGCGGCTGCGCGAGATTGAGTTCGACGATCACCTTGTCCGCGAGGATCGCGAAGCTCGCCGAATTGCCGACCGAGGTGGTCGGCACAATGCCGCCGGTCTCGGTGATCGCGGCGGCTTCGATAATGGCGAGGTCGAGTTTGCCGAGCTGGTTCGCGCGCAGCATCTCGACGGTTTCGGATAGATGCTGATCAACGAACATGACTTCGCCGCGATTGATCGCGTCGCGCAAGGTCTTGTCCACCTGGAACGGCAAGCGACGCGCCAGCACGTGCGCCTCGGTGAGCATGCGGTCCACGTCGTGACCGAGCGATGCGCCGGTCATCAACGTGATCTGCAGCGGCTTGCCTTCCTGGCGCACCCGCTCGGCGAGCGCAACGGGAACGGCCTTCGCGTCGCCCGCGCGCGTGAAGCCGCTGGCGCCGACGCGCATGCCGTCCTTGATCAGCAGCGCTGCCTCAGCCGCCGACGTGATTTTTCCGCGCAACGCGGCACAACGAATCCGGTCTTGGTACATGAAACTGAGTCTCTCCATAGTCACCAGTCCAGTCTACCGGTGCGTACATCTGCGGTACGCTCCGCTCGGTAGCCGGATTGTCGCACCGACCGCGGCGTCAAGGTGCAACGGCGTCGCGGTCAGGCTTTTTGTCGCTCGATCAATCGCGCGACGGGTCTTGCAGGTACGGCGTGTGTTGCACGTGGCGCTGTTTAGCTGCCGAAGTAGAGATTGCAGAAGCTCACGGGGCCGACGCACTCTTCGGCCCTGACATTCGCTTTAGCGGCCGGCACCGCGACGCGGCCTTGCTCGGCGACGCCGTTCGCGCGCTGGGCGCTCGCTTGGGCAAGCTGTTGTTCGGGGGCGGCCGGCGCCGTTTGTGCTTGGGCGACAACTGCGGACAAAGAGCAGGCAATCAGGGCAATCTTCAACACGTTCATTTCGTTCTCCAGGGCTTACGGTTACTGCTCGGCGGTGACTTGTGGTGACTGCGTGGCAGTGATCAAACTATATGGCTGCGGTCCCTGTAGATAAACGGGGCTAGGCGGAAGTGATATTTCCATCTGGTGGAAGGATCGAAGCGGGCTCGTGGCGATGCGTGTGGTTGGCGTTGTGTCGCGGAGGTTGTCTCGCTGAGCGCTGACAGTACCCTGTGTACCGATGCACACCGTTAAACCGCGCGAACTACGCGCCGCAATCATCACGCATTGAAAGGCGCGTCCTTATCGAGCAATGCCGTACGAATGAAGTGCAGACAGCTCAGAATCCGCTGCACGTCATGACGTTTATCGCGCTCGACATGCACGATGCCTAGAACATCCTGCGCGATCCAGGTCGCCGCGCGGACAGACACCAGCGCACGTTCGAGCGCCTGCGCGTTCGGACGCGCGAAGAGCCGCGCGAGATCGTCGCAAGTACGCTCGAGGGAAGCGTTCCAGCGCGGATGAAGCGCCGCCGCATAAGCAGCACGCGCCGTTTCGTTGCGCAGATCGATGACCGCGTGGCCTACTTCGAGCGTGGCGAGCATCCAGCGCAACGCATCCCGTCGACGCCTCGAACGCCGCGTCAGCAGCATGCGCAACTGGGCGGTCAGGTCATGCGTGCTCGACTGAAACCGCTGGTTGAGACCGGGCAATTCGTCCTTGCATGCGGACACGACCTGCGCGCGCAAATCGCCCATGATCCGTTCAACGAGCCAGGGCATATCGGCGGGAAAAATCACCGCAAAAGCCAACGCCGCGACCAGCATCGACGCTGTCAACGCGATGCCGTTGTTGATCAGCAGATCCGGCGCGTACGTCACGACATTGTCCGGTCCGGCAAGCAGACAGAAGAACACCGAAAAGCCGATGCCGTACCCCGCCGCGCGCTTGCGCGTCGCGATGAACGCACCGAGCGCCAGCACGGGCGCGAGCATCGCGCAGAGCAGCGGAAAGCCGTCGATATTCGGATACACGTAGCACGTGAAGAGGTAACCCGTCATGGTCGCCAGCACGGCGCCGGCCGCCATCTGCATGGCCATCTTCGATGCATTCGGCGCAGTGGACGTCAGCGCGCAAGCCAATGCCGCGCCGATCACGGCAAGACCGCCGCTCGGCCAATCGGTCTCGATCCAGAACCAGCCGACGATCGCCATGACCGCGGCGGAGCGGATAAACGTGAACGCGACGACAAAGCCGTTCGTCCGGCTCACGTAGCGGCTAGCGTTGCGTTGCCGCGTCTCCGCCGGTTTGCGCCGCGCGGCTAACGACGCGTAAGTCTCCGAATAGCGGATCCATTCGTCGACGAAGCGGTACAACAGTTCCGCCGACGTATCGAAGTCCGCCAGCGATTCCGTGGGCGCGGCCTCCAGCGGCCGTCTCGTTTCACGCACGCGACGTGGCAAGGTCGCCTGAAAGCGCCGCAAACGGCTAGCGACGCCGGTCGCATCGGCCATGGCGAGTGTCCCGGAGGGCGGCGAAAGGAGTCCGGCCAGCTCATCGAAATACGGCTTTATCGCGCCGACTTTCGACTCCGAACCATTGGCTCGCAGACGTTTAAGCAGTTGATGTAGGGCATGCAGACGAGCGCAGGCGTCCATGAATTCGCCGTTCAAACGGCCGAGATGCTGACTGCGTGAACGCATCGCCGGATCTTCGAAAGTGGCGAACGTGCGGGTCGCTTCGAAGCCGACGATTTCGTCGACGAGGTCCGCAAAACGCCGCTCGAACTGACCTCGCTCGATGCCGCGATTCAGCACATCGGCGGCGAACGCAGTAAAATTTGCGTAGCGGGTTTGCAGCGCGCGACGCAGCGCGAGACTGGATCGCTGCGGCACGATCAACGCGCTCACCGCGCTCGAACACACAATGCCAACCGCCACCTCCGCCGCGCGCGTGAGCGCCGCCAGAAACAGATCATGCGGCGCCGTGACGTTCGGAATACCGATCAGCGCGGCGGTATAACCCGCCAGCACGAAGCCGTACCACCTGAAATGCCGATACCGGACCGCCGCCGCGATACACGCGCTTACCCAGCCGATCATGCCGAGCATGTACAACTCGGGCTGCTGGACGAACAGCGCGCCGAGCGCCAGCGCGGCGAGCGTGCCCACCGCGGTGCCGAGAATCCGGTAGAAACTCTTCGCGAGCACCATGCCGCTGAACGGTTGCATCAGCACGAACACCGTCGTCATGGCAATGCGCGGTTGCGGCAGATCCAGCAGCATCGCAATGCCCAGCGCCAACAGACCCGCGGTGACCGTTTTCAGCAGATGCAGCCAGATCAGACCGTCGCTGTTTGCCCAATCGCGAAGCGCCGGACTAAGCCTGTGCAACATGACGTTCCACTGCCGGCGGAAGTCCGCCGTCGGTCTGATCGCATGTTGACGTTTCATCGGAAAGCTGTGCGCTCCGGTTTGCCACAAAGAGAAGCGCCGGTGAACAGGATGATGCAGATGCGCACCGGCAAGCCAGGCGCCGATTGTAGGAGCATGCAATGCGCACATTAAGAGGACTGCGGCTAAACGTCCCTTCCAGAACGAACAACAATGCGCTTGCCCGGCAGGCGGACAATACGGCCTCAGCCGTGAAATAGAAGGATCGATGGATACGTTACAAAATATGCGAGTGTTCGTACGCGTGGTCGAAGCTGGTAGTTTTACCGGCGCCGCGCAGTCGCTTAATTCGACGACCGGCGCGATGTCGCGCGCGGTCTCGGAACTCGAAGCTCACCTACGCACCCGCTTGCTAAACCGTTCGACGCGACGACTCGCCCTCACCACGGCCGGCGAGCGTTATCTGACACGATGTCAGCAGATACTCGCCGATGTCGGCACTGCAGAAGAAGAAGCGAGTTGCGCACACGAACGACCAAGCGGCGCGCTACGCATGCATAGTTTTGCCAGCATCGGCCAACACTACGTGCTGCCGGCCATTTCGCGCTATCGCGCGCAATATCCGGAGGTGACCGTCGAGTTGACGTTGTCGCAGCGCATGCCGGATCTGTTCGAAGGCAGTGCCGACGTCGCGGTGATCGGTGCGTCGACGCTACCCAATTCGGATCTCGTGTCGCTACCGCTGGGGACGACTTTTAGCATTTTGTGCGCGTCGCCGGGTTATGTGCGCACGCATGGCGCGCCGCAGAAGCCTGCAGACCTCGCGCATCACGAGTGTCTGATTCTGCACACGCCGGCATTTCCGCCTCACGATTGGCTGCTCGACGGCCCGAATGGCAGCGAGATGATGGAAGTGAATGGGCCGGTGCATGTCAACATCGCCGAATCGCTGATTGTGGCGATTCGAGAGGGAATGGGGATCGGCATGGTGCCGCTTTACGCGGCGATTTCGGGATTGCGTGACGGCACGTTATTGCGTGTTTTACCCGAATATACGCTACAGAAGATGAATGTTTACGCGCTGTATCCGTCACGCAAGTTTATCGACGCGAAGACACGGACATGGGTTGAATTCTTGCGCACACACCTGCCGAAAGTCATTGCACGCGATGAGGCGTTGCTGGCCGAAGTCGGCCAGATGACTATCGATGCGACGGTTCCGGCAGGCTTAAGCGGTACAGGCGACATTAGCGCGCAGTGATATCGAGCTGACGACAGGTGCCGCAGGGGTAGTTTGATGTCGTTTGGGCCCTGCGGGCCGCGTTGGATGGTTGGAGCTAAGCGCGCGGCAATCTAGGTGTGCCGTTGTTTGCGCGTGCATGAGTCTGTGCGGTTCTTTTTGCACGCGTGATTGCTAGTGAGCGGTGGCGTATGTCGTGCTATTTCCACGGCCGTAAACGACAGAAACCCCACCTTTTTGGGTGGGGTTTCTGTTTTCTGCTAGGGAGCCTGACGATTACCTACTTTCACACGGGCAATCCGCACTATCATCGGCGTGGAGTCGTTTCACGGTCCTGTTCGGGATGGGAAGGGGTGGTACCGACTCGCTATGGTCATCAGGCATGACTTGTTGCCGCACTGCCTTTGGGGCAATACAGCCAATCTGGAAGAAGTAGTTGAGAGGATGCCTCTCAGTGTTACTTTGGGTTGTGCCTGTATTGCACAACACTGATCTCAACCGTGTGTCTTCCCCTTCGGGGATCGGACCCGTGTAAGCGCTAAAGCGCTAACGCGGGTCGAGAGAGAGACACACCTGTTATAGGATCAAGCCTTACGGGCAATTAGTATCAGTTAGCTTAACGCATTACTGCGCTTCCACACCTGACCTATCAACGTCCTGGTCTTGAACGACCCTTCAAGGGGCTCGAAGCCCCGGGGATATCTCATCTTAAGGCGAGTTTCCCGCTTAGATGCTTTCAGCGGTTATCTCTTCCGAACATAGCTACCCGGCGATGCCACTGGCGTGACAACCGGTACACCAGAGGTTCGTCCACTCCGGTCCTCTCGTACTAGGAGCAGCCCCCTTCAAATATCCAGCGCCCACGGCAGATAGGGACCAAACTGTCTCACGACGTTTTAAACCCAGCTCACGTACCTCTTTAAATGGCGAACAGCCATACCCTTGGGACCGGCTACAGCCCCAGGATGAGATGAGCCGACATCGAGGTGCCAAACACCGCCGTCGATATGAACTCTTGGGCGGTATCAGCCTGTTATCCCCAGAGTACCTTTTATCCGTTGAGCGATGGCCCTTCCATACAGAACCACCGGATCACTATGACCTGCTTTCGCACCTGCTCGACTTGTCGGTCTCGCAGTTAAGCACGCTTATGCCATTGCACTATCAGCACGATTTCCGACCGTACCTAGCGTACCTTCGTACTCCTCCGTTACACTTTGGGAGGAGACCGCCCCAGTCAAACTGCCTACCATGCACTGTCCCCGATCCGGATTACGGACCAAGGTTAGAACCTCAAACAAACCAGGGTGGTATTTCAAGGATGGCTCCACGCAGACTGGCGTCCACGCTTCATAGCCTCCCACCTATCCTACACAGATCGGTTCAAAGTCCAATGCAAAGCTACAGTAAAGGTTCATGGGGTCTTTCCGTCTAGCCGCGGGGAGATTGCATCATCACAAACACTTCAACTTCGCTGAGTCTCGGGAGGAGACAGTGTGGCCATCGTTACGCCATTCGTGCAGGTCGGAACTTACCCGACAAGGAATTTCGCTACCTTAGGACCGTTATAGTTACGGCCGCCGTTTACCGGGACTTCAATCAAGAGCTTGCACCCCATCATTTAATCTTCCGGCACCGGGCAGGCGTCACACCCTATACGTCCACTTTCGTGTTTGCAGAGTGCTGTGTTTTTATTAAACAGTCGCAGCCACCAGTTTATTGCAACCCCTTCACCCTACGCGCGCAGGCGCATCAGGCTACAGGGGCGTACCTTATCCCGAAGTTACGGTACCAATTTGCCGAGTTCCTTCTCCCGAGTTCTCTCAAGCGCCTTAGAATACTCATCTCGCCCACCTGTGTCGGTTTGCGGTACGGTCTTGTTAAACTGAAGCTTAGAGGCTTTTCTTGGAACCACTTCCGATTGCTTCTTCACCTAGGTGAATGGCCTCGCACCCTTGAATTCCGCGCCCGGATTTGCCTAAGCGCCTTCTCCAATGCAAGGACCGGGACTTCCAACACCCGGACAACCTTCCGCGATCCGTCCCCCCATCGCATTTAACAATGGTGCAGGAATATTAACCTGCTTCCCATCAGCTACGCATTTCTGCCTCGCCTTAGGGGCCGACTCACCCTACGCCGATGAACGTTGCGTAGGAAACCTTGGGCTTACGGCGAGGGGGCTTTTCACCCCCTTTATCGCTACTCATGTCAGCATTCGCACTTCCGATACCTCCAGCGCACTTTTCAATGCACCTTCGCAGGCTTACGGAACGCTCTCCTACCATGCACATAAATGTGCATCCGCAGCTTCGGTATATTGCTTAGCCCCGTTACATCTTCCGCGCAGGACGACTCGATCAGTGAGCTATTACGCTTTCTTTAAAGGATGGCTGCTTCTAAGCCAACCTCCTGACTGTTTTAGCCTTCCCACTTCGTTTCCCACTTAGCAATATTTGGGGACCTTAGCTGGCGGTCTGGGTTGTTTCCCTCTTGACACCGGACGTTAGCACCCGATGTCTGTCTCCCGTGATTGCACTCTTCGGTATTCGGAGTTTGCTATGGCGTAGTAATCCGCAATGGACCCCACAACCATGACAGTGCTCTACCCCCGAAGGTGATACACGAGGCACTACCTAAATAGTTTTCGGAGAGAACCAGCTATTTCCAGGTTTGTTTAGCCTTTCACCCCTATCCACAGCTCATCCCCTAACTTTTCAACGTTAGTGGGTTCGGACCTCCAGTACGTGTTACCGCACCTTCATCCTGGCCATGGATAGATCACCTGGTTTCGGGTCTACACCCAGCGACTGAATCGCCCTGTTCGGACTCGCTTTCGCTACGCCTGCCCTAATCGGTTAAGCTTGCCACTGAATGTAAGTCGCTGACCCATTATACAAAAGGTACGCAGTCACCCCTCAAGGAGGCTCCTACTGTTTGTATGCATGCGGTTTCAGGATCTATTTCACTCCCCTCCCGGGGTTCTTTTCGCCTTTCCCTCACGGTACTGGTTCACTATCGGTCGATCACGAGTATTTAGCCTTGGAGGATGGTCCCCCCATCTTCAGACAGGATTTCACGTGTCCCGCCCTACTTGTCGTACACCTAGTTCTTCCTCGCTGTTTTCGTCTACAGGGCTATCACCTGCTATGGCGGCACTTTCCAGAGCCTTCGACTAACAATGAAGATAAAGAGTACAGGCTGATCCCATTTCGCTCGCCACTACTCTGGGAATCTCGGTTGATTTCTTTTCCTGCGGTTACTTAGATGTTTCAGTTCACCGCGTTCGCTTCGCATGACCTATGTATTCAGTCATGGATACTCCATTCGGAGTGGGTTTCCCCATTCGGACATCTACGGATCAAAGCTCGTTTGCCAGCTCCCCGTAGCTTTTCGCAGGCTACCGCGTCCTTCATCGCCTGTGATCGCCAAGGCATCCACCACATGCACTTGTTCGCTTGACCCTATAACGGGTGTGTCTCATACCGCGTTCACTGGGAACGCAGCGCGGGTCACATCGTTACAGGTTGAGTATTCGTGTTGCGCCGTATTCCAAGGCAATCTTTCGATCACCTTTTCATACATTGATACAATCACAACCCTGATTCACCTACTCACACACCCATCTCTAGATATGCTTTCGTGAATCTCTTTACTACTTCTTCCTGATTGTTAAAGAACGACAGCCGATATCATGGTTGCTATAACCACGTATCACTCTGACTGGCTCAATCGCCAATGCAAAGTACTCTGCGCATTACCTGCTCGCAGAACACTATGCACTGAAGATTGTCCATTCAGAATCACAGCCGATAAGCGTGAGCGCTCAACGTTCGACACGTTCAGCTCTAGAAAGGAGGTGATCCAGCCGCACCTTCCGATACGGCTACCTTGTTACGACTTCACCCCAGTCATGAATCCCACCGTGGTAAGCGCCCTCCTTGCGGTTAGGCTACCTACTTCTGGTGAAACCCACTCCCATGGTGTGACGGGCGGTGTGTACAAGACCCGGGAACGTATTCACCGCGGCATGCTGATCCGCGATTACTAGCGATTCCAGCTTCACGCACTCGAGTTGCAGAGTGCGATCCGGACTACGATCGGTTTTCTGGGATTGGCTCCACCTCGCGGCTTGGCAACCCTCTGTTCCGACCATTGTATGACGTGTGAAGCCCTACCCATAAGGGCCATGAGGACTTGACGTCATCCCCACCTTCCTCCGGTTTGTCACCGGCAGTCTCCCTGGAGTGCTCTTGCGTAGCAACTAGGGACAAGGGTTGCGCTCGTTGCGGGACTTAACCCAACATCTCACGACACGAGCTGACGACAGCCATGCAGCACCTGTGTTATGGCTCCCTTTCGGGCACATCCACCTCTCGGCAGACTTCCATACATGTCAAGGGTAGGTAAGGTTTTTCGCGTTGCATCGAATTAATCCACATCATCCACCGCTTGTGCGGGTCCCCGTCAATTCCTTTGAGTTTTAATCTTGCGACCGTACTCCCCAGGCGGTCAACTTCACGCGTTAGCTACGTTACTAAGTCAATGAAGACCCAACAACTAGTTGACATCGTTTAGGGCGTGGACTACCAGGGTATCTAATCCTGTTTGCTCCCCACGCTTTCGTGCATGAGCGTCAGTATTGGCCCAGGGGGCTGCCTTCGCCATCGGTATTCCTCCACATCTCTACGCATTTCACTGCTACACGTGGAATTCTACCCCCCTCTGCCATACTCTAGCCCGCCAGTCACAAATGCAGTTCCCAGGTTAAGCCCGGGGATTTCACATCTGTCTTAGCGGACCGCCTGCGCACGCTTTACGCCCAGTAATTCCGATTAACGCTTGCACCCTACGTATTACCGCGGCTGCTGGCACGTAGTTAGCCGGTGCTTATTCTTCCGGTACCGTCATCCTCCCGCCGTATTAGGACAGAAGTTTTCTTTCCGGACAAAAGTGCTTTACAACCCGAAGGCCTTCTTCACACACGCGGCATTGCTGGATCAGGCTTTCGCCCATTGTCCAAAATTCCCCACTGCTGCCTCCCGTAGGAGTCTGGGCCGTGTCTCAGTCCCAGTGTGGCTGGTCGTCCTCTCAGACCAGCTACAGATCGTCGCCTTGGTAGGCCTTTACCCCACCAACTAGCTAATCTGCCATCGGCCGCCCCTGTAGCGAGAGGTCCTAAGATCCCCCCCTTTCCTCCGTAGAGCGTATGCGGTATTAATCCGGCTTTCGCCGGGCTATCCCCCACTACAGGACACGTTCCGATGTATTACTCACCCGTTCGCCACTCGCCACCAGGATTACTCCCGTGCTGCCGTTCGACTTGCATGTGTAAGGCATGCCGCCAGCGTTCAATCTGAGCCAGGATCAAACTCTTCAGTTCAAACCTGTTACTGTTTTTCGGTTCCGTTAAGAACCGGTCGCTCACTCAACGTACTGACGAATTGTTCGATCGTCTTTCGACAGTCAAACCTTCCTTTCATTACTGTGTGAGACTTGATACTTTCGCTTTGCGGCAGACCCCGAAAGATCCACCTCGCGTCTCGCATCAAGCGCCCACACTTATCGGCTGTTAATTTTTAAAGATCGATTACGCATTCACTACCAAACCAGCACCACGTGTCGCCAACCTCACAACTACCCGGCACCGCTTCGTTCTGCGTCGCTGCATCTGCAGCAGAGAAACGAGATTATGAAGAACTTCCGCTACGTCGTCAACAGGTTTTTATAACTTTCTCAACCCGTTCACTTCGCTGAAACCCTTGCCATTGCTGGCTCCCCCGCCTCCCGTGCCTCGGTGTCCGAAGCACGAAAGAGCGAGATTCTAGCGACCCGCGCAGGGCCTTGCAAGCGTTATTTTGATCTGCATTGATCGCGCCAGAATTGGCGCAAAAGACACGTCCCGGCACCGGCCGGGGCGCAGAGACAACACTCACATTCAAGCAACCAAACGCCGGCTCATCACTCGCTCGACTAGGTTCATATAGTGATCGAGGTCCGGCGTCGCGCGATGTTCTTCCTTGGCAAGATCGTCCCATCTGCGCAGACGCAGTGCATCTTCCGCGTAGGGCTTCTGCAGGAACGCGCTCGCCTCCGCGCTGCTGAAAATGCCGCCCTGCAGTTCCAGACTCCGCACGGAGTCGGCGGACAGTTGCCCGAAGTACGTGTCGTCGATCGCGCACAGGCAGCGCTTGGCGTCGACGTGCAAGCGGATCGGTTCCAGCACCGCGTCCGACAACACCGGCCGCAAAAACGGCAGCGCGAAATACTGATGCAGATCGTCGATGCCCCGCTCCGTCGGCGTTTCGCCTTGCAGATTGAGCAGATGCCCCAGGTCGTGCAGGAACGCCGCGGCGACCAGCTCGTCGCCGGCGCCCGCCTGTTCCGCCAACGCCCCGCTCTGCAGCGCATGCTCCAGTTGCGTCACCGGCTCGCCGCTGTAGGCGATCTTGCCGTACTGCTCGAACAGCGAGCGGATGTCGTTCAAACTCAATGCCACGGTCTTACTCCCACGGTAATGAGAAGGTCTTCAGATTGGTGAAGCTCTTCATGGCTTCCTGAACGCCTTCCTTATAGCCAAGCCCGGAATCTTTAATGCCGCCGAACGGTGTCAACTCGATCCGGTAACCGGGCACTTCCCACACGTTGACGGTGCCCACGCGCAATTCGTTGATGAAGCGCGTGATCGCGTCCTGCCGGTTCGTGCACACGCCCGACGACAACCCGAACGCCGTCCCATTGCTGATGCGAATGGCGTCGTCGAGCGTGTCGAAGGTGATGATGGGCGACACGGGCCCGAAGGTTTCCTCACGCACCACCGCCATCGACGGATCGATGCCGTCGAGCACCGTCGGCGAATACAGCGCGCCGTTGCGCTGGTTGCCGAGCCGCAGCCGCGCACCGGCCGCGACAGCCTCGTTCACGCGCGTTTCGAAAAGCTGCGCGGCGGCCACGTCGATCACGGTGCCCATCTGATTCGCCGCGTCGAACGGATCGCCGAACGACCACGCCCGCGTTTTCTCGACCACCAGATCGGTGAAATCCGCCGCGACGCTCTTCTGCACCAGCATCCGCTTGACTGCCGTGCAGCGCTGCCCGGAGTTCTTATACGAGCCCTGCACCGCGAGCGTCGCGGCGCGTTCGAGATCGGCGTCTTCGAGCACGATCAGCGGATCGTTGCCGCCCAATTCCAAAACCACGCGCCGGTACGCCGCCTTCGCCGCAATGTATTTACCGATCGCCACGCCGCCCGTGAACGTAACGAGTTCCGCCAGCGGATGCGTGATCAGTTCGTCGGCGATTTCGCGCGGATCGCCGGTCAGCACCTGCAGCATCGGCGTGGGCAAGCCGGCTTCGTACAGCACGTCGGCGAGATAGAACGCCGACAACGGCACCTTTTCCGACGGCTTCAACAGCACCCGATTGTTGGTCGCGATCGCCGGCGCGATTTTGTGCGCGACCTGGTTCATCGGATGATTGAACGGCGTAATCGCGACGATCACGCCCGCCAACGGCTCACGCTGCGAAAACACACGACGCTGCTTGCCATGCGGCGTCAGATCGCAGGAAAAACTTTGGCCGTCGTCGCGCAACGCTTCGATCGACGCGAACTTGAGCACGTCGGCGACACGGCCAATCTCGTAGCGCGAATCCTGCTTCGACAAACCGGACTCGAGTGAAATCAGATCCGACGCCTGCTCGGTTCGCTCACGCAACAACGCGGCCGCGCGTTCGAGAATCTGCGAGCGCTCGTAGCGCGTGAGTTTCGCGTCATACGCGGCGGCGTATTCGAACGCGGCGCGCACGTCGTCGACGCTGGCCAGCGGAACCGTGCCCACGCGCGTGCCGGTATACGGATCGAACACGTCGAGCGTGCGCGAGCGCAGG
This sequence comes from Burkholderia sp. 9120, assembly GCF_000745015.1. Taxonomy (NCBI): domain Bacteria; kingdom Pseudomonadati; phylum Pseudomonadota; class Betaproteobacteria; order Burkholderiales; family Burkholderiaceae; genus Burkholderia; species Burkholderia sp. 9120. The sequence continues at coordinate 3,835,852 of NZ_JQNA01000002.1, read as the reverse complement.
GCACGCTCACCTTTGAGCCGCAGCGCTTCCGCCCGAAAAGCCGGATGGTCCCGCAGCGTCGCGTTCATGATGACGACACGCGATTCAAGGCAATGTCGAAGATATCGAAGTTGCGCAGGCGTTTGCCACCGCTGCCTGACGGTAATCCTTCGACACGCCGGTTGAACAGCAACGGCACCTCCTGCTCGGAGATACCGCCATGCGAACGCAACGGCACCGTGAGCCCGGACAGATCATGGTCGGCGCGTCGCGTGCCGAGCACGACATGCTTCGTGCTGACCACGACGATATCGCCGACGCGGTCGTTCGGCAGCTCGAAACGCTCGCACGCGGTGCGGTTATCGAGCACGGCTTCGATGCCCTGCAAGCGGCCGATCCGTTCGATCACCTGCGCGGCGTCGACCTCGCGCGGCAGATAGATCGTCGCGAACGAGCCGAGCGCGCCGTGATGCACCACGTACGGATCGGTGATCGGCAGGATCACGCGTGTGGTCCTGTCGCCGAACCAGTCGTCCAGCACGTCCTGCAGATAGATCACGTTCGGCTCGCCGGTTTGCGGATCGTGCTTGGCGTTCATGCCGTGGTCGGCGGTCAGGCCGATCACCCAGCCGAGCGCGTCGAGCTTCGCGAGGTAGCCGTCCATCATCGCGTAGAACGCGTTCGCGCCTTCGGTGCCCGGCGCCCATTTGTGCTGGATGTAGTCGGTGGTCGACAGATACATCAGGTCGAGCTTGCGCGTTTGCGCGAGCCGCACGCCGGCCGCGAACACGAATTCGGACAGCCCGGCGCTGTACACGTCCGGCACCGGCAAGCCGACCAGATCGAGCACGTCGGCGATACCGTTTTCTTCGAGCGAGACCTTGTCGGCTTTCTCCGCCGAGAAGCAGATGCCCTTCAATTGCCAGCCGAGCAGACGGCGCAGTTTGTCTTTCGCGGTGACTACAGCGACGGCCGCGCCCGCTTCAGCGGCGGCGGCCAGCAAGGTGCCGGCGCGCAGATAGGCGGGGTCGTTCATCATCACTTCCGCGCCCTCGCCGCCATTCGCGTCCGGGTCCCAGAAGTAATTGCCGCAAATGCCATGCACCGACGGCGGCACGCCGCAGACGATCGACAGGTTGTTCGGGTTGGTGAACGACGGGATCACGCAGTCGCCCTTGAACGCGGCGCCGCCTTTGAGCATCGTGCCGATGAACGGCGCGACGCCGGCCGCAACCGCGGCTTCGAGGTAGTCGAATTCGCAGCCGTCGACGCACACCACCACCGTCGACTGCGTGGGTAGCCGGTAACGGCGGCCGTTGACGTCGATCGTACGTTCGCTTGCGTCGAGGTTTGCGTTCAGGTTTGCATCTGCCATCGTTGCCTTCCATGCGTGCGCGCCACGCGCGTTGTATTCAGGTTGCCACGACTCTCACTCGTTCGACGCCGACGACATCCGCGCCGCGCCCGACGTCCCCGTCACTTCGCAGACCGCTTCGCACGCCGCATGCGCGCGCTGCTGGCCGCCAGTTACATGCGCGCGCATCAGCGCCGCGGCCTGCTCGGCGTCGCGCGACGCGAGCGCCGTGAGAATCGCGCGGTGTTCGGCCAGCGAGCGCTCCATCGCGCTCGCATGCACCTCCAGCGCGGCACGCCGGAACAGACTCAATTCGCTGACCAGCCTGCGATACGTCTCATACAGCTTCAGATTGCCCGACGCCGCCACCAGCCCATCGTGAAACCCCACGTTGGCGCGCGCGTAGGCGTCGTGATCCTGGGTGTCGAGCGCCGCGCGCATCGCGTCGAGCCAATCGCGCAGGACCGCGAGCTTGCGGGCGTCGATATGCGCCGCCAGCATCCGGCACGCCGCCTCTTCGAGCACCGCGCGCACCGCGTAAATCTCATCCGCTTCAGCCAGCGACACCGTCCGCACGAACACCCCGCGATTCTTCTCGGTGCGCACGAGACCGGCCTGCTCCAACGCACGAAACGCTTCGCGCACCGGTCCGCGCGACACCTGCAAACGCGCGGCCCAGTCGGCTTCATTGAGTTTGTCGCCGGGTGTCAGCGCGCCTTCGACGATGTGCCGTTCGATTTCGTCGCGGACCAGCGTGGTCAACGAATGCCTGCGCACCACGTCGATCGGATCGACTGAAGACGTTTGCATATATTCGGTCATTTTGACAAATTTTGCCACATCGAAATGTGCGGACGTGCGACGGCGGCACGCCCGCACGCTTCCCGAAAGAGGTTCGTCAGTCTGCCCGGCGACGCGGCACGCGCGCGGCGATCAACAGCAACGCGGCGAGCGAGACCATCAGCAGAATCAGCGACAGCGCGGAGGCCGGCAGGTAGTAGCCGCGCTCCACCTGACCGACCACGACGATCGGCACCGTCGCGAAGCCCGGCGGATACACGGTGAGCGTGGCGCCGAGTTCGCCGAGCGACAACGCGAAGCCGAGCGCGAGGCTGGCGCGGATGGCCGGCACCAGTTGCGGCAACACGACGCGGCGCAGCACCATCGACGGCGGCGCACCAAGGCTCGCGGCCGCTTCGCGCAGAATCGTCAGCTCGGGCGCAACGCGGCGGCCGCGCAGCGGTAGCAGAACGGCAGCACCAGCGCGAGCTGCACGAACACGACGATCGCCGCGGAGCTCGACAGATCGAGCGGCCGCTTGTGGTACGCGATCAGCACGGCGAGCCCGAGCACCACGCTCGGCACCCCGTTGGGCATCATCGCGATGGTGTCGACCACGGCGCCGAGGCCGCGGCGGTCGCGCCCTTCGAGCGCCAGCGCGAGCCACAGGCCGACAATCGTGCCGAGCACCGCGACGCCCATGCCGATTTCCAGGCTGGTGGTGAGCGCGTCGAAGTCGCTCGAACCGAGCCGCTCGAACCAGCGCATGCTGAAGCCGTCCGGCAGGATCGTGCCGGACCAGTGCGCGGCCACGCTCGACAACGCGACGACCAGCACCGGCAACACGAACAACCAGAAACACAGCAGCGCGGCGAAGCCGAGAAACAGCCCGCTCAGCAGGCGTGTCAGCAGACTGCGGCGCACCGGCCGCGCTTTCTTGTGCATGACCGGCAAAACGGTCGGGTCGAGTTCAACGGCCATGGCCCGCTCCTTTCACCTTGCGACGGTTGACCTGACGGTACAACGCGTACAGCGACAAAGACATGATCAGCATGACGACCGCGCCAGCGGCGGCGGTCGGCAGATCGAGATCGACCGTGGCGGAGCTATAGATCGCCACCGGCAGCGTGATCAGATGCGCGCTGCCGAGCACGAGCAGAATGCCGAACTCGTTCAGCGTGAGCAGAAAACACAGAATCGTGCCGGCCGCGATGCCCGGCCACGCGAGCGGCAGGATCACCTTGAACGCGACCATAAAGGTGCTCGCGCCGAGGCTGCGCGCGGCTTCGATCAGACGCATGTCGAGCGTGGCGAACGAGGCCAGCGTGGGACGCACGACGAACGGTGCGTAGAACACCACTTCCGCGAGAATCACGCCGCCCACACCGAACAGGAAATCGAGCGGCGGCGCCTGCAGATGAAACAGCCGCTGCAAGCCGATGCTGACCGAGCCTTGCGAGCCGTACAGAAAGATCAGCGTGAACGCGACAAGAAACGACGGGAACGCCACGAACAGTTCGAGAAAGCGCGTCACCATGCGCGCGCCCGGAAACGGCTTGAAAAACAGCAGCGAAGCCAGCGCCACGCCGAGCAGCGAAGCCAGCCCGGCGCTCGCGAACAGAATCCACAGCGTCGTGCCGATCACGCCGCGCGTTTCCGGATTGCCGAAGAACTGCACATACGCCTGCACGCTCAAGCCGTGCGCGCCGGTCAGACTCAGCAGCACGAGGCGGATCAGCGGATAGATCACCAGCGGGCCGAGCACCACCACCGCGATGAACAGCAGGTGCCATTGCGCCCTGCGCTCGCGCCGCTTCACCGCCGCCGTGTGCGAAGCCGCGCTGGCGCGGCGGCGGGCCGCGGCGGCATCGGCGGCGGCCGCTGCGCCGAGCGAATCGGACGTATCAGGGGTTGATAAGGACGACATCGTCAGCCTCGTAATGCAGGGAAACACGCGCGCCCTTCTCCGGCATCATGCCGTGGCCGCGCTGCATCTGGACCAGCACGGGTTCGTTGGGCATGGCGTCCAGCACGACCGATACCGACAACACCGCGCCATACCATTCGACCGAGGTAATCGCGCCGTGCAATTGACCTTCGCCGAGCGGCACGATACGCAATGCTTCCGGACGCAGACAGGCAACCCGGTCGCGTTCGTTGTAACGCACGTCGCCCATGCCGAAGGCGACCTGCGGCGGCAGCAGATTGGCCGCGCCCAGATAGCGTGCGACGAAGCCGTCGTTCGGCGTGTCGTACAACTGCTGCGGCGTGCCGAGTTGGGCGATGCGGCCTTCGCGCATCAGCAGCGTGCGGTCGGACAGCACCAGCGCGTCGTCCTGATCGTGCGTCACGCAGACGATCGTCAGATTCGGCAGCCGCTCGTGCAGCGCCTTCAGTTCTGAACGCACCGACGCGCGCAGATTGGCGTCGAGTGCGGAAAGGGGTTCGTCGAGCAGCAGCACGTCGGGCTCGATCACCAGCGCGCGGGCCAGGGCCACGCGCTGCTGCATGCCGCCCGACAGTTGCGCGGGCATCACGTGACCGGCGTCGCCGAGCTGCACCAGCTTCAAGGCATCGGCCACGCGCCGTGCGACGTCTTTGGACGGCGTGCGTCGCGCGCGCAAACCGAACGCGACGTTATCGAACACCGACAGATGCGGAAACAGCGCATAGCTCTGGAACAGCAGACCCAGATTGCGCTTGTGCGGCGGCACGTGCGTGAGGTCGTGACCGGCCACGGTCAGCGTGCCGGACAAGCCGTCCGCCTCGATAAACCCGGCGATGAAACGCAACAACGTGGTCTTGCCACAACCGCTGCGGCCTAGCACGGTGAGCAGTTCGCCGCGCTGAATGGTCAACGACAGATCGTCGAGCACCGTGCGCGAACCGAAGCGCACCGTCAGATGGTCGATCTGCACGCCGCCCGGCGTAGTCGAACGCGCGGCGTCGAGCGCGTCCGGTGAGGCGCCGAGCGCGCCTGGGTGAGCAAGACTGGCCGTATTCACCGGGTTCATCCTCCAACAAGATTAATGCTGACGCGGCGCCCCGGGAGACCCGGAGGCGCCGCCTGACTCTATTGCTTCAACCGCGTGGTTACGTCAGCGGCGTTGCTGCTTCAACAGCGCGGTTCAGCCGCGCTGCGAATTACGGCTTACTTCGGCTTGACCACGTCGAGCTGCTTGCCCGACGAACCGATCACGTCGTTCTTCCAGCGTGCGGTCCAGTCGGCCTTCTTCGCCATCACCTGGTTCCAGTCCACCGGAATCAGCTTCACGCCGGCGATTGCCTGCTTGACGGCTTCGCCGTTCTTGCCGGCGAGCGGCACGTCGGTGCGGCCCGGAATACCGAAGATGTCCGGCACCTTCGACTGCACGTCCGTCGACATCAGGTAGTCGATCAGCTTCTTGCCTTCCGCCTGGTTCGGACCGTTCTTGATCAGGCCGATCGCGTACGGCAACTGGAACGTGGTCGGCTGGCCGCCGGCCGTGGCCGCGAGGAACACCGGCTTGAGCGACAGGCCACCGTTGGCGGCGTCGTCCAGATCCATTTGCAGATCGCCGTTGGCGACCGCGATTTCGTTGCGCGACAGCAGCACGTCGAGGTAGCCCGTGCCCTTGGTGTGGAACTTGGCGCTGTTTTCGAGCTTCTTCAGATAGTCGAACGCCTTGTCTTCACCCATCAGCGACGACGTCAGGATGATCACCGCCATGCCGTCGCCGGCCGTGGCCGGGTTCGAGTAAGCGATCTTGCCCGTGAAGTCCGGGTGCAGCAGATCGGCGAACGTCTTCGGCTGGGTCTTCGTGACTTCCGGGTTGATCGCGAACGAGAAATAGTTGTTCACGAAAGTCGCCCACGCGCCGTTCGGCGCCTTGGCGATAGCCGGCACGTTCTTGTAGTTGGCGCTCTGATAAGCCTGCAGCAGGCCGCTCTGATCGGCTTGCTGGATGAAGGGCGGCAGCGTGACGATCACGTCGGCCTTCGGCTGATCTTTTTCGATGGTGGCGCGGTTCACTACTTCACCGCTGCCTGCCGTGACGATGTTGACCTTCACGCCTTCCTTCTTTTCGAAGGCCGGCAGCACATCCTTGTAAAGGTTTTCGAGGCCGTCGGCGGTGTACAGGACCACGGCGTCAGCCGCGTGAGCCTGGATGGCCGTGCCGCCGAACGCTGCCGCGGCGACCAGCGCCGGCAACAGCTTGCGTGCGAGACCGGCGGTGGCGTGAAGGGAATTCGTCTTTGTCATGTCGCTCTCTCCGAAAGGCAAAAAACCAGACGGTCGGGATGTCCCGATACCTGTTGTGATTGAACGGCGGTAGCGCCGCGCCGCATGCGTGTTGCCCGCAACCAGCTGTCGTGCCCGGATCCGCACATTACAGATTGCAGATTGCCGACAACTTTGCTGCTTCCTCTTCAGCCTGACTTACAGCTCACCTACGACACTCGCGCTGCGCTGCCATGCCTGAACGGGCATAGCAAGGATCACAGGTTTCCGTGACAACGCCATGACGATTCTGGCAAATTCCAAAAAATGACACAATTCGCCAATAATATCCAAATCGTCGTTTCGTCGACCCGAATGGACGGCGATCCTTCACCGTCAATTTTCCCCTGCCGACGGAGGCTTGCGTGAACTCTGCCAACGACCCGATCCTGCTGACTCCTGGGCCGCTCACCACTTCATTGCGAACCCGCGAGGCGATGCTGCGCGACTGGGGTTCGTGGGACGCAGCTTTCAATCGCATGACGCACAGCGTGTGCGCCGAGCTGGTGAATATCGTGCATGGCGAAAGCGACTACGTGTGCGCGCCGCTGCAAGGCAGCGGGACATTCGCGGTCGAAGCGGCCATCGGTACGCTGGTGCCGCGTCAAGGCTGCGTGCTGGTGCCGAACAACGGCGCGTATTGTGCCCGTCTGATCCGGATATTGCAGCGTATGGGGCTCGCTTACGTCGAACTGGCGCTGCGCGAGGACCAACCGGTCAGCGCCGCCGCCGTGGAAGACGCTTTCAATCGCGATTCTCGCATCAGCCACGTCGCGCTGGTTCACCTGGAAACGAGCGCCGGCCTGCTCAATCCGCTCGACGATATCGCCGCGGTATGTCAGCGGCACGGCAGGCGCCTGATCGTCGACGCGATGAGTTCGTTCGGCGCGCTGCCGATCGATCTGCGGCGCGGCGGCATCGACGCGTTGATCTCGGCGAGCGGCAAATGCCTCGAAGGCGTGCCGGGGATGGGCTTTGTGATTGTGCGCCGCAGCGAGCTCGAACAGAGCGAAGGACGTTCGCCGTCGCTCGCGCTGGATCTGTACGATCAATATGCCTATCTGCAGAAGACGACGCAGTGGCGCTTCACGCCGCCCACTCACGTGGTCGCCGCGTTGCGCGAGGCGCTCGACCAGTTCATTGCCGAAGGCGGTCAGCCGGCACGCGGCGCGCGTTACGCGCGGAACTGCGCGACGCTGGTTAGCGGCATGAAAGCGCTCGGCTTCAAGCCGTTTCTACAGGCCGAGGTGCAGGCGCCGGTGATCGTCACGTTCCACGCGCCGCGCGATCCGGCGTGGAACTTCGCGCATTTCTATGCGGCGGTGCGGGACGAAGGCTATGTGCTGTATCCCGGCAAGCTGACGCAGGTGGAGACCTTTCGCGTGGGTTGCATCGGCGCGATCGATGCGGACGATCTGCGCAATGCGGTGGCCGCGATCGATCGCACGCTCGTGCGGCTGGGAATCCAGGTGCGTTAAGCCGCGTGGCCTCAGGCGATCAGAATTTCCGGCCCGTGCGCCGCGATCGCCTTGCCGAGCGAGCGCTCGGGCGCCAGCTCGGTCACCAGATAGCGCGCCGACTCGATCCCGTTGATACGCACCGGCGTCACGCGGCCGAACTTCGAATGGTCGGCGACGATCACCACCATGTCGGCGGCGGCGATCATGCGGCTGCGCAACTCGGCGGCCATGCGGCTGTAGTCGCTCAGATAGCCGTCCGGCGAAATGCCGCCCGCGCCGATGAACGCGAAATCCGCGTGGTACTGCGTGAGCTGATGCACGGTGTCGAGGCCGAAAGTAGCGTCTTCGATATCCGACAGCTCGCCGCCCAGCAGCGTGACGCGATTGTCGTTGCGCCGGCCGAGCAGCAGCGCGATGCGCCAGTCGTTCGTGTAGACCGTTAGCCGATGGCGGTCCAGTAGCGCCCGCGCCACCGCCTGCGTGGTGCTGCCCGAATCGACGATCAGCGACGCGCCGTCCGGCACGAACTCCGCCGCGCGTTCGCCGATGGCGCGCTTCGCGCCGGCATTCGCGGCTTCGCGCGTATCGAGATCGGGCTCGCGCCGGTCGCTCGAGAGCGCGCCGCCGTGGGTGGTGACCAGCAGACCGCGCCCGGCCAGCGCATTCAGATCGCGACGAATGGTCTCGCGCGACACGTTCAGTTCGCGCACCAGCTCAGCGACCGAAAGCGCGCCGGTTTTGGCGACTTGCGCCAGGATGTATTGATGACGTTGTTCTGCGAGCATCGGGTGATGGCCGGGAGCCGGCACACTTGGGTTTCGCCACGGTTGGAGAAGGCCGGCGTATTGTATTACGCGTGACGCGGCGATGCGCCAATTGACGCGCCGACCTGCTAACCTGATCACCCTGGCCGCGCGCCGACGATTGCCGAACCCGCCTCGTCCCTCCACTGAACTGCCGATGCCGCCACTGCTTCGCCGCTTACTGCTGCTGTTCCACGCGCTGCGCTACGGCGCGCGTCTGATCTGGCTGGCCGCGCCCCCCGACCACAAACTGCACTGGATGATCCAGTTGCTCGACCGGGCGCGCGCGTCCGGCCGCAGCGGCGCGAGTCTGCACGGCGTGCTGCCGGCGCTCGGGCCGCTCGCCAGCCGCTTTGCGCAGACGCTCGCCGAACGCCCCGAACTCGCCACGGGCACGTTGCACGACGCGATCGACGCGATCGATCACATGGAAGCCCCGCTGCCGCCCGCGGAATCCGAAGCAGCGCTCGCGCGCGCGTTCGGCCGGCCGCTCGCCACCCTTTTTAGCGCCGTCGATCTGACGCCGGTACGCGGCGGCTTCGCCGAACAAACGCATCTGGCGCGCCTGCTCGTGCCGGTCAACGGTCATAGCGAAGTGGCGATCAAACTGGTGCGCGCCGACCAGTTGCAGCAGATCGGCGACGAACTCGCGCTGCTGCGCTGGGTCGCGCGCTGGATGGAAAAGCTTTCCCGCCGCGCGCGCCGCCTGCAATTGCGCACACTCGCGCAGAGTTTTACCGACGACATTCAGCGCCGCTTCGATCTGCGCGCCGAGGCCGCCAATCTGAGCCAGACCGGCCATCATTTCGACGGCGACAAACGCATCGTCGTGCCGGACGTGATCTGGGACCTGTGCACGAACCACACGCTGACCATGCAGCGCATCAGCACCTTGCCGGCGAGCGATCTGCCGGGGCTGCACGCGCATCACGTCAAGCTCGCGCCGCTCGCCGCGCATATCGTCGAGGTGGTGACCGAGCAGGCGTTCGAGCACGGCTTTTTCCACGCCACGCTCGACTCCCGGCGCGTGCGCGTGAGCATCGAGCCGGACACGCTGGGGCGTCTCGTGCTGGCGGAGTTTTCGATCATGTCGAGTCTGTCGACCGGCGAGCGCGAGTTCTTCGTGCACGGCGCGAGCGCATTGTTCGACCAGGATTACGGACGCCTTGCCGAGATGCATCGCGCGGCCGGGCATGTGCCGCACGACACGCGCGCGGAAATGCTCGAAGCCGAATTGCGCACGCGCGCCGAAGCGCATTTCGCAGCGGCGCCGGAAGACCGCTCGGCGGGGTCGCTGTTTCATCATCTGCTGCATGCGGTGCATCCGTTCGACGGCGCGGTGCCGGGGCGGCTCGCCAGTGCGCAACGCTCGTTCCAGCAGGCGGAAATGCTGGCGCGCGCGCTGCATCCGGGCGTCGATACGTGGAATATCACGCGGGGCGTGTTAGCGGGTATCGCGCGGCGCGATCTCGATCATCGCGGCTGGATCAAGCGTCTGTCGCGCGAGTTGCCGCATCTCGCGCATATGCTGCCGCGCGTGCCGCAACTGGCGGTGCGTTACCTGCAGCATGAACACGACCGCGCGCGGACGCCGCGGCAGAGTGCCGAACTGATGGCGGATATCGGTCGTGAATACCGGCGCACGCGGGTTTTGCTGTGGGCGTGCGCGGTGTGCGGCGGGGTGCTGGGGGCGGGGACGGTTTTGTTGATGTGGTGAGGTGGGTGGGCGTGTGAGGTGCTGATGTCTGTGCGACGCAGATGCGGCCCACTAGCCCTACGCCCATTGCAGCTTCGAACAAGACACGCTTCGTGTACCTCGACAAGATGGCGGTTTTCCACACCACCTTTTCCGATGCTCGCTTCGTCAATCGCCGCGCTGTTCGTCGTGTTGTGGTCGACCGGTTTCGTGGTCGCCCGCGCGATCACGCCCTACGCCGATCCCAATCTCTTTTTGCTCGCGCGCTTCGGCGGCACGGCAACGATCTTCGCGCTCGTCGCGCTCGTCGCTCGCGCCGCATGGCCGAGCGGGCGCGACCTCGGCAAGCATCTGCTGGCGGGCGCGCTGCTGCAAGGCGTCTATCTTGGCGCCGGCTATTGGGCCGTGGCGCAGGGACTCAGCGCCGGCGTAATGGCGTTGCTCGGCGCGCTGCAGCCGCTCGCGACCGCCGCCGTCGCGGCACCGCTGTTCGGCGAACGTTTGTCGCGACGTGGCTGGGCCGGCATGGCGCTCGGTCTGGCCGGCGTCGCGCTGGTGCTCGAACCGAAGCTCGCCTCCGCCGCGGTGCCCGCGTCGCAGGGCAGCGCGCCATCGTGGCTGGTCGTGCTGATTTCAGTGGTCGCGGTCGGCGCGATTACAGCGGGTACGTTGTTTCAGAAAACATCGCTGGCCAAGGCCGATATCCGCAGCGCAAGCGCGGTGCAGAATTTCGGCGCGGCGCTCGTCGCGGGTCTGCTTGCGCTCGCGCTGGGCGAGCATCGCTGGATTGCTTCGGGTACGTTGTGGGCGTCGTTGGCGTGGGGCATCGTGATGCTGTCCGGTATCGGCGTCACGTTGCTGGTGTGGATGGTCAGGCGCGGCGACGCGGCGCGCGCCACCGCGCTGATGTTCCTCGCCCCGCCGCTCGCCGCGCTCGAAGGGTATATCGGCTTCGGCGAGACGTTGCTGCCGGTGCAGATCGCGGGGTTCGGCGTGGCGTTGGTGGGGGTGTTGCTGGCGCGCTCGTGAGTGTGGCGCGGTGCGGTGCGGTGCGGTGCGGTGCGGTGCGGTGCGGCGATCATGGCCGGCAAAGCGCAGCGAATCAATGCGCCGGCAGGCAAGTTACCGGCACAACCATCAGCCACGGCGACGGCAGCGAATCAATCCGCCGTGTCCGCCGCGGCCGGCACTTTCGCGCGCGCCTTGCCGCCCGGCAGCGGCGACCACGCCGGGCGGCTCTTGCGCTCGGAGTCCACCACGACGATATAGCGGCCCGCCCACGGCGTGACCTGACGATCGCTCTTCAACACCCACAGCGATTTGCCCGATTCGACCAACGCGACATAGCCGGCGTCCAGAATGCCGTAGTGATCGAGAAAGGTATTCAACGACGCGGGAATCCGCACGCAACCCTTAGAGTGACGAATGCCGAGCACCTGCTCGAGACGGTCGGGATCGGTGGCATGCATCTGGAAGCGCATCTGCGAGATGCCGCCCTTGCCCCAGCCTCGTTCGCCTTGTGCCCAGCCGAGGTCGAAGATCCGCATGTCGCGTTTGCCGTAACCGCGAATATGGTTTTCGTTCTGCGTGCCCTCGGAACGGAAATCCATATTGGCCGGCGTATGTTCGAACACGCCGAGCGGTGTGATGAAGTGGTCGTACTCGCCCGGCCGGCCGGTGGAAACCGGCGACGCGCCGATCATCTGCCAGGCGTCGGCCGGCGCGGCGCGGAAGTAGATGAACAGCGCCTGCACGTTGGCGTTGCGGTCGACCATCACGACGTATTGGCCCGACAGATTGCCCAGCGCGTGTTCGACGAGCGCCGTTTGCAGGCGCTCGGCGTAGGCGCGCTGCTCCGTGGCCGGTACTTTTAACCGGCGCGTGACGTCTTTCGTGAACATGTCACGCAGCAGTAATGCGCGATGCGGGTCGACGACACCGGCCGCGTCAGGCGCGGCGACGGGGGATGCCACCGCCGAGGCGGAAGGCCCATCCGATTCCGACGGCGCCACAGACACCGTCGCAGACGCAGAAGCAGACGCAGACACCGCCGCAGAAGCAGAAGCCGCCACAGGCCCCGCCGCCAACGCCACGCTACACGACAGCGCACACAACACAGCGCCCAACGCGCTCGTCAGACGATAAAAAGAACGACCCGCGCAACTCGCGCGCGAAGCAGAAAAGAAATCCGACATACCCATTACTTCAATTACTTCAATTACTTCAATTACTTCGTGCCGACGCTCCATTGACACAGAGGTCGAGCGATCGGAAACAGGCTGGCCAGGCCGATTGGAGTAGTTCATCGCGTGTTTGAGCAAACCTGATTATTATTGACAGCTCGCCGGCTCATGCGGCGCTCGGAACGAGAATGTTACTTAGCGCATTGCGATCTGTCGATCATGTCTCGCGAGCCGACGTGCAATCCACTTTCTCCGGCGCACCAGCGCCAAAGCTTCAACATTGCGCGATCGCGCGAGGGAGCAGCAAAGCATCATGACGCAACAGGATCCAGTCGCACGTCAAGCCGGCATCGCCGCGGAAATGCACATGGGTGCCGAGTTCGACGCCGCGCAGGAGATCGAGCGCCGGGTCGCTTTTCTGGCGAACTATCTGCGCAGCAGCGGACTGAAGACCTACGTGCTCGGGATCAGCGGCGGCGTCGACTCGACCACGGCGGGACGGCTTGCGCAACTCGCCGTCGAGCGGCTGCGCGCCGAGCATTACGACGCGCGCTTCGTCGCGGTTCGCCTGCCCTACGGCGAGCAGAAAGACGAAGCCGATGCACAGCAAGCGTTGCGTTTCATCCGCGCGGATGAAAATCTCGCCATCGACATCAAGCCCGCCGCCGACGCCATGCTAGCCGCGCTACATCACAGCGGCGTGCCGTTCTCGGACGATTCGCAACAGGATTTCGTGCACGGCAATATCAAGGCACGGCAGCGCATGATCGCCCAATACGCGGTGGCCAGCGCCCGCACGGGCGTGGTGATCGGCACGGACCACGCGGCCGAATCGCTAATGGGCTTCTTCACCAAGTTCGGCGACGGCGGCGCCGACGTGCTGCCGCTCGCCGGCCTGAACAAGCGCCGCGTGCGCGCGGTGGCCAAAGCGCTGGGCGCGCCCGAGGCGTTAGCGCACAAAGTGCCGACCGCCGACCTCGAAATGTTGCGTCCGCAACGACCCGACGAGGACGCTTACGGCATCCCGTACGACGACATTGACGACTTTCTGGAAGGCAAGCCTGTGAGCGATGCGGCGCGTCACGTCATCTTGCGTTTCTACGAGGCCACCCGGCACAAGCGGGCGTTGCCGTACACGCCGTTCGACTGGCCGGCGCCGGCAAGCGGGGAATGACACCAGGAAGTTAGCCAACGAAAGACGAAGGAAGGTGGACGGCAGACGGTGGAGTGCAAAGCGCGGAGCATGGAAAAAAGCGCGCGCCCCCGTCTCACCACCGGCCGCAAAAACAGGCCAAGGCGAAAGCGAACCTCTACGACGCTACGCACGCGGGCGTACGTGGACAAACCTACGTCATACCGGCGATGTCTGTCGACAAAACCGCGTAAAGCAGTAAAGCAGATCAGCGAGCAGCCGGCGGTTCATCGCCAAACAGATCGGCGCTCGCCTCAAGTGTCTGGCCGTGCAACTGCTTGCCGTGAATCTCGCGCGCAATCACGTCGCCCACATACGGCACTTCCGCATTCAGTTCGACCGTGGCGTACGCACTGGGCTTGCCGGCGTCGACCACCTCGATATGCTTCGCGTAATGCCCGAGCTCGCGTTTGAGGAATTCCCGCACCTCTTCGGCGCTACAGGATTCCGCAATGTTGCGCACGATCAGGTTCATGCGGCCTACCCTCGGCGCGCGCCGCGACCGGAATTACGGTCCGCGCTCTGCACGCGCACGGGGCGCAGTGCCGCGCGTTGCTTCGCCTGCGCGGCCGCGAGTTCGCGGATCAACGCGGCGCCGGCAGCGCCCAATGCAGCCAATGACAAATAGAAGGCAATCATTTAAATCTCCCCAGCGAAATTCGTCCTATTTTCAGCATAGTCACAATCGACCACAAAAGCGATGCGACACAGTGTCGTCAAAGATGAGCTTTTAAAGACCTGCCTGAATGCACTGTACCTGAATAACGTCGGTCAAAAATAGCAAAACAGCTGTTCATTTAACGATCCAGGCCCGGTCATGCGACCAACGTGACACGTCGGTTGCAAAAAACGGGCCTCGATATGCAGTGCCGCAGCATCCTGCCGGGGGACGTGCGCAACGCGCGGGCTGATCGCGGGGAGCCGATCAGTCCGCTGCTTGCACGTTGGCGGCGCTCACCCACCACGCATTCTTGCCGTGCGGCTGCTGAACCAGCACCGCCGAAGGATCGTCGACGCCGTCGTCCGCGACTTCGCACACCGCGAGACCGTCGGGCAGATGCCTGACCTCGCCGGCCTCCTGGAACAGCGCGACCCGTTGCGCGTTCAACGGTCGCAGTTGCTTGTACACGTCGAAGCTGATGGCGGCGGGCACGTCGCCGCGAATCCGCAACGCGTCGGCTTTACCGCACAGCACGGGCTCGGCGGCCAATGCGGCGGCGCTGCCGAACAGACAGCTAGAAGCAAGCGCCGCGGCGGCAAGACGTGAATGGTTCATGGTGATTCTCCGGAAAAAATGTGGGGCAGCGCGCCGCCCTCGACAAACAAAGCGGCGCGATTCAATACGGGTGGATGAACGAAACCGATGCCGCGCGCGGAGGCGCACGGTCGCACGGTCGCACGGTGTCATGGCGGACTATCGTGCCCGGCGCCGCGCTCAGCGCTTTCGCCGGTCGCGACGTCGAGCCGGCTGATGTCGCAAGAGGTTTGACTGAAGCCCGAATACACCACCGACAAATTACCGACGATCGCCGCCTGCGCCTCGGCGAGGCTCAATTTGCCCTCGCATACGCAACGCTTGAGCATGACCGCCGCGCGCGCCTTGCGGCGCTCGCCCTGCTGGCCTGCCCACGGCAGAAGATCGAGATTGGCGGGCGCGTTCGGCGAACCGCCCAACACGACCGGCACGCGCCGGTCGATGGCGAACGCCGCGCCGTTATCGGACTCGATGCCGCGTTCGGCAAGCAAGCGATTCTTGTGCGCCATCAGTTCGCCGAACGGCGGCGCTACGGTGTCCGCGTAACCGGTCCGGCAAATCGTCTCGCCGACGGATTGCTGCGTGACGCGTTCGTCGAGCATGCCGGCCTCTTGCGCGCAGGCCTCGCCCATACGCACCGCGAGTGCCACGGCGAAGCCGAGCAGCAACACGACGCGCGCCCTGTCGCGCGAACGCGCCAAGCCGCAACGGCGTGTCAGCACCGGCGCAACTGCCTCTTCGTATTCGTAAGTACCGCTGGTCGGGTCGCTGGAATGGTAAGAGCGACGCCCGTTTGCAATGCCTGCGTTCATCGGTCGGCGCGCCGGTAGCGGCACGCAATAGTTCAATTCGCGGACCAATTAGAACACATTCAAAATGCTTACGTAAAACTCCGTGCCTCACGCTTGTCCGTGGACAAGCGTGAGGGTTCGTTCCCTCGCGTCAGCACACGGCTAACAACGCCGCTTACTTCGCCACGCGAGCCTGCAACGCGCGGATCCGGGTGAGCGCCTGCGTGTTCGACACCGTCGTGTCGTACATCTTTGCGAGATCGGCCTTCAGCGCCGTGCGCGATGCGCCGTCGAGATACACCATATGCCCGGACGGATAGAAGCGCGCCGACAGGTTCTGCCGGACCTGCGCGCTGAGCAACGGCATTTGCTGAAGATCGAGCACGGTCTGATAGAACGGCGTGACGAAATCGTAGAAGCCGTTCGCCGACAGCACCTTGAGATCGGGATTGAGCGCCATCACGGCGGCGAGATCGCCGGCGGTGTAGAGAATGACGTTGCCCTTCGCGTCTTTGCCCTTCTGCGCGCCGGTCGGATCGATGTGGCTGAAATCCCAGTACTGGAACGCCTGATCGTTCAGATCGGTGAACGACGAATTCGACGTGTACTTCAACTGCTCGTTCAGATACACGTTCCACGTCGTCGTATGGACGCCGGTAACCGCCGTCATGGTCGGATCGTTGCCGCCCGAGTTCGGGTCGATCTTGCCGGCAATGCCCGTTTCGATCGCCGTCACGCGGCCGTCATACTCGCCGAGCGCGAGCCCCTGCGATTTCAGCAAGGTGGTCAGGAAAAGCGAATTGCCGCGACTGTCGTACGACGCGATATCCAGGCTCCACGCTTGCAGGGTCGCTTTGTCGATGCCGGTGTATTCGCTCAGTTTCTCGACCGTCGCGGAATCGGTAGTCGGAAATTTGCGCAGCGCGGCCAGATAGTCGGTGCGCGCGAATTGCGCCACCTCTTCCGCGAACGTGCCGAGATCCGTGGGCCGTGGCGCGATGCCGAGTTTCTTGTGATACCACGCGTCCGCCGCCGCGGTGGGCAGCGCGCCGACCGGATTGCCGGACTGCGTGTAATCGAGAATCGACGATTGCAGCGTAATGCCGTTCAGATCGACGCCGTCTTCATGCAGCCGGTAGGCCAGCACGCAACTGCGCGCCGTGCCGTACGACTCGCCGTACAGATACTTGGGCGAATTCCAGCGGTTGTTCTTGGTCAGAAAACGCTTGATGAACTGCTTGAGCGAATCCGCGTCCTGATCGACACCCCAGAAGGCGCGATTGGTCTTCGGTGCAATGGCCGCCGAGTAGCCGGTGCCGACCGGATTGATGAAGACGAGGTCGCTCTTGTCGAGCAGACTGTCCGGGTTGTCTTCCATTGCGTACGGCGCGGGCGGCGTGAAGCTCGGCATCGCGGTCTTGATGCGGCGCGGCGCGAACGAGCCCAGCAGCACGAACACCGAAGACGACCCCGGACCACCGTTATAGAAGAACGTGACCGGGCGCGTTTCTTCCTTCTGGTTATCTTGCGTGAAAGCCACGTAGAACAGACTGGCCTCGGGCAGCGAACTGCTCGGGTCGACGATGACAAGGTGGCCCGCAGTCGCCGTGTAATCGATCTTGTGCCCGCCGATCGAGATCGAATGATGAGTGACCGCGGCGGTCTCGGCGGTATTGGTAATGGAATCGTCCGGCCCATTGCCGTAGGCAACCGGATCGAAGAACGGCTGATCGCCGCCCTTGTGCGCTGCGCCAGCGGCCCCGGCTGCGGCCGAAGCATGCGCATTGTGCGACGACTGCGGACTAGCGGAAGCTGACTCGGTGTTCGTCATGATCGCTCCATGGGTACGTTCACGTCTGGTTGGCCGTATCTGCCAACCAGACTATAGTGCGGCGGCTACCTTCTGACCATTGGGACTGCCGAGTCCCGTGCAGGCGTCCCAGCCCACGGACGCCTCGTAACTCCCGTTATTGCCTTGCGTGATGTCGTTGCACACGCCGGCCGCCTTGTACAGCTTGGGGTTGATAAAGCCGACCGGCTGGCCTTTCGCCGCATTGATCCGCGCGATCAGCGCGGCCCACAGCGGCGCAACCGCGCTGGTGCCGCCGACCACCGTCTGCGTGCCGTCGATCAGCACGCTGTAGCCGGTCACCGGCGAGGCGTCGCCCGCCACGTCCGGCACGCCGCGCCCGCTGAGCGGCGTCTTGACGCCCTTGGCCGAGGTGGACGACAAACCCTGCTGCCACACCGGCACCGGGAACGCCCGGCTCACGCCGCCGCCGGTCGCGCCGCCTTGCGAGCCGTCGTTCCACACCACCTCGTGGGTGATCGACGTGCCCGACGCGGTCAGATTCGTGCCGCCGCAGGCCAGCACATACGGACTTGAAGACGGAAAGTCGACCTCGTTGCCGCTGCTCACGCCGTCGCTCGACCCGCTGTCGCCCGAGGCCACGCAAACTGTCACGCCGAGCGCGGCGGCCGACTGCAGTGCGCTGTTGAAGGCCTGCAACGACTGGCTGGTCCAGTTCGATTCCGGGCCGCCCCAACTGATCGAAATCACCGATGGCTTGTTGGTCGTGTCGTGGATCGCGCGGCTCACCGCGTCGATGAAACCGGCGTCGCTGTTCTGCGTGAAATACACCGCGACCGTCGCGCCCGGCGCGATCGAGCCGACGATCTCGACGTCGAGCGTGACTTCGCCATCCGGACCGGACGGGTCGCCGCTCGGCTGATTGCTGCCCTGGTCGACGCCGACCGATTTCACCGTGGGCGACCCGACGCCGAGACTCGCGAAATACGATTTGAGGTCGGACGTGTTGTAGCCGCCGCCGAGTTCGACGATGCCGACGCACTGCCCGCTGCCGTCGCCCTGCGGATACTGATAGAGCGCCGCGATCTGCGGCGGCGTGAATGAAACCTGATGCCCCTTCGCCGGCTGGAACGGCGGCCGGATCCGGAAGTGCGGCCGCGCCGGCGGCCGATTGTCGAGCCCGAGCACGGCTTCGACCACGCCGTGCAGGTCGTCCGGCACGCTGATCGTGCCGGTGCGGCCGCGGAACTGGCCGGTGGTGTGATGTTCGTAGTGCTCCAGCTGGACCCCGAATGCGGTCTGGAACTGCGCGATCGTGCCGCTCAACAGGACCGAGCGCGCTGCCGGATCTTCACGCACCACCGTCAAACCGTGCGCGGCGGCGAATGTCTTGACCTTCGCGAGGTCCTCCGGCGCGGCGCCGTAGTCTTTGGCGAAGGCTTCGCGCGACAACGGCTTGACGCCCGGGTCGCCCGCTTCGATACGGCTCATCAACGCATTGAACTGCGCCTGCTGCTGACGGCGCACCATCACGAACACTTCGATCCGCTCCGACGGATCGCATTGCCCGACGACTTTCGAACCTTCCTCTGCCTTTCGCTCGCTGCCTGGCAGCGGGTGCTTATTGACCATGGTGTCGACTCTCCTGTTGGCGTGACGGCGCAGACCGCAAAGCGGACCTGACGCACCGCACGCGTCGCTACAAGCTCATTGCCGGACGAGACGGACTCGCGCGGCACTGTGCTGATTCAAGGACTTCGCCAAACCGTCCGACCAATGCATTCGACCACAGTTCCGGCGCGCGCGGCAGTTAGCCGAATGGCTAACGTCGCGCCGCATCAATGCGCATGACCGACCGCCCGCGCTATGATGCTGCAGCGGCAATCCAGCCGTTACATTGCCTCGCGCGCCACCCGCGCGCACGATCAAAGAATCAGAGGAACCCCATGTCAATTTCGATGTATCAAGCATCCCTGCCCGTACTGATTCGCGGCCTGACGAACCTGCAAGTCATCCTAGGCAAGGCTCAGGCGCACGCGGCGGAAAAACAGATCGAGCCGTCGGTGTTCACGAACGCGCGACTCGCGCCGGACATGCTGCCGCTGGTGCGCCAGGTGTATATCGCGAGCGACACGGCGAAGGGATGCGCCGCGCGTCTGGCCGGCGTCGAAGCGCCGAAATATGAAGACGTCGAACTGAGTTTCGACGACCTGCATGCCCGCCTTCAAAAGACGATTGATTATCTGAAGGAATTCAATGCAGAACAGATCGACGGTTCGGAAGCGCGTGAGATCACGCTGAAAATGCGCACCGGCCCGATCGAGTTCACGGGCCTGTCTTATCTGCTGGGGTTCGTGCTGCCGAATTTCTTTTTCCACGTCACGACGGCCTACGACATCTTGCGTCACAACGGCGTCGAACTCGGCAAGCTCGATTATCTGGGCGGGATCAAGTAACGCTTAGTGACGCTTAAACACGCGGCTGGAAGGCGATGACGGCCATGCCGGCCAGCGTGCGTGAACCGCATCCCCGTGCGCGGTTCTCTATCGGCTGTATTAACACAATCAGTTGGCGTGCAGGCACGGTGCATGCGAGAGTCCTGCTGTCCTTTACCGATCGCTACCCACCATGAGCACCGAGTCTCCCTGTATCGACATCTGCAAGTTCGACAGCAAAACCGGTTTATGCATTGGCTGCTTGCGCACGCGCGACGAGTGCAAAAGCTGGAAGAAGATGAAAGACAAGCATCGCAGGAAAATCATCGAGGACCGTTCGCGCCGCGAGCATAAGCTAAATAAATAGACGCGACGGCCAGGCACGCCGCGTTGGAAACCCGGCGCAGCGGCGGCCCATCAGGCCACTGTCGCGCCGCCTTGACTCATCGAGTCAGGTCAAGCCGCTCAATCCAGCGAAAGCCGCAGCGCGAAACCGATCAGCGCCGCCGAAAACGTCCAGCGCTGCAAAGTCTGTGCGAGCGGATGCGCCCGCATCCAGCCGGCAATGCGCGCCGCGCCGACCGCGAACGACACATCGAAGCACGCGCCGACGGCTAGCAGCACCAGCCCCAGTTCGACCATCTGCAACGCCACCGGCCCCGCCTCCGGGCGCACGAATTGCGGCAACAGCACGGAACAGAACAACAGCGCTTTCGGATTCAGCAGATTGGTCAGCAAGCCCTTCACGAACGACGCCCGCAACGGCTGCGGCTCCACGCTCGCAACGGCTGCCGCTGCGCCCGTTTCGGGCAACGCAAACACCGGCGAACGGAAAATCTGAATCCCGACCCACGCCAGATACGCCGCACCGCCATAACGCACCACTTCGTACAACCAGGGCGCGCTGCGCAATAGCGCAGCCACTCCGCAGGCCGACAGCGTGACGTGCGTCGCGCGCGCCAGACCCAGGCCGCCGGCGGCCGCGAAACCGCTACGCACGCCGCGTCCGATACTGGTTTGCAGGACCAGCGCCATGTCCGGCCCGGGCACGGCGTAGACGACGAACAGCGCAGCGATATAGACGACCAACAGGTGTGCGGAAATCATAGAAGCCTCTTGTTTTAAGGGCTCTATCTTGCCGCTGTCGATGGAGGGTTTGCTGGCGAATTGCTTGACCGACCACGTAAAAATTGGAGGAATACGCTAAAATCTTGCCTCCCCGGCACGATTCGCCCTAAGCCCTTCGCAAGCGCCCAAAATCATGACAACCGACCTCGATAAAACCGACCGCGCGATCCTGGCCGCGCTGCAGAAAGACGGCCGCATGTCGAATGCGCGCCTGGCCGATCTGGTGGGGTTGAGCGAGACGCCTTGCGCGCGTCGGTTGAAGCGCCTCGAACACGACGGCTATATCGACGAATACCGCGCGGTGCTGTCGCGTTCCGCGCTCGGCCTGGGCGTGGTGGCGTTCGTCCATGTGCGCTTCGCGGTGCACGACCGCGCGCTCGCGACCCGCTTCGAGCGCGAGGTGCAGGCGATTCCCCGCATCCTGTCGTGTCACAACGTGTCGGGCAGCGCCGACTACATCCTGCAGGTGGTAGCGCGCGATCTCGACGATTACGGCACCTTCATGCGCGACGAGATGCGCAGTTTGCCGGGCGTAACGTCGGTGGAATCGGCCTTGTCGTTGCGCGAAGTGAAGGCCAACGGTGGCCTGCCGCTGTTCTGAACGCGAACCGCGGATCGTGGCATAGTCACGCCTTTGATGCGGCGCGAGCCGCCTGAACGAGCACGGAGTTTTTCATGGAACACGACAAGGCGCGAGCCGAAGAAGCAGCCGCGATGGAACGCGTATTGACCGCGACCCAGCGGGTCAAGACGGCGTTCACGTCGCTGCAATCGCAATTTCCGCCGGCAGGTAGCGGCCAGCCGTCGCAATTCGCGCTGACCACATTTGACGCCGCCCTGCAGGAACTCGAAGACGCCCAGGCTGCGTTCGACGAACTGCTGGGCGACCTGCTCGACGGCAATCGTTGAGGTGAGTGGGTTCGAGCCGGCCGGGTTCGAACCGCCTCCTCAAAAAACAATAGTGGTCCGCAGCCCCACGACCGCCTCATTGCCCACGCGCTGCGCCGGATTCAGCGGATCCGGCACGCCGCCCGCCGGCCGGAACACGTACTGAACGTCCGCCTGCAGCTGCCACCACGGCGCGACCTGATACTGATACGTGGCCTCGACCACGGTCTCCGCACTTCGCGACGGATAACCCGGCGCGCCCAGCGCCGCGCTATCGCTCGCCAGACCCTGTGCATGCGAGCCGATCTTCGCGTAGCCCACCGCCAATCCGGCGACGTCGTTATCACGTCCCTTGAACGGCGCCTTGAGCGTCACGCCCGCGTTCACGCCGAGGTCCACCAGATTGCGATCGCCCGGCGCGCCCATGATCCGCGCGAACACGCCGACCGATTGCGGGCTATCGCCGCCGCGCTGCCAGACGGTCTGATCGGCGACCGCATAGACGCTGTAATCGCCCCGATGGTTCGCCGCCACACCGCTGCTCGCCGGATTCGCAAGCGAGAGCCCGGTATTGTCGAAACGCTGGTCGGCGAAATGCTGCGTGCTGTACCAGAAGCCGAGCTTGTAGGTCCCCGGCAAGCCGGTCGACGTTACGCCCAAGCCGCTCGCCGGCGGCGGATTGATTGCGTACTGCACTTCGCCGATGAACAACGTGCCGCCGCGCAGAGTGAAATTCGTGCCGTGACGGTTCTGCTGCTGCGGATCGCCGACGTCGCTACCGGCCGGATTACCGTTGAACACGCCGGCCAGCACGGTCCATGCATCCGATGGTTTGGCACGCACGCGCACCCCGAGCGACGCCAGCGGATAAGCCGGCCCACCCGCCGGCAGATCGATCGACGGCAACACCGGCCAGCCGAACGTTGCGTTGAGGAAGGGCGTGGCGAACTGGCTCACCATGAATTCCTGGTCGAGACTTTGCTGCCCGACCTTCACGTCGACCTTGCCGCCGATCAGCGATTGCTGATACCAGAGCTCCCACAGTCGCGTGGTGCTATCCGCTTCGATGCCGCTCGCGCTTTGCAACGTCTGCAGATTGCGCGTGCTGAGATTGCTGCCGTGTATCTGCAAGCCCGACACGTTGAAGGTGCCGCCGGGCAGGCCGAGCGCTTTGTCCGTATCGACGACGAGGCCGAACTGGGTCAAGCCGTCGTAGGCGCCGCCGCGTTTCGTGCCGCCGCTCAGGTTGTTCAGATACTCGCTGGTTTCCTGCAGGCTGAAGGTCACGCCGTAATGGCCGAGCCAGGGGCGCAAGCCGCCCATGTCGCCGAGCAGCGTGGCGCGCTCCCAGAAACCGGCCGGTGCGGCAGGCGTCGGCTCCGATGCGGAGGATGTCGGCTCCGACGCGGCAGGCGTCGGCTCCGATGAAGACACGGGCACCGCCACAACCGCAGGCCCTACTGTCTGCGCCAACACCGAAGACACACTCCCAACCGACAACAGCAACGTGAGTCCAACCGGAATCCCAGCCTTCCATCGCCCTGCTTTAACGATCCTGGCGGCGTCGAGTTCCGCCCCACCAAACCGCACATTGCGCGCACAGCGCGCCACCTCACCCGCCGACGACATTTTTTCGAACATAAGCTCACTCCCATCGAGCCTGGCTTGAACCGGGCGATGTAAAGACGTGACCGTCCCTCGCAAGCGACGTTGCGATAGCGATCAAAAAGAGGGAGCGTGCTGCTGACTGACCGGCGAGAACCGGTCACTGAAGAAGCGCGCTAACCCGAACGGAGCGAGTTAGCGGCGAAGGAACGATCCTGCTGCTAACCCGCGGATACTGCGCCGGCGCAAACCGGCGTCGGACTTCCACTACTAGAGCATGTGTCCACGAGGGACTCCATTTGACGAGACGGGCGGATTGTATTCGGCACGTCTGGAGAATCGCAAGTAAAAACCGCGTAAAGGCCGCGTAAAAGATATCGCACTCCGAATCCTCGTAACTAACGCGCGATAGCACGCACCTGAGCGCATTGAACACGACCCCGGAATCCTTCATCGGCCAGCCGTTCCTGTCGCTTCTGAAAGACTTCATGGCCTTTTTGCAACGCGTCGCGCGTGATTCGCGAGACAGCCAAAGAATATTTGCTTCGCTTAACGAAGCATGTTGACTTCTGCTTGCGGGAGTGCATAAAATTCGCCCGTCTTCACAAACGGGGCCAATGCCTTGGACTCAAGCAGTAGTCGATCTTCGAACAGTTTCACTGCCTGACCAGCACGACGCCCGCGCTCTCTTTTCTCAGCCGCCGTCTTGCCAGCAGGCAGACGGTGCGCGCCGTAGTAACCCTCTCCGTGCACCTTATTAACTAGCGCCATTCGGGCGCGGCGTGCTTTCGTACCTCCGCATTCCGTCTGGCACCGCGTCGCGAGCCCTGGCTCGCGGCCTCGCTGGCTCACGCCGGTTCGAATCGTTCGTTTCGTTCGAATCGCGGCGTGGTCCGGCGTGGCTAAACACGTGGGTATCGAGCGCACCAGGCTTCCAGTCGTCCGCGATTCGAGGCCCGCGCCGGTACACACCGCAAATAAGGAGCCGCCATGCCGGACAGTGACAGTTATCCCAGATGCCGACCCATCGCCATTCAAGTTTCGTTTTGCCTAAGGAAAGCAGGTAGACGTATGCCGCCGCGCGCCTAGCGCCGCCGCTCCGTGTCTGCCGGCTTTCCGCACACCGCGTAAAGCCCGCGTCAATGCCACGTAAGACATTACGCACGGAGAAAAAACATGTACATCGCTATCCTCGTTCCGACACTGCAACAAACCCACATTCACAGCGACGCAGCCCTCGCGCTGCACAGCATCAAGCCGCACTGGCTCGTCGTGTTCTGGCATCGCGTCAAAGCATTGGCTGCTCACGCCGCGACGTTCTCGCTGTCGTAATCGACTCACCCCTATCCGCAGCACGCCTTCGCGATCCGCATGATCGGCCGTCGTTCGACGACTGACGCCCAGCGGATCCTGAAGGCGCGCCGCATCCGTTCAACCAGTCAATCCAATCAGGCGGCACATCATGTCCACTCCCATCAACGTCTCACCGCCACGCAGCGCGGTTCTCGACGAGGCGCACATCGGCGATATCAAAGGCGCGCTGGGCACCATCGCCCATCACGACACCGCGCCGCGTAACACCTGGTGGGCGCGTTTCCGCACGCTGCTCGCGATTCTCGGCCCCGGTCTCATCGTGATGGTCGGCGATAACGACGCCGGCGCCTTCGGCACCTACACGCAAGCGGGCCAGAACTACGGCACCACCTTGCTGTGGACCATGCTGCTGCTCGTGCCCGTGCTGTTCGTCAATCAGGAAATGGTGCTGCGTCTGGGCGCCGTGACCGGCGTCGGCCATGCGCGGCTGATCTTCGAGCGCTTCGGCAAGTTCTGGGGCGCGTTCAGTGTGGTCGATCTGTTCATTCTGAACGCGCTGACGATCGTGACCGAGTTCATCGGCATTACTTTCGTGCTGGATTTTTTCGGCATTCCGAAGGTGGCCGGCGTGTGTATCGCCGCGGCGGTAACGATGGCCGCGGTCAGTACCGGCAACTTCCGGCGCTTCGAACGCTTCGCCGTGGTGCTGTGTCTGCTGAGCCTGTTGCTGGTGCCGGTGCTGGTGTCGATTCATCCGCCGGTCAGCCAGATGGCGCACGACTTCTTCATTCCGAACTGGCCCGCTCATTCGAAACTCAGCGACGTGATGCTGCTCGTGATCGGCATTGTCGGCACCACCGTCGCGCCGTGGCAGCTGTTCTTCCAGCAGAGCTACATTGTCGACAAGCGCATCACGCCACGCTTCATGAAGTATGAAAAAGCGGACCTGTGGATCGGTATCGTCTTCGTGATGATCGGCGCGGTGGCGATGATTTCGTTCTGCGCGGCGCTGTACGCCGGCAAGCCGGAGTTCGGCAATTTCACGGACGCGGGCGGCGTGCTAGCCGGCCTCGAGAAATACGCCGGGCGCACCCCCGCCGTGCTGTTCGCGATCGCGTTGCTCGACGCGTGCATCATCGGCGCGGCGGCGGTATCGTTGTCGACCGCTTACGCGATCGGCGACGTGTTCAAGATTCGTCACTCGCTGCATCGCGGCGTGTCGGACGCGAAGGGCTTCTACCTGGTCTACTTCGGCATCATTGCAGCGGCCGCGACGCTGGTGCTGATTCCCGGCAGCCCGCTCGGCCTGCTGACGGAAGCGGTGCAAACGCTCGCGGGCGTGCTGCTGCCGAGCGCGACCGTGTTCCTGCTGCTGTTGTGCAACGACCGCGCGGTCCTCGGCCCGTGGGTGAACTCGAAGAAACTCAACTTCTTCACCGGCGCGGTGGTGTGGGTACTCGTCATGCTCTCCATCATTCTGACGGCATCGGTCATGTACCCGGACATTACCGGCGAAACGATTATCGAAGTACTCGCAGGCGGCACGCTGATGGCGGTGGCAGGTTATGTGGCGACGCTGGTGGTCCGCAAGCGCCGGCTCGACTCCGCTAACGGCATGGCACGCGAAACGGAGCCGGTCTATGCGAAGGGGGCTCGCGACACATGGCGCATGCCGCCGCTGGAAGATCTGCCGGCGCCGCAATTGACGATGTCAAAACGCGTGTGGATGGGGGTGCTGCGCGGCTATCTGATCGTGGCGGTCGCGCTGGTGATCGTGAAGGTCGTGCAGATGACGTTGCTGCACTGACGGAAGTTTCGCCGGTTGCCGCGCTCGCGATTGTTCAGTGCGGGCGCGGCAACGGTATTGTTTGCGGCTACGCCGCGTTAATGCGGGTTCTATGCCTGTTAAGCCGCGTCGGTCGAAATGGACGGCTCGCAGAGAATCGGAAAGTTGACCGAATTCGCGATGTAGCATTTTTCGTGAGCCGTGTGATGCAGATGCGCGGCCAGTTCGACATCGCCGCCCGCCCGGATCACTACGTGTGGGCGCAACACGATCTGTGAGAAACGGCCCTGCTGCGGATCGTCAAGCATGGTGCCTTCGGCGTCGTCGCGATAGTCGAGCACGATAATGCCGGCGTCCGAGCACAGGTGCAGATACCAGAGCTTGTGGCATGCGCTGGCGGAGGCGACCAGCAGGTCCTCGGGATTCCAGCGCTCGGCGTCGCCGAGAAAGGCCGGGTCCGCCGAGCCGGGAATCGCCGGCTTGCCGCCTGACGTGATCACATGATCGCGGCCGTAAGCGCGATATCCCGAGGTGCCGCTGCCGCGGTTACCTGTCCACTGTACCGATACGTCGTATTTGTGCTCGCCGTGCGCCATACCCTTCTCCTTGCTGGTTCAACCGGATTCGGTTGTCGGGACGTGCATTCTATCGGGGACTATTGGGGATTGGCGTGGCGGCCGGCGTTAAGCGCTAGCGTGGTGGAGTTAGTCGGACAGTGTTACGCAGTCGCGTAGCGCGCAGAGTTCGGGCAGCGTTGCTCACTAACGTGGCGGCGCAACTCGGCCCGCAAGCCCCGGCGCACGCGGGTCCGGATTCGCGTACAGGCTCGTGCCGTTGGCGCGTGCGGTGCTGGGATTGGAGCTCGCGCCGCCTGTTGCACCCATCACAGGCGCGGCGGGTGCTGTGCCCAAGCCCGGCATCGGACTGGGACTGGCGCTCGGACCGGCCCCCGGCGTCACGCCAAGTCCCGGGACGCCTGCATTATTCCCGGCCCCGGACTGCGCGCCCCTCATGCCGGCGCCACTACTATTGCCGCCCGACTGCGCGTACGCCGCGCTGGCGGCACCCAAGGCGAGTGCCGACATCAACACCGACACGGCAAACCTGCCCGTTACGATCTTCATAGCTCACTCCAATACATCGTCGAACTGCTCTCACCCACTGCGGCGCGCCTAACGCGACCGCTCAAAGAGTATGACGATGCAAAACCCGCTTTGTTCAGCGTCGCCGGATCAGCAATCCGCAATCACCAGACGATGCGCGATAATCGGCGGCTTTCCTCACGGACCGCACCGATGACCGCCACCGCCTTCGCCCCCTTCCAGGACCTCGCGCAGACCCTGTTGCCGCAAGCCTACGACGACAACGGCGACGGCTCGCACGACACCTCGCATCTGCAGCGCGTCTGGAAAAACGCCGCGGCCATCCACGCGGAAGAAGGCGGCGACGCGCAAGTGCTGTTCGCGGCGACGCTGCTGCACGACTGCGTCGCCGTCGAGAAGAACTCGCCGCTGCGTGCGCAGGCCTCGCGCCTGTCGGCCGAGAAAGCGACGCGCGTGCTGACGTCGCTCGGCTGGACGGACGCGGCCATCCAGGCCACCGCGCACGCGATCGAGGCGCACAGTTTTTCAGCCGGCGTGACCCCGGTCACGCTCGAAGCGAAAACGCTGCAGGACGCCGACCGCCTCGACGCGCTCGGCATGCTGGGCGTGGCGCGCTGCTTCTACGTCGCCGGACGGATGGGCCGCGCGTTATACGATCCGGCGGACCCGCACGCGGCACACCGGCCGTTGGACGATACGCGCTACACGCTCGACCATTTCCACACCAAGCTGCTGAAACTGGCCTCCGGTTTTCAGACCGCGACCGGCACCCGTTTAGCCGGTATTCGGCACGCCCGTTTGCAGCGTTTTCTCGACGAATTCAGCGACGAAATCTGAATCTGTAACAACTCGGACAAAGCTGTACAAATCCTTACAAAGCCGCTTGCTGTTTGCGTACACCGCTCGCCTCGCTGCCGCGTTATTGCAGGCACCTACACGCGGAGTCCGCCATGAACAACAACCTTACTTCCACCCAGCCGCAGCGCAGCCGTATTCATCCGTTGGTCGCGGGGGCCGCGGTCGCCGTGATTCTCGCGAGCGCCACCGGCATCGCCGCGATGACCGGTCTGCTGCCGACCTCGCACGCCGTCACGGAACCGGCGACGCCGGCCACCGCAATCGGCGCGATCTCCGCGCAACCTGCGCCGACCGCGAGCGCGCAGATCGCCGCGCCCCAGCCGGCCCAGGTTCCACAACCCACGCAACAAATCGCCCAGCAACCCGTGCAACAAGCCGCGCCGGTTCGCCCGCCGGTGCATCACACGCGCCCGCGCGCGCCCGTGAACGCGCCGACCTACGCGAACAATCAGGAATACCAGGCTCCGTATCCCTCTTCGGCGCAGCGGCCGGTCGCCGATCCGTACGCGGGCGAAGTCGTCGCCATCAACACGGTGCAAACGCCCGAGCCGACCACGGGCCTCGGCGCGCTGGGCGGCGCGGTGGCGGGCGGTCTCGTCGGCAATCAGATCGGCGGTGGACGCGGCAAGATTTTCACGACCATCGCGGGCGTGGTCGGCGGCGGCCTGGCGGGTAACGGCATCGAGCATGCGGTGCGCAAGCAGACCTCCTACCAGGTCCAGGTCCGCATGCAGGACGGCAGCTACCGCAACTTCAACTATGAAACGCAACCGCCCGTGCAGATCGGCGAACGCGTGCGCGTCTCGGGCGACTCGTTGAGCGCTTCGTGAACATTTAACCGCTTCCGGCCAGTCTGGCCGGCCGGCACTTGTCAGCGAGGGAATAAGAACGCTCCCGTGCGCGTTATGATCAAGCGTTACCCAAGGACGCCCGATCGCGCACGATGGAGCACGCCTACCTTCACTTCCTGCATTCGCTCGCCGGGCATCCGCAATGGATGCTCGCGGTCGTCTTTCTCGCGGCCTTTCTGGAGGCCGTCGCCGTCATCGGCACCTTCATTCCGGGCAGCACCGCGATGTTTCTCGCCGGCGCGCTGACCGGCACCGGCTCGCTCAGTCTCGTCTGGGTCTTCGTCTGGGCGATCGCGGGCGCGGTTGCCGGCGACGGCATGAGCTTCTGGCTCGGCGGCCGCTACAAGGACCGCATCGTCCAGTTGTGGCCGTTCTGCAAACATCCCGAAGTCCTCGAAGCGGGCCACCGCTTCTTTCGCAAGCATGGCGCGAAGAGCGTCGTGCTGGCCCGCTTCATCGGACCTTTGCGGGCCATCGTGCCGGTCGTGGCCGGCATGCTGGGCATGCCGCCGCTGCGCTTCTACGCCATGAACGTGCTGTCCGCGCTGCTGTGGGCGCCCGCCCATATCCTGCCGGGCGTGGTGTTCGGCGCGTCGGTGCTGCTGGCGGGCGCGGTGTCGTTCCGGCTCGTCGTGATTCTCGCGCTGCTGGTGGCTATCGTCTGGCTGAGCTTTCGCGTGGCCGGCTTTCTGCTCTCGCATGCGAATGCCTGGTCGAGCGCCGGCGGCCGCCATATCGGCAGTTGGGCGTGCCGGCACCCAGGGCCGATCGGCCGCTTCGCGCGCAAAATGCTCGACCCCGAGACGCCGGACGCCAGCAGCATTTTGCTCACCTCGCTGATCGTGCTGGTGTCGGGCGCGCTGTTCTTCGGCGTACTCGACGACGTGATCAGCGGCGACCCGCTGACGCAGGTCGATCTGTCGGTCTATCACTTTCTGCAGTCGGTTCGCACGCCGTGGGGCGACACCGTGCTCGCGAGTCTCGCGATGCTCGGCAGCGGGCTCACGCTGGCGGCGCTGGTCGTCACCGTTGTCGTGTGGATGCTGCTGGAGCGGCGCTGGCGCACCATCGGCTACTGGCTCGCGGCGGTCGTCTTTTCCCAATTGCTGATCTACGCGTTGCAGTTCGCGATGCGCCGCGCGCCGCCCAACGAATTGATGTCCAACGCGTACGCGTTTCCGAGCAATCACGTGGCGGCGACGGTGATCGTCTACGGCTTCCTGGCCTTCCTGCTGGCGCGGCGGGTCGGCAAACTGGAGGGCGTGTTCGTCGCGACCGTGAGCACGGTCGTGGTGATCGTGGTCGCGCTCGCGGGACTGTACTTCGGGCGCTACTGGGTATCCGACGCGATCGGCGGCGCGGCGCTCGCGTATGTGTGGGTCGCGATCGTCGCGCTGACCGCGATGTGGCGGCATCCGGAGGCGCCGCCGGCCCGTACGTTGATGCCGGTCGTGGTGCTGGCGGTCGTGCTGGTCAGCGTCGGCGTGCAACTGGGTGTCGCGATGCCGGCGCCGCGGCCCGACACTACGTTGCGGCGCCCGCCCGTGCTGGTCACCCAGTCGCAATGGACGCTCTCGGCCTGGAAGCGCCTGCCCTGCTATCGCTCGGACATGGGCGGCGATCACAAGGAGCCGCTCACGCTGCAGTGGCTGTCGAACGCCGATTCGATTCGCGGGCAACTGCGCGCTCAAGGGTGGATCGAAGGCACGGACCTGTCCGCGCACAGCCTGCTCTCGCTCGCGTCGCCCAACGTCGCGGCGGTGTCGCTACCGGTCTTGCCGAAGCTCAACAACGGCGTGCCGTCGTCGCTGGTCTTCATGCGCGCCGGCGACACCCGCGACGAACGCGACGTGCTGCGCTTCTGGCCGAGCGGTTACGCGGTCGAGAATGGCATTTCGGCAACGCCGCTGTGGGTCGGCTCGTTCGCGCATGAGCGGCTGTCGCGGGACTCGTGGCCGATCAACATCTTGCGGGTCGACCGCTCGGAAAGCACGCTCGATTCTCATGCGCGCGCCGGGGCGGCGCTCGGTGCGTCGGTGGTGGCCAAGGTGATTTGCGACGGCGTACAGGTGGCGCTGCTGGCTTCGCCGGTAGAATAAAACGCCGGTTTGACAAAGGCGTGGGATGCCTGGCTATCCACATGAAGCAGGCGATCGCGCGTTCGCTGCTCCCGCCGGGAAAACGCTCTGTGTTCAAGTAGTTGGCGCGGTTGGCCAGGACTTGTCCACAAGGATATGAACATTTTCTGTGGATAAGATGCGCGATGGCAAGACCGCCAGGAGAGATGCGATGTCACCCCCAGCACCACCCACACCCCGCGACGCCGCCAAGCCGGCGCCGCGTCACCGCTTCCTGTGGTTCGTGGCCTTGTGGCTGCTCGGCGTCGCCGGCACGGCACTGCTGGTGCTGCCGTTTCATCTTATGATCGCCGCGGCAATGCATCATTAGGCTTGCCGCCCGATGTCGTTCGTCGTTCGGACGCCAACCGAAGCGCCAGGCAAATCGCCAATCGCGAAGTTAAGCGCCTCGCCTCGGCTCAAGGCCGCTCGATCGACGCCGGCAACTGCCCCAGTTGCCGGAACACCGCGAGCCAGTCTTCGAGGTGCCAGGTTTTCGCAATCAGATCTCCGCGCATCTCATGGAACGAGTGAATCGCGAATTTGATCGGTTTGGAACTTGCCGCAATGCCGAGCAGTTTCCCGGTTTGCGTGCCGCTGATCTCCGCGCGGACGCCGACCCGCTCGCCGTGAATCAGCACGTCGAGAAGGGTGACGTGCATGTCGGGCAGCGCCGTGGCGATGTCCTCGAAGATCGGAATCATCTGGTCCGGTCCCGGCGCCACGCCGGCGGGCTCCGGAACGTATTCCCAGTCGGACGTGACGACGGTTCGCAACAGGGTGACGCTCTTCTGCTCGAAGGCGCGATAGAACGTGTCGATGGCGTGATGAATCAGATCTTCGCTGGCGGGCGGCGTCATGATCGGTGGCTCCGGGGAAAGGTCGCGGCGAACCCAATCCGCTCGCCGCCCTCATCATAAGCCCGCATCCGGGATGCCTGCGCGCAAGGTGCGCGAGTTCGAACATAGGCAGCGTAGCGGTCATGAAATACGCGGTCGGTATAACATCCGTTGGCGACAGTCGTTCCATTGCGATCGGAATTCGTCACGACCTACCCACATTCAATCCGATGACTAAAGAACCCCTCGACACTCCAGAGCGCGCCGATCCCCCGGAGCCGCAAGGCATCTGTAAAGACCTCACCCGTAGCGCGATCTTCCTGGTCGCCACCCTTTCCAGCGACAGCGACGCCGTGGAAAAAGTGCGCGCGTGGACCGGCGACGTCGCCGCGCTGGTGCGCGCCGTCGGCAAGCGCGTGCCGTCCGGCGACCTCTCGTGCGTGTGCGGCTTCGGCTCCGACGCATGGGACATGCTATTCGGCGAGCCGCGCCCCGCCCGCCTGCATCCGTTCCGCGAATTCGGCACGGGCGAGCGCCGGGCCATCGCGACGCCGGGCGACATCCTGCTGCACATTCGCGCCGAACACATGGACCTGTGTTTCGAGCTCGCCACCCAGTTGCTGGCGCCGCTCGGCGACGCCGTAACCGTGGTCGACGAAGTACACGGCTTCCGCTACTTCGATATGCGCGATCTGGTGGGCTTTGTGGACGGCACGGAAAATCCGGCGGGCCGCGAGGCGGTGCAGTTCACCCTCATCGGCGACGAAGACCCGGACTTCGAGAGCGGCAGCTATGTGCTGGTGCAGAAGTACCTGCACGACATGGCGGGCTGGAACGCGCTGCCCGTCGAGACTCAGGAACTGATCATCGGCCGCAAGAAACTGTCGGATATCGAGCTCGACGATTCGGTGAAACCGTCCCGCTCGCACAGCTCGCTGACCACGCTGACCGAGAACGGCAAGGAAGTGAAAATCCTGCGCGACAACATGTCGTTCGGCCGCCCTGGTTCGGGCGAATTCGGCACGTATTTCATCGGCTATGCGCGTTCGCCTGCGCCGATCGAGCAGATGCTGGAGAACATGTTCGTCGGCCGTCCGCCGGGCAATTACGACCGGCTGCTCGACTACAGCCGCGCGACGACCGGCAGCCTGTACTTCGTTCCGTCGGCCACCATGCTCGACGAACTCGCGGACCGCGAGCCGCAAGCCGCCGCGGCGGTCGACACGCCGCCGGACACGTCTTCATCCACCGAGCCGCATCACGAAGGCTCGCTGAATATTGGCTCACTCAAGGGAATCACTCAAGGGAATCGCCCAACATGAACAATCTGCATCGCGAGCTGGCCCCCATCTCCCGCGCCGCCTGGTCGCAACTCGAAGAGGAAGTGGCGCGCACCTTCAAACGCAGCGTAGCCGGCCGCCGGGTGGTCGACGTCAAGGGTCCGGGCGGCACGGAACTGTCCGGCGTCGGCACCGGGCATCAGACCACGATCGGCGCGCCGCAGGACGGCGTGGTGGCGAAACTGGCCGAAGTCAAAAGTCTGGTCGAACTGACCGTGCCGTTCGAACTGCAGCGCGAAGCGATCGACAGCGTGCTGCGCGGCGCGAAAGACGCCGACTGGCAACCCGCGAAAGAAGCGGCCAGGCAGCTCGCCTATGCCGAAGACCGGGCGATCTTCGACGGCTATCAGGCGGCGGGTATCGGCGGACTGCGCGAAGGCTCGTCGAATCCGCTGCTCGCGCTACCGGCCGACATCAGCGATTATCCGAACGCGATCGGCGAAGCGCTCGAACAGTTGCGGCTGGCCGGCGTGGACGGTCCCTATTCCGTGCTGCTCGGCGCCGATGCCTACACGGCGCTCGGCGAAGCACGCGACCAGGGCTATCCGATCCTCGAACACATCAAGCGGATCGTGAACGGCGAGATTATCTGGGCGCCGGCGCTCGCTGGCGGCAGCGTGCTGTCCATGCGCGGCGGCGACTTCGAACTGCATCTCGGCGAAGATGTGTCGATCGGTTATGTGAGCCATACCGATACGACGGTGCGCCTCTATCTGCGCGAAACGCTGACCTTCCTGATGCTGACGAGCGAAGCGTCGGTGACGTTGAGTCAGGCTGAGTAGTCAGGCTAAATAAACCGCGCCTGCAGTCCGTCGCTTGCTCCATCGCCGCGTGTTCCGCACACGCGGCGATGGCGCCACGTATCAAACCACTCAGTGATAACCGGCATCACCCTCGCGCACCTTGCCGCGGAATACGCGGTACTGCATCAGGTTGTAGACGAGAATGACCGGCAGCACGATCACCGTGCCGACCAGCGTAAACAACTGGCTCGAATGGCTCGACGAGGCTTCCCAGATGGTCAGCGAAGGCGGCACGATGTTCGGCCAGATACTGATCAGCAAGCCGCTGTAGCCGAGAAAACACAGCGCGAGCGTGAGCAGGAACGGCGTCGCTTCATGCCGTAGCCGCAGCGTGCGAAAAATCCCCCAGACGCAGGCCACCACCAGGATCGGCACCGGCAGAAACCAGCCGAGCTTGCCGCTGCCGAACCAGCGGTGCGCGACCGCCGGCAAACCGATCACGGTCCACAGACTGACTACCGCCATGGCCCCCAGCAGCACGCTCACGAGCGGCCGCATCACTTCGCGCATGCGGCGCTGCAGGTCGCCGTCGGTCTTCAGGATCAGCCAGCCGCAGCCGAGCGTCGCATAAGTGGTCAGCACACCGATGCCGCACAACAGGCTGAACGGCGACAACCAGTCGAACGGATCGCCGGCAAACCGGCCGTCGACGATCTTGATCCCTTGCAGCAGCGATCCCAGCACGATGCCCTGGCAAAAACCCGCCAACGCCGAACCGGCCATGAACGCCAGATCCCACGCATGCTGCGTGCGCGTGGCGCGCGCGCGCAGTTCAAAGGCCGCGCCGCGAAAGATCAGGCCCACCACCATCAGGATCAGCGGCAGATAGTTCGCCGGCAACAGCGTCGAATAGACCACCGGGAACGCACCGTAGAGTCCGGCGCCGCCGAGTACGAGAAAGGTCTCGTTGCCGTCCCAGACCGGCGCGATGGTATTGAGCATCACTTGCCGGTCGGCTTTCTGTTCGAAGAACGGAAACAGCAGGCCGATGCCGAGATCGAAACCGTCCAGCATCACGTAGAGAAACACGCCGAAGCCGATGATCGCAGCCCACACGACGGGAAGATCGATTTGCATGGCGTCACTCTCCTTTCAGCGCGTCGAGCGGACGATTCCGCAATACCGGATGCTTGACGGACGGCGGACTGTCGACCTGCGCCTCCGGTCCGCGGGCCATCATCTTCAGCATGTAGTAGACGCCCATGCCGAACACGAGGAAGTACACCAGCACGAAGATCAGCAACGACACGCCGGCCTGCTGCGCGCTGATCGGCGACAGCGAGTCTTCGGTACGGAACACGCCGTACACCGTCCAGGGCTGGCGGCCGACTTCGGTCGTGATCCATCCGGCCAGCAGCGCGACGAGGCCCGACGGTCCCATGCACAGCACGAGCACCTGAAACCAGCGGGTCTCATACAACTGGCCGCGCACCCGCAGAAACAGCCCCAGCAGCGCGGTCAGCAGCATCAGCATGCCGAGACCCGCCATGATCCGGAAGGTCCAGAAAATGATCGGCGAATACGGGCGGTCTTTAGCGGGAAACTCCTTCAGTCCGCGAATTTCGCCGTCCCAGCTATGGGTCAGAATCAGGCTGCCCAGGTGCGGTATTTGCAGCGTGTAGCGCGTGACTTCCGCGTCCATGTCGGGCAGGCCGACCAGATTGAGCGCGGTGCCGCCCTTCTCGGTTTGCCACAGCCCTTCGATCGCCGCGATCTTGGCCGGCTGATATTGGCGCGTGTTGAGGCCGTGCGCGTCGCCGACGAAAATCTGCACCGGCGCGAGCAGAAGCAGAATCCACAGCGCCATCGAAAAACTGCGCGTGATCGGGCCGTCGCGCCGGCCACGCAGCAGATGCCACGCGCCGCAAGCCGCGACGATAAAGGCCGCGACGATAAACGCGGCGATCGTCATATGCGCGAGACGATACGGAAACGACGGGTTGAAAATCACCTTGAACCAGTCGACCGGCACGATCCGGCCGTTCTCGATGGCGAAGCCTTGCGGCGTCTGCATGAAGCTGTTCGACGCGAGAATCCAGAAGGTCGAAATGAGCGTGCCGAGCGCGACCATCAGCGTGGCGAAGAAGTGCCCGCGCGGACCGACGCGCTGCCAGCCGAACAGCATGACGCCGAGAAAGCCGGCTTCGAGAAAGAACGCCGTCAGCACTTCGTAGGTCAGCAGCGGCCCCGTGATGTTGCCGGCGAACGAAGAGAACCCGCTCCAGTTGGTACCGAACTCGTAAGCCATCACCACGCCGGACACGACGCCCATGCCGAAGCCGACCGCGAAGATCTTCGACCAGAACAGGAACATGTCTTTATAAACGACGTCGCCGGTCAGCAGCCAGCGCCCCTCCAGCACCGCGAGAAAGCTCGCCATGCCGATGCTGATCGCGGGAAAGATAATATGAAACGATACGGTGAACGCAAACTGCAGCCTGGCGAGATGGAAAGCATCGAAGAGTTCCATGATGGATCGGCGGCTCCGGGTGGCAACGGCTTTTGCGTAACGACGGGAGCCCTGATTATCACCTGATGTTCTATTGCGTGGCGCGTAGGCTGCCATTGGCGACGGAACGCGGCGGCCCGGGCCTTTTCAGGGGCATTTTTTTAGCCCGGCGACCTGCCCGCCTGTTGCATCCGCGAGTGCATGACATCACACCGGCTTGCTATGATCTCCGCACCGAATTGCCCTGGGAGCTCACGATGCGAATTCAAACCTCATTCCTGTTCGATCTCGACGGCACGCTCGTCGATAGCGTTTATCAGCATGTGCTGGCGTGGAAAGAAGCGCTCGATAGCGAAGGCATTCCGCTGTCGGTCTGGCGAATTCACCGCAAGATCGGCATGAGCGGCGGCCTGTTCACCAATCAGTTGCTGCGCGAAACGCACAAGGAGATCAGTCCGGAACTCCAGGAACGGCTGCGCCAGGCGCACGCCGCTTCGTATCGGCGCTTACGCGATCAGGTCTGTCCGCTGCCGGGGGCACGCGAGTTGCTCGCCGCGCTGACGAAAGCCGGTACGCCTTGGGCAGTGGCAACCAGCGGCCGGATGGAAACCGCGGCGGTCAATCTGGAGGCGCTCGGCGTCGACCCGGCCAAAGCCGTGGTCGTCACACGCGACGACGTCAAATACGCGAAGCCTGACCCGGATCTGTTCATTGCCGCGGCGATCCGGCTCGGCGTGCCGGTCGAGCAAAGCGTGGTGGTCGGCGACAGTATCTGGGACATGCTGGCCGCCAAGCGCTGCCGCGCACTCGGCGTGGGTGTGTTGTCGGGAGGATATGGCACGGAGGAACTGGAACGTGCCGGCGCGTTGCGCGTTTACGACGATCCTGCCGATCTGCTGGAACATCTGGATGAGGTTGCCGCGAGACCCTGACAGGCCCGCGGCAATTTGCTTCGAGACGCAGCAAAAACCACGGTGAGTCGCGTTGAAACGCGCTCACTGGCCCGCTTCGCGGCGACTCTGCTCCGCCACGGTCAGGATCGCTTCGGGCATGACTTCGAGCCGGGCCTTCGGGATCGGCTCGCCGCTGTCGTCGGACAGACCGTAGGTGCCTTCGTCGATCTTCTGCAGCGCGCGTTCTATATCGGCGACGCGGTGGTCGTTCACATCGTGCAGCGACTGGGTGATCTCGTTCTGCGCCATGTCCTGCGCGTCGTCTTCGTATTCTTCGGCTTCGTCGCCGTGCTCCTCGTGAGCCGTGCGCTCGTCCGCAGTGGTGTTCTCTTCACCGCCTAGTAGTTGCCGGCGTAGCGCCATAAGGCGCGTGCGCTGCTGCGCGATGAACTCTTCACTCAAGTCGCTCTGTTGGTCGGCCATGATTCGCTCCCTTGGCTTGATTGCGTTGTCCGGCTTTGTCCGCGTTGCCCGCGTTGGCGTTGCACGCGTGTCGGCTTCTTCAGATTAATGTAGAAACCGGCTTCCTGCCTTTTTGACCCCTCGCGCGGCGTACCGTTTCAACTAATCTATAAGCAGAGAGCGGCTAAAGGAGAACGCAATGCCGGCAAGCACTGTTTCTTACGGCGAGTTCAAAATCATCGTCCACCCCGAGACAAACAGGCTCGGCGCGTGGGTCACGAGTGTGAGCGTGAGTCACGGCGCGCGAACCGTCGTCGATATTCGTCCGGCGACGATTCAACCCCAATGGCTCACCGAAGAAGAAGCGGCGAGAGATGGGATCGAATGGGGACGCCGGTTCATCGATCGCGAGTTCAATACGCCGCAAGCGCGTTCGTGGGTGTCCGATCGCTCTCACGCGGAAACCTGGTTCCGCGACGCCGAAGAAGCGCGTAGCGGCAAGTTCATTGCGTAGTAGTTGCGTCGGCGCTTGCGCGCCGTTGAAGCCCTGCCCGCACCTATCGCCCACATAGAGAGTAGTGTCTTCAAGCATATCGTCAAAATACGATATATGATTCGTCTTGTAGCGATGCAGATGCATGGGCGCCAACCGGCGTTCCACGCCTGCGTGTTGTTGACAACCATGAAACCGACCCGAACGACACCCGACATCGACGCGATTCACAAAGCGCTGGCCAACCCGTTACGCCGGGAGATTCTCGGCTGGCTGCGGGAACCGTACGCGCATTTCGCCGATCAGGAGTTGCCGCTCGACCACGGCGTATGCGCCGGCAAGATCGACGCCCGCTGCGGTCTGTCGCAGTCCACCGTGTCGGCGCACCTCGCGGCCTTACAGCGCGCGGGGCTCGTCACGTCGAAGCGGGTTGGTCAGTGGGTGTTTTTCAAACGCAATGAGCCCGTCATTCAGGCCTTTCTCGAGCATATGAACGAGCAGCTTTGAGGACTTCATTCGCGTCAGCACGCTTTTTTCATCACGTATTTTTTAAGGCGGGGCCACAAGCTCGTTGCCGAAGGTGAACTGTTATGCCGACTCTTTTCGATCCGCTGCATATTGGCGATATCACGCTGTCGAACCGCATCATCATGGCGCCGCTGACGCGTCAGCGCGCTGAAGAAATCCGCGTGCCGAACGCGTTGATGGCGCGTTATTACGCCGAGCGCGCGAGCGCCGGCCTGATCATCAGCGAAGCCACCTCGGTCACTCCGCAAGGCGTGGGTTACGCCGACACGCCGGGCATCTGGTCGCAGGAACAGGTTGAAGGCTGGAAGCTCGTCACGAATGCGGTGCATGCCGCCGGCGGCAAGATCTTTTTGCAACTGTGGCACGTTGGCCGTATTTCGGACCCGGTGTTCCTGAACGGCGAATTGCCGGTTGCGCCGAGCGCGATCGCTGCGCAAGGGCATGTGAGCCTGGTGCGTCCGGAACGTCCGTTCGTGACGCCCCGCGCGCTGGAGCTCGACGAAATCGCCGGTCTGGTCGATGCGTACCGCAAGGGCGCCGAGAACGCGAAGACGGCCGGTTTCGACGGCGTTGAAGTGCACGGCGCGAACGGCTATCTGCTCGATCAGTTCCTGCAGGACAGCACGAACCAGCGCACCGACGCCTACGGTGGCCCGATCGAAAACCGCGCGCGTCTGCTGCTCGAAGTCACCGATGCGTGCATCGACGTGTGGGGCGCGAATCGCGTGGGCGTGCACCTTGCGCCGCGCCGCGACGCGCACGACATGGGCGACTCCGATCCGGCCGCTACGTTCGGTTATGTGGCTCGCGAACTCGGCAAGCGCAAGATCGCGTTCATCGCAGCTCGTGAAGCGCTCGGCGACGACCGCCTCGGCCCGCAACTGAAGCAGGCATTCGGCGGCCCGTACATCGCGAACGAAAAGTTCACCAAGGAAAGCGCGCAACACGTGCTCGACGCGGGTGAAGCAGACGCGGTGGCCTGGGGCCAACTGTTCATCGCGAATCCGGATCTGGTGCGCCGCTTCGAAACGGATGCGCCGCTGAACCAGCCGAATCCGTCGACGTACTATGCGCGCGGTGAAACCGGGTATGTGGATTATCCGGCGCTGGAAACGGTGGAATGAGCGGGGAAATGAGCGCCGCCTACATGGAAGCGCGCTCGCTGTAGCAAGCGGTAAAAACGACGCGGCGGATGGGACCGGAAAGAAATAACGGTCCCATCCGCCGCGTTTTTCTTTGCGCCGGCCGCATGCCTGATTCGCACCGCCTCACGCCAGATCGCGCCGCATGAACACGCGCTTCGATTCGTCGAGCCCACGCGCGATATGCGCGTCGCGCCGCTCGATCAGATGCGCGTCGAGTTCCGCTGCTTCGATATCGCGAAACCCGAGCCGTCGATAGTACGGCGCGTTCCACGGCACCTCGCGATACGTGGACAGAATCAGTTGCGTGAGTTGCCGGTCCAATGCGTGTTGCGCGACCTGCTCGATCAACGCCGCGCCGATACGCTGCCCCGCATGCGACGTGAGCACATCGAGCTCCTGAATATAGATGCGTGTGGCTTGCGGCTCGAACATAACGAATCCGACGCGTGTCGCATCGGCATCCACGGCGACGATGATCTCGCGCGCGGCGATCTTGCTCTCGACACGCTCGATATCCATCGGCGGGGCATCGGCAATGCCCGTCAAGCCGACGCTGGCGAAACGCTGGCCCGCCTCGAATTCGATGGCTCGGATCGCGTTCGCATCGGGCGGCGCGGCAAAACGAAAGATAACGGCAGAAGCTTGTGGCATAAAGGTTTCGCAGGTTTTTTTCAGGTTTTATTTGCGCATGACACTGAGCGATATTGACATCTCTCCAAGGAAATAGACAGGTATCCGCGCCGCCACCGGGCTACACTCCCGAACATCCCAATTTCCCCGCGCCCCGAGATGGATCTGATGCATGTGTTGCAGGTCGCCCTGCACTTCGACCAGCACCTGAGCGGTCTGATCGTGCAATACGGCACCGCCGTTTACGCGATGCTGTTTCTGGTGATATTCGTCGAGATCGGTTTTCTGCCGCTGTTCTTTTTACCCGGCGATCCGCTGATTTTCATTTGCGGCGGACTCGCGGCGACCGGCGCGCTGAACGTCTGGCTCGTGATCCCCGTGCTGTTCGCGGCCACGGTGGCCGGCAGCGTCGTCGACTATGCGATTGGCCGCGCGATCGGTGAAAAGGTTTATACCGCCGACTATCGCTGGCTCGACAAGAACGCGTTGCGCAAGGCGCATGTGTTTTACGAAGCGCGTGGCGGGCTGACGTTTCTGCTGTCGCCGTTCATTGCGGTGGTGCGCACCTTCGCGCCGTTCGTCGCGGGCGTTTCGCGCATGACGTTCGCGCGTTTTCTGTCGTTCGTCAGCGCGGGCGCGGCGCTGTGGATTGTGTCGCTGGTGGCCGCCGGTTATCTGTTCGGCAATGTGCCCCTGGTGCGCGATCATATGAGTTCGATCGTGTTGCTGGGTGTGGGGCTTGGCGTCGGGTCGTTGCTGGTGAGTGCGGTGTGGCGGTTCGTTAATCGGCGCTGGCGCGCCCGCTAATTCGGTTCCGCTCTGCTAAAGCGCAGGCGGTAGCACTCCATCCCCAACCTCCACGCGCAACGCGGCCAACAAAACCTGCCACCACTCCCCGTGCCGCAATAGAAACACCCGCTCGGGAAAATGATGGCGCGCCACATGGTCCTGCGGCACCGTATCCCAGCCACGATGCTCGACCGTCACCCGTGTCTCGTCGCCCACCGCTTCGAAACGCACCTCGACATGCGTGTGCTGCGCAGCGGAAAAACTCGCCTGCCGCCAGCCGAATGCCAAACGTTCGCCCGGCTCCCACACGGTGACGCGGCCCACCTCGAACACGCTGCCGTCCGGCTGTGTTTCGACCAGACGTCCATGGTCGCCGCCACCCTCCTCAGCCGGTTCGAACGACAACACCCCCGCCCCTTGCGGCGTGAATTGAAACAGCCCGTTAGGCCGCCACCATCGGCCGATATCGCGCGTGAATACCTCGAACGCACGCGACGGCGCAGCCGCAACGCGCAGCGACACCTGCACGCGCGAACTCATCCCTGCGCCTCGACGTGCGCCTCAACGTGCGCCTTGAACGACAACAGTTGCTCCGACCACAATGCCTCGGTCTGCTCGAGCCACGTTTTCAATTCGTTCATCGGCGTCGATCGCAATACATAAAGCCGCACGCGCGCGTCGACGCTGTCGCCGCCGCGCGATTCTTCTATCAACTCACTCGAACGCAGTACGCGCAAGTGCCGGCTCATCGCTTGCGGCGAGAGGCCGGTGGCCTGCGCGAGTTCGCCGGCGCGCATGGGTTGCCGGCTCAACAGATC
The DNA here is from genome assembly GCF_000745015.1 of Burkholderia sp. 9120. NCBI lineage: Bacteria > Pseudomonadati > Pseudomonadota > Betaproteobacteria > Burkholderiales > Burkholderiaceae > Burkholderia > Burkholderia sp. 9120. Next base: position 3,793,014 of record NZ_JQNA01000002.1, on the reverse strand, counting down.
GACCACGTGACGACGGTTCGGATCGGCCAGCGCGGCCAGCGTGCGATCGAGCGAGACACTCGCGGGCAGTCCCATGCGTTACACCCAGCCTTCGATTTTCAACCCGCTGACACGCTCGGCTTCTTCACGCGACACCTCGTGCACGGTCTGCCCAAAGCTCCAGATATGCCCCTCCGGATCGCGAGCCGCATACACACGGTCGCCGTAAAACTGATCAGCCAACTCACGCGTAATCACCGCCCCCGCAGCGCGCGAGCGAGCACAGTGCTCGTCGATACCGTCACGTAATTGCACATGCACCGACTGCGTATTCTTGCCGCCGATCGACGCCGGGCTCGCCGCATCTTCCGACCATTCGCGGCAGATCATCACGTAGCTGTCGCCGAAACGCATTTCCGAGTGGGCCAACTGGCCATCGTTGTCCGTAATGACCATCTGCCGCTCGAAGCCAAAGGCTTTTTCGAGCCAGTCGAGCGCGGCAAACGCGTCCTGGTAGTACACCGACGCCCCCAACGAAGGACGTTCAAACGATTCGCTCATGATTGCCTCCTTTGATAAACCCTACGGTTAATATTTCACACTATAGTTAAATAAACCGACAAGGCAAGGACGACATGAGCGATCGCGTTCGGTCATGACAAAGACAAAGGTGAACGTGCAGCGAGGCGTTGTGCCCCCTCCTCCTACGGCACAAACACCGTCCGGCAAGCACTATCCGGATGCCCCCAATGCGCGCCCAACTCCGCCAGCGGCACCGTTTGAGTCGTCACCTGCAAGCCGGCAGGCCCCGCTGCATCGAACACCGCTTTCAGCGCCCCGAACAAATGCGCCAAAGGAACGCTGCCAATCCCGCTCCCCACCAGCCTGATATCCGCCGAACGCAGCACGGCCGCCGGCAACGCGATCTCCGCGCCGCTAATCGCGCCGATCTGAACGAAGCGCACCGGGTGATCGTCCTCCGATGCTTTCGCCGCCGCGATCAACAACGACCGCGCACTCGCGCCCCACAGATAATCCAGCACCACGTCCACGCTGTCGCGAAACACCGCTTCGAACGCGCGGCTCAGGCTGGCTTCCTCCTGATCGAGCGAAATCGTGTCATCGGCGCCGATGAGCTTGAGCGCTTCCAGCGAAGCAGCATTACGCCCCGTCGCAATGATTCGCGCCGCGCCGAGGTGCTTCGCGATCTGCACGGCCAACCGTCCCGAGGTGCCCGTTGCACCGTTGATCAGCACGGTTTCACCCGCCACGAAACCCGCCCGCTCGACGAGCGCCGCCCACGAGGACATGCCCGGAATCGCGATTGCCGCGGCCGTGACGTCGTCGAGCGTATCGGGCAGCGCAATGCAATGCGTGTCCGCGACGAGGCTGTGTTCCGCCATCGCACCGAACGGCGCCTGCGGCTTGAAGAAATAGACGCGCCGTCCGTCGTCCAGTCGACCGGTGCCGTCCACGCCGGCAACGAACGGAAAGCCGCCCGTCGACGAATAATGCGAGCCCGCCGCCCTGGAGCGGGTGACGTGACTGAGCGCGGACGCCGTCACATCGACGACACTCAATCCGCTCGACGCTTCGGGTCGATCGAAATCCGCGTAGACGGGCGCCTCGCCCGCCGCTTTGACAATGGCTGCTTTCATGATGCTTCCTTGCTGTTAGCCTGGGATTGTGCTGAAGCTTGGGATTGAAGCGCGCGCTGCCGCACCTGAACCCACTCGCGCAACGCATGATCGCGAATCTCGAGCACGTCGAACAAACCAAGAAGGTGCAACGCAGGCAGCGCATCGACCATATCGGTTTCGGCCTCGGCGTACGCCGCTTCGCTCGCGTTGGGATCGGTCCACACACGCGCATTGGCGAGAAAAGCCGCGACGGTGCCCTTGCGGATCGTCGTACCGCCAATCTCGGTCTGATTGATTGAATCGGGAAGAACCTGTTCAGCTCGCATCGCACTGCACTCCTTGCTGGTCACAATGGAATCCAGTGTAGGCGTGCAAAAGCGGCCAGTCTCCGGTATAAAGGCCAATCAATACGGTATTCAGGCCATGATCCAACCTTTGATTCGCCCGGATCTCGTCACCTCGCCGGCCGGTCCTTTCCTCGCCGCGGCCGAACTGACGCAAACCGAGGCGCGTTCGACGTCCTCGCATAGTCATGCGCGCGGGCAGCTGATGGGGGCGTTGAGCGGGCTCGTCTCGGTGGGCCTCGACCGACAGCAATGGGTCGTGCCCGCGATCCACGCCATCTGGATTCCGCCGCATTACGAGCACTCGGTGCGCTCCTATGGACCGTTTTCCGGCTGGAGCGTGTTCATTACCGAGCAGCGCTGCGAGCAACTGCCGCGCGAGCCGCGCGCGATCAAAACCACGCCGTTGCTGCGCGAAGCCGTCCGGCGCGTGGCGAGTTGGCCGGGCGTCGAACTCGACGACGCGCAAACGCGCATCGCGGAAGTCATCGTCGACGAACTCGCGGCGTCGAAAGAGGAATCGCTGGATTTGCCGCGCCCTGACGACGCCAGGCTCGTGCGTCTCACGGACGCGCTGGTCGGCGATCTGTCCGACAATCGCCGGCTTGATGAATGGGCGGTGTGGGCGGGTCTGGCGCCGCGCACGCTGAGCCGTCGTTTCGTGGCGGAGACCGGTATGACGTTCGCGCAGTGGCGGCAGCAGGCGCGCCTGCTGCGTGCGCTTGAACTTGTCGCGGACGGCATGCCCGTCACGACGATCGCGCTCGAACTCGGCTACGACAACGTCAGCGCGTTTATCGACATGTTTCGCCGCGCGATGGGCACGACACCTGGGCGCTATCTGGCGGCCGAAGCGCGAGAGTCGTCGCCGGGTTAATCAGCATCAGGTGTGTCGGCGAGGTAGTGCGGGAGTGAGCCGCGCGGATTCGGCGTCTTACCCCGTCAATCATTCATCCGCCTATCAAGCTTATTCAGCCGCCCCACCAGCATAGTTCCGCTGACCGCGCAAACGCTGCACGATACGGCCGAACGCATACCACTGCTGCGCGATCAACCCCGTGCCATACGAACGGCCGGCGCCATGCGGCACGGGCAACTGATCGCGAATGCCAGTCGGCTCGACGGTAGCATTCCAGGAGACAGTGCGGAACATCATGTCCCACCACGGAAACAGCACGCCGAAGTTGCATCCATAACGCGTGCCTTCGTGCCCATACCCCACCGCGTGATGCCGGCGATGAAAAATCGGGCTGACGATCACGCGCTCCAGCAGCCATCCATACGGCAAACGCGCATTGACGTGCTGCACGCTCTGCATGAAATTGCCGACGGCGACCAGCACGACGAACTGCGTCGGCTGCACGCCGATAAACAGCGAAATCGCCGCAAAAAACGCGGCCTGGATGATGTCGTCGAGAAAGTGGTTGCGGTCGTCGGCCCACAGCGACATCTGCTGCTGGCTGTGATGCACCGCGTGCAATTCCCACCACACGCCGAAACGGTGCTGCCAGCGGTGATACCAGTAGCCGAAGAAGTCGAGCACGATCAGATAGATCAGGAACGACACGACCGGCTGATCGGTCACGCCGGGCCACAAACTATCGACGTCGATATTCGGCACGTCGTAGATCGCCATCAGGCTTTGCCAGTGATTGAACGCCGGCGTGAGCATGAAAAAGACCGCGATATTGATGATGCCGAGCTTGGCGATCCACGTGTAGATCACGTCGGCGCGTAGCGCCTTGCGATCCTGCCAGGTCTCGATCGGCCGCAACGCTTCGAGCGGCCGCAACGCGACATACGTCACGACGATTTCGAGCACGCCGATGATCACCCAGTACAGCGCGTCGTACGTGTCTTCGTCATAGCCCATCAAGCCGAACTTGAAGAAGAACGGCTGCACGACGTCGACATACAGCAGCGTTTGCAGCGCCGAGATGCCGTTGTCGAGCAGCGCGAGGATGTCGTGAATCATCGAAAAACCTCTGGAAAACAGGTGCTGTAATGAAAGCGGAAGCTTAACGCCTCAGTGGGCCTCCAGCCTCAATCCGGATTCGGCGCGGTGACCGGCGCGCGATTCGCGAAATACAGGCCATGCGGCGAACGTCCGACAGCAATCGTGTCGATAAGTTTTCGCGTCGTCAGATCAATAATGCCCACGTGCTTCGCAAAACGGAACGTCACCCACAGGTAGCGGCGATCGGCGGACAACTCCATGTCGTCGGGTCCGGGCATCAGACCGGTAATGTCGCCCACTTTCGTCAGCGTGTTGTAATCGAGAATGCTGATCGTGCTCTCCACGCGGTTCGACACCGCGATGTGCTGACCGTCGTCGAGATTGCGGAAATTGTGCGCGCCACGGCCGGTCGGGATCTTTTTCACGAGCTGCTGCTTGTGCCAGTCGACCACGGCCACGTCGTCTTCACCCGTCATACCGATCAACAGATAGCGATCGCCGGGCGTCATCCACAAACCGGCCGGCGTGTTGCCGATATGCAGCTTCCACAGCACCGTTTGCGTCGCGAGATCGATCGCGGCGACTTCGCCGGTGTCCTGCAGCGTGACGAACACCGTGCGGCTATCCGACGAAAACGTCATGTGGCTCGGCGTTTTCGACAACGGCACGCGCTTCGCGAGCGACACGTTCTGACCGTCGTAGCGATACACATCAACGCGATCCAGCCGCAAACCGGCCGTCACAAACCACTTGTGATCCGGCGAGAAACCCAGTTGATACGGGTCTTCGATATCTTCGACGCGGCGCTGCACTTTGCCCGTGTGCGGGTCGAGAAACATCAGGTCGTTGGACACCGAATCGGCCACGATCAGCGAGCGGCCGTCGGGCGTGATCATCAGATGGTGCGGCTCCTTACCGGTCGGCTCGGTGCCGATCACCTGGTGGGTGGCTTCGTCGACGAGCGAGAGTTTCGCTTCGCCGGAATCGAGCACGATGACGTTGTCCGCGGCCTGCGCGAACCCGCTCGCGAACAGCCCGCACAGCAGCGCGGCGCGCACGCCTGCTTTGGAAATCGTCGTGATCGTTGAAAGAGGAAATGACATGTGATGAATTTCGCGCGCGAAAAAGAACCGATGGGGAATGAGGGGCAGACTGGCGAGCGTCGGCGTGACAACGACGGCAAGCACGGCTGTCCCTTCATAACGTGACAACCCGGCTCGCCGATGACACGAATCGGACATTCGCCACAGGAAACACCGGAAAAAATGCCGGACGTTACGCTGTCATTCATTTGACTTAAGCCCAGCTTACATTCACGGCTCAAACTTAATCCCAAAGAGGACACAATCCGTGAACCACTCCTACCGCATCGCGGCGGTCGGCTGCTGTCTGGCCGTTTCCGTCTGTCAGTCGAACACCAGTTTCGCCGCCTCAGAAGCTTCTTCCTCTTCTTCCGTCACGCTGTACGGCATCATCGACACCGGTGTCGAATTTCTCAACAATGCTTCGGCCACCAAGGGCCAGACGCACGACGTCACGCGCCTGACCTCCGGCAATCTGTCGGGCTCGCGCTGGGGCCTGACCGGCACCGAAGATCTCGGCGGCGGCGCGAAGACCTTCTTCCGGCTGGAAAGCGGCTTCAACGTCGACAGCGGCGCACTGCTGCAAGGCGGCCGCGAATTCGGCCGGCTCGCGTACGTGGGCCTGTCGGACACCACTTACGGTTCGCTGTCGCTGGGTCGTCAAGGCGGCCTGTTCCTCGACTGGATGAGCCTCTACAACCCGCTCGGCAACGCGGTCTACGCGATCAAGATGCAGGACCCGGCGTTCTCCGACCGGCTCGACAACACGGTCCGCTATGAACATCATTTCGGCCCGGTCACCGCGCTCGTCCAGTACAGCCTCGGTTACGACAATGTCACGTACGGCGCGCAACCGGCGGGCGACACGCGCAACGCGCGCGTGATCGAAGCCGGCCTGCGCTACAAGAGCGGCCCGCTCAGCGCCGCCATCGCGTACGACCAGAAAAACGGCGGCAGCACCAGTCCGACCGCAGCGCACACCACCAAGGCAGGCGGTTACGAAGGCAACGTCGACCGGCGTATCGGCGTCGGCGTGCGCTATGCGCTGGCTTCCACGGATCTGTTCGGCGGCTACCGCTACCTGAATTCGAAAGCGATCCACCTGAGCACGCTCTCCACCGGACCGGTCGAAGCGACCAGCCTCTACTGGCTCGGCGCGACCTACCACGCGAGCGCCGCGCTGAACCTGTCGAGCACGGCGATGTACCAGAACTTCTATGGCACGTCGCGCGATCCGTGGTCGTTCCAGGTCGACGCGGATTACTTCCTGTCCAAGCGCACCGATCTGTACCTGAACCTCGCGTATGCGCTGAACCGCAACGGCTCGAATCTCGGCCTGAACGGTTTCGCCACGGACGTGGTGGCAGGCAAGAACCAGGTCGGCCTGATGGCCGGCATTCGCCACACGTTCTGAGGACGGCAGGATGGATAGCGCGAGCGTATCGATCCGCGTGCGCGGACTTCGTCAGACTTTCGGCGCGCAGGCCGTACTCGACGGCGTCGATCTCGACGTGCCGGCGGGCACCACGCTCGCGCTGCTCGGACCGTCCGGCTGCGGCAAGAGCACGCTGCTCAAGCTGCTGGCCGGGCTGCTGAAACCGGACGCGGGCCGCGTGATGTTCGGCGACGAAACCGTCGCCGATGCGGCGACCTGTGTGCCGCCCGAGTCGCGTGGTCTTGGCATGGTGTTTCAGGACTATGCGCTGTGGCCGCATATGACGGTGGCCGGCAACGTGTCGTTTCCGCTGGAAATGCGCGGCGTCGGCCGGCGCGAACGCGGCGAGCGGGTCGCCGCGGCGCTCGCGCGCGTGGGTCTCGACGGGATGGGCGCGCGGCGTCCGTCGGCGTTGTCGGGCGGCCAGCAGCAGCGCATCGCGCTGGCCCGCGCGATCGTCGCCGAACCGCGCATCCTGCTGTTCGACGAGCCGCTGTCGAATCTAGACAGCCAGTTGCGCGCGAGTCTGTGCGACGAGATTGGCGGCCTGCTCGCGCAACTCGGCACCACCGCGGTGTACGTGACCCACGAGCGCAAGGAAGCCGAAGCCCTCGCCCATACGATCGTCACGCTCGCACACGGGCGCGTGGAAAGCGTCCTTCACCGGTAAAGGAATCGCTACAATGTTCAAGTCAATTTTCTTCGTTATTCTCACCATGTCGTTGACCCTCGGGCTGGGCACTGCCTCAGCCGAAGCTGCTTCTATTACCGTCTATACCGCTGGACCTGGCAACCTCAGCAAGAAACTGGCGCTCGGTTTCGAGCGCAAGACGGGCATCAAGGTCGATCTGTTCCAGGCCACCACCGGCAAGGTGATGGCGCGTCTCGAAGCCGAGGCGAGCAATCCGCATGCGGACGTGTTGATCTCCGCTTCATGGGACACCGCGCAGGATCTGGAAAAACGCGGCTGGCTGCTCGACTATCAGAGCCCGAATGCCGCGCACGTGTCGCCCATGTTCAAAGGCCCCGCGTATGTCGCGCAAGGCATCTCCGCGCTTGGTATCGTGTGGAATACGCGCACCGGCAAGCCGGAGCCGCACGACTGGCGCGATCTCGCGGCGCCCGCCTATCGCAATCAGGTGACCACGCCGAATCCGGCGCTCTCGGGGGCCTCGCTCGATCTGCTGCTCGGCCTGCAGGATCGCCTGGGTGAATCCGCGTGGTCACTGTTCGACAGCCTGCACAAGAACGGCATGGTCGTGCTCGGTCCGAATGCGCAGGCCATCAACCCCGTGTTGCAAGGCGCGAAGTCGGCGGTATTCGGCGCGGTCGATTACGTGGCGTATGGCGCGGCCTCGAACGGCGAATCGGTCAAGGTGATCTTTCCGAGCAGCGGCACGGTGATCGCGCCGCGACCCATGATGATCCTCAAGACCTCGCACGTGCAGAACGAAGCACGCGCGTTCATCGACTACGTGTTGTCCGACGAAGGTCAGAAGCTGGTCGCCGACGCATGGCTGATTCCGGCGCGCGACGATATCGCCGGCACCCGTCCGCCGCTGAAAGATCTGAAGCTGCTGCCGCAGGACGACGGCTCGAACACCAAGACGCGTGCCGAAGTGCTCGCGCGTTTCAATGCGCTGTTCGGCGATCACTAATGGCTCGCGTGATGTTGCGCGCCGCGCCGCCCAGCGGTGCGCCGCGCGGCGGTTCGGCCTGGCTGCTGACGCCGCTGCTCGCCGCGCTCGCCGTGCTGATCGCGTTGCCGATCGGCTTCGTCGTGTTGCAGGCGATCTTTCCGTTGCTCAACCGCGGCTCGTTCGCGCATCCGTTTAGCGCATTCGGCGCGGCGCTGGTGCGCGCCGATACCCTCCCCTTGCTCGGCAATACGGTGCGCTTCGGCGTGAGCGTCGCATTCGCCAGCGTGGCGCTCGGTTTGCCGCTTGGCGTCGTGCGTGGTTTGTTCCGGCTGCCGGGCGCGCGTCTGTGGGATCTGCTGTTTCTCGCGCCATTTCTGATTCCACCGTACCTCGCGGCGTTCGGCTGGATTCTGCTGCTGCAACCGAGCGGCTATCTCGAACAGTTGACCGGCGTGAATCTCGGCCGCTTTCTGTTCTCGTTCAACGGTGTGGTCGCGGCCATGACGCTCGGCGTGTTTCCGGTCGTCTACTTTTCGGTGTCGCGCACGCTGGCCGCGTTGGGCGGACGCCTCGCCGACGTGGCGCGCGTGTTCGGCGCGGGCCCGTGGCGCAGTTTCGCGCGCATTACGTTGCCGTTGATGCTGCCCGCCATCGCCGCCAGCGCGTTGCTAACTTTCACGATGGCGATCGAAGAATTCGGCGTGCCGTCCGCGCTCGGTTCGCGTGCCGGTTTCAGTTTGATGGTGACGTCGATCGAAGAACGCTTCTCCGACTGGCCGATCGATCTGCCCGGCGCTTCGGTGCTCGCGCTGCTGCTTGCATTGCTTGCGTTAGCGGCCTTTGTGCTGCAACGGCGAGTGCTCGCGGGCCGCGACTTTGAAACGCAGACCGGCAAACCCACCGCAACGTTACGGCGCGAATTGGGCCGCTGGCGTTGGCCGGTGCTTTCGATGTTCGGCTTCGTTGCGCTATGCGCCGCGATCGCGCCGTTGTTCGCGATCGTCACGACAGCGTTTTCGCGCACACTGTCGGGCGGTTTCGCGATCAACAACCTCACGCTCGCGCACTTCAAGGCGCTTTCCGCAGGCAGCGACGGCGCCAGCGCGCTCGGCACGAGTCTCGCGCTTGCCGCCGCGACGGCGTTAGTGACGGGTGGCTTGGGTTTTCTCAGCGCATGGGTCGTCGTGAAAACGCGCCTGCGGGGCCGTGCCGCGCTCGACGCGTTGACGCTGCTGCCGCATGCGCTGCCCGGCATTGTCGTCGGCGTGGGGTTGATTCTGGCGTGGAACCTGCCGATCTGGCCCGTCACGCCGTACAACACGTGGGGCATTCTGCTGCTGTCGTACAGTTGCCTGCTGTTGCCGTATCCGATTCGCTATACGAGCGCGGCGTTGCGTCAGCTCGGTTCGGGACTCGAAGCCGCGGCGCGCGTGCATGGCGCGACGAGCGCACGCGTGTTGCTGAGGATCGTATTGCCGCTGGTTGCGCCGGCATTGATATCGTCCGTAATGATCGTGTTCGCGGTCGCTTCGCGTGAGCTGGTGACGTCGTTGCTACTCGCGCCGAGCGGCGTGCAAACCGCGTCGATCTTTATCTGGCAGCAGTTCGAGCAAGGCTCGATCGGTGACGGAATGGCGATGGGCACCGTGACCCTGTTGATCAGCGGCGCGTTGCTCGGTTGCGGCGCACGCTGGGCGAAACGTTTCGACGACGCAGCTTGAATGTGATTAGAGGCGAGTGCAATGAGTTGATCAGTTTCACTGCACTCGCCTGGGTCCTGCGCTAATACCGTGGCCTTTGCATTAACGCAGAACCGCCCTACCGTCCTACTGCCTTACTGCCCGCAGAACGTCGGCTGATACTTGTACACCCATGCGGTCTTCGTCGAACTCGGCGACTGCACCCAGTTCGTCATGCCCTGAATCACGCTGAACATGAGTTGCGAACGCGAGGTCACCTTGTCGGTGAAAACACCGTCGCTGTTCACGTCGACCTCGAAAGAAATCTCGGCCAGCGCGGGCGTCGTCGACCCGTTCGCGTACCAGACCGTCATCGTGAAGTCGGCATCTTCCTGACCGAGATCGCTGACCGCGCCGTCGTACGTGACTTCATGAATCGACAGGCCGCTCACCGGCACCAGCGTTTGAGTGCTGATGCTGTCGAACACGTGCGTGGTCGGGAACAGGTCCTTGATGTCGCTCAGATGATTGATGTTCTTCGAGTCCGACAGCGGTTCGTTGGTGGAATGCGAATAGGTCTGGTTCGACGGCGGCGTGATGTCGTCTTCGAGTTTGCTCTTCGCCTTCGATGAGCTGCCGCTCACGTCGGTATTCGCTGAGGTCGTCTGGTTCGGCGAGCCGAACTTCAGTTCGATATTGCGGCCACTGCTGTCGTCGCGTTCGCGCATCGAATAGCCGGCCTGCTTCACCGCGCAAGTGCCCGGCGAATCGTAGTACAGCACGGTGCGATCGTTGTCGACCGCGAAGCTGCCGGTGACCGTACGATCGAAGCCGTTCGCCGCGAGACTCGCCTGCAGGTCTGTGAGAAAGCGATTGGCCGCATCCGCCGGCTGGCTCGCGAAACTCGCGGGGTTGAGCAGTACTTTGTATTCACGACTGCCCACCGACGGTGTGCCCGCGTGAGCGACGCTGCTTGCGCATAGCAAGGCAACGGTTCCTGCATGATGCCATCTGATCTTTGTCATTTCGGTTCTCATGGATTGAAAGGGTACAGCCCCTCCAATCTACGAGTACCGAGTGACAACGCAGTGAAGCGAAGCGATTCAGAATCCGATTCCGTGAGACCGGTTCGCGTTGCAGCGAGCCGGCGTTTACCTCACTGTCGCGTCGCGCTCCGATCTGAACGGCGCTCCACGAAACGCCTCACGTAATCGTCCGCCGGACGCGTCAGAATTTCGTCGGGCGTACCCTGCTGCACCAGCTTGCCGTCCCGCAGAATCGCGATGCGATTGCCGATTCGCAGCGCCTCGTCGAGATCGTGCGTGATAAACACAATCGTCTTCTTCAGCGTGGCCTGCAATTGCAGCAACTGATCCTGCATCTCCGTGCGAATCAGCGGGTCGAGCGCGGAGAACGCTTCGTCCATCAGCAGCACGTCCGTATCCGCGGCAAGCGCACGGGCGAGGCCGACACGTTGACGCATGCCGCCGGACAACTCGTCGGGATAGTGCTCGTCGTAACCGTTGAGGCCCACTTTGCCGAGCCACACGCGCGCCTTGTCGTTGGCCTGCGCGCGGCTCTCACCGCGTACGCGCAATGCGTACGCGGTATTGTCGAGCACGGTTTGATGCGGCAGCAGCCCGAAGTTCTGGAACACCATGCTGACCTTGTAGCGGCGCAGTTCGCGCAAGCCCTGCGCGCCGAGCTTGATGACGTCGGACCCGTCGATCACGATCTCGCCCGCGGTCGGTTCGATCAGCCGGTTGAAGTGGCGCACCAGCGTCGACTTGCCGGAGCCGGAAAGGCCCATGATCACGAAAATTTCACCCGAACCGATGTTCAGGCTGACGTCGTTGAGGCCGACATTGCAGCCGGTTTGCGCGAGCACGTCGGCTTTGCCTTTACCGCCGCGCAATAGATCCAGCACGCGCGCGTGACTCGTGGGCGGCCCGAACAGCTTGTACACGTGTTTGACTTCGATCGCTGCCATCTCGCTCTCCTGGTGCTTTGCTCTGAATCGACTAATGGGCTATTGAGCTATCGGGTGCGGCAATTACTTCGCCGCGCGGGTTTCGAGTCCGCTTTCCGCCGCGCCCTGCTCGTTCGCCTCCACGCTACTCACGCGATAAGGAATCCGCGAGGCCGCCTTCGCCTTTTTACGCTGCGCGAACAGACGCCGCGTGCGACGGTCCTGCCCATAGCCCTGACTGATACGGTCGATCACGATCGCGAGAATCACAATGGCAATGCCGGCCTGCATGCCCTTGCCCACGTCGAGCGTCTGAATCCCGGCGAGCACGTCTTCGCCGAGACCGCGCGAGCCGATCATCGAGGCGATCACCACCATGGAAAGCGCCATCATCGTGGTCTGGTTGATGCCGGCCATGATGCTCGGGCGCGCCAGCGGCAACTGCACGTTGACCAGCAATTGCCAGCGCGTGGTGCCGAAGGCGCGCGCCGCCTCGACCACTTCGCCATCCACGTGACGAATGCCGAGATCGGTCAGGCGAATCAGCGGCGGCAACGCGTAGATGATCGTCGCGAGAATCGCCGGCACCTTGCCGAGACCGAACAGCATCAGCACCGGGATCAGATAGACGAAACTGGGCAGCGTCTGCATCACGTCGAGCGTGGGCAACAGCACGCGACGCAACCACGCGCTGCGCGAGGTCAGAATGCCGAGCGGCACACCGAACGACACCGATAGCACGGTGGCCACCAGCATCAACGCAAGCGTCTGCATCAGCTTTTCCCACAGCCCAAAGCAACCGATCGCATACAGCAGCAAGATAAAGAACCCGGCGATGGTCAATCGCCGGGTCGCATTCCACGTGATCGCGCCGACCGCGAGCAGGATCAGCCACGGCGGCAACGCGCGCAGCGCGCCTTCGAGCGGCACCAGCACATAGCGCAACACGGTAATGCTGAACTGATGAAAACCGTCGCCGTAGCGGGTCACGAACGATTGCACGGCGTCGTTCACCCAGTCGGCAATCGAAAGATGCAGAAAAAACGAATTCATGATCAAGCCTCCACGGCAAATGGACAGCGGGTCAGCTCGCTCTCGCATCTGCGGTCGGGCGTGAAGCCGCGAGAACCTCACGCCGTCGAAATCGGTCGGACGTCACAACGGTCCGGCACTTCGCTATCGCACTCAGCTATCGATCAGGCGCCGCTGAGTCCGGCCTGCACTTTCGACGCGACGTCTGCCGGTACCCATTGCTTCCACATCTCCGGATGCTCGCGCAGGAATTGCGTGGCCATGGCCGAACCATCGAGTTTCTTCGTGCTCATTTCGAGGATCGTGCTGTTCAGAAAGTCCATCGGAAACTTGACCTTGTTGAGCATGGACACGAGTTGCGGGTCGGCGTCGTAGAACGGCGTGGACACGCCGACGGTGACATGCGAAACCATGTACGACGACGCGCACTGCGACGTGCTGCTCTCGTCGCGCAAGGTCTTCCAGCAGGCGTCGTTATAGGGAGGCATTTTCAATTCGACGAACTTGTACTTCGCCATCAGCGCGGCCGGTCCCCAGTAATAGAACACGATCGGCGCGCCACGCTGATACGCGGAGGCGATCGCCGCATCCAGTGCCGCGCCGGTGCCCGGATGGAAGTTGGTATAGGTCGCGTCCAGATTCAGTACTTTCAGCAGACGCGTATTCACGCGCTCGCAATCCCAGCCGGTCGGGCAGTTGAGAAAGCGGCCCTTGTCCGGTTCCTCGTCGTCGGCGAATACGCTTTTGTATTTCGGCAAGTCGGTGACGGCAACGAGGCCCGGCGCGAGCGGTTTGATACCGCGTTTCGGATCGCCCTTCACCACGTATTCCGGCACGAACCAGCCCTCTTTCGTACCGCCCGGCAAGGTATCGCCGACCAGTTTCACGCTACCCGATGCGACCGCCTTCGCGGTGATCTCGCTGCGGCCGGTCCATTGTTCGGCCCACACCTGCACGTCGTTGTGCGCGAGCGCGGTTTCGGTGGCGGCGGTACTACCCGGCACGACGTCGGTCTTGCAGCCGTAGCCCTTCTCCAGAATCTGCCGCAATACTTCGGTCGCGAATGAACCGCTTTCCCATGTGATACCGGCAAAGTGGACGGTCTTGCCTTGCGCGCACCAGCTATCCGCGGCGTGCGCGGTCGTGCCGGTCAAGGCGATGGCGGCGGCGCATAGCACCGCGCGGAGTTGTCTGCATTGCATCGTGGATCACCCTTGGAGTAATGAATTGCATTGAATGGGTTGGCATGGGAAACGTCGGCCGCAATGTCTCCGAATGCGGCCGCGCTGAGCGTTCAGGCCAGCAGGCGTTTCTCGAATGGATAGTCGGACAGCAGTTCGACACGGCCGTCGTCACGCACGTAAACCTGCTCTTCCAGCTTGACCCCCTCACCGCCGGCTTCATGACCGATATAACTTTCGATGCACAGCGTCATGCCGGGCTCGATCACGCCGTCGTACCCCTTGGCCTCGTTATCCTCGCGATGGACGATGTACGGATATTCGCCCGTCATGCCCACACCATGCGCGAGCGCGAAATAGCGGCGCGCCTGATAAGGACCGGGAATCTTCCACGCCTTCGCGATGAACTCCTGGAAGGTCGTGCCGGCGCGCACGTTCTCCATATTCGAATGCACCTGCTCATAGGCGAGCGTGTAGAGCGTCTTCTGTGCCGTGGTGGCGGGCAGATCGCCACACAGGAAGGTGCGCGAGAAATCGGCGTAATAACCGAAGCGGCCCACGACGTCGGTATCGAGTCCGACGAGTTCACCCGCCTGGATCTTGCGTGGACTGCTTTCCTGGAACCACGGATTGGTACGCGGCCCCGAGCTGATCAGACGCGTCTCGACATAATCGCCGTCGGTCTCGATGATGTGCTTGTGCAGATACGACCACAGTTCGTTTTCGCTAATGCCCGGCACCAGCGCCGCTTCGAGCCGGCGCACACCTTCTTCGGCGGCACGCAGCGACGAGCGGATCATCTTGATCTCGTTGGGCACCTTGATCGAACGGGCGCGTTCCAGCGGTTCCTGCGCGTCGCTGATCTGATAGCCGCGCGCCTGCAGCGCGAAGGCCGCCGCCGAGGTCGCGCTTTCAATCGCGATCCGCTTGCCGCCGCCGCTTTGCCTGACGAGTTCGTCGATCTCGTCGGCCCAGCGCTCGGTGACGCGACCCAGCATGTCGTCACAGAAGTAGTAGGAAATCGCGGTAGCGGGTCGCACTTCGTCGACGGTGTCGAGGCCGTCGGCGAGGAAATCACAGCCCGCGTATTCAAACAGCACGACCTTGCCTTCGGCCGGCACGAACAGATAGCGCGCGGGATTGCGCATCGAATACACCTGCATGTTGCGCGAGCCGGTGGCGTAGCGCATATGCGTCGGGTCGAACAGGATCGCGGCGGTGAGGTCGCGCTTCTTCAGTTCACGGCGCACGGCGGCGAGCCGGTCGCGTTGAATCTGCGCGATTTCTTCCGCGGTCGGTTCGCAATCTTCCGGAAGATGAGTCGGGCGAATAATCGTCATGGTTTCTCGACAGGGGGACGGGGTTATCAGTTTGGTAAAGCGGTTTCAATCGACCAGGTTGTCGGCACGCACCAGCCTCTGTTCGGCTTCCAGGTGCATTTCAGAGACGCGCCCGTACAACTGCCGGGTTCGTTCGAGCCGGCCGATCACACCCGGCTTCTGCGAGTACGCGAAGATCGCCGTGTGACGTTCCACCGTGCCTTCCACCCGGGTGACGCGGTGTAGCGAAAAGCGCCCTTTGAACAGTTGCAGATCGCCCGGTTGCAACGTGATCACGTTGATCGGCGCGCGCGTCTCGCCACGCACCACGCTGCCCACGCCGCCGTAGTTCTCGCCTTCGGGCGAGCGGATATTCGGGCAGTACTCGAAGTCGCCCCCCGCTTCAGGCTGTTGCGTCATCATCGATACGATGAATTCGTTGGTGTCGTAGTGCCACGGCTGCTCGGTGCCGGGTGGCATGACGTTCTGCACCAGGCCGGCGTACGGGTCCGCGTATTCCCACACACGCGTTTCGCCGAGGCAGGTTGCGACGAACCGCTTCATGGCCTGCGCCACATAGATGCGATGCACGATCGCGTCGGCCGGAATTACGTCGCGGGTCACGAAGCCGCTGGTGCGGTCCATGAAGACGCGGCGCGGATCGTCGGTGGGCAGCGAGGGATCGTCCGCGGTGAAATAGGCGTTGACCTTACGGGTTGAAAAGTAGGTCTTGGCGGCCAGCGCCACGCCTTCGGCGCGCGCCTGGGCCAGCGCCTCGGGCCGCAGGAAGCCGTGCAGCACGGCACTGCCGTTGCCCGCCAGGTGGGCACGGCAGCTCGCCACCAGCTCGCGCATGCGCGGGTGGTCCGGATCGTGCAGCGGATAACGCCCGGTATCGACGATGTCGCTCAAATCGTTGCATTCGGCATCGGCAAGAGGAAGACTGACTGACACGGCGGGACTCCAGATTAGGGGTTCGGACTGATTTGTGACGCGAATTGTTTTCGACAACAATCACCTCACTGACGCCCCCATGTTTTGATCGCCAAATTTCTTTGGAAAGCGAGTAATTCCGATGGCTTCCATCAGCGGACCCGATTGGTCAAAACTGAGTTCTCTCGATCCCGAACTGGTGCGAGCCTTTGTGGCCGTGGTCGACAGCGGCGGATTCACCGCGGCGGCGAAGTTGCTGCACCGCACCCAATCGACCATCAGTCTGCGTATTCGTACGCTGGAAGAGCGGCTGGAAACGCACATGTTTCTGCGCAACAGCCGGCGGCTCGCGCTGTCACGCGACGGCGAAAACTTTCTGATTCACGCCCGCCGCATTATTCAGGTGCAAAACGAAGCGATCGCCGCACTGAACCGGAGCAATAGCGACGGCGTGATCCGTTTCGGCCTCCCGGAGGATTACGCGGAGCTCTGGCTGCCGGAGTTGCTGAAGAAGTTCTACGCGCTGCGGCCTGGCGCACGGCCGCATATTCATTGCCGGATGTCGCTCGAATTGCTGGAGCGACTGCAGGCCGGCGAACTGGATCTGGCGCTGGTGGTGCGGCACGGCTCGCAGACGAGCGGGCGGCATCTCGGGCGTGAAGAGGTGGTGTGGGCGGCGCACCGGGATTTCGTGCTGGAGCCCGACGCGCCCGTGCCGCTGGCGCTGTTTCCCGAGACCTGCTGCTACCGTCAGCGCGGACTTGAAGCGCTCGCCGCGTTCCAGCGGCAGTACCAGGTGGTGTACACCAGCCAGAGTCCGACGGGGATCAAGGTGGCCGTCAATCACGGCGCGGCCGTGACGATCATCGACCGCTGCACGTTGCCGGAGAACTGGCGTGTGCTCGGCGTGTGTGACGGCCTGCCGCTGTTGCCGGCGGCGGATCTCGAGTTGCATCGCTCATCGGTCAATCGCGATCCGGCGGTGGACGATCTCGCCGCGCTGATCGAAGCGATGGTCGAAGAACGCAGAAACGTGGCGGTCGGCGTGGCCGCTTGACGATGGAGTCCGCCTTTGCGATCTTCATTGCGAGGCGGTGACTTTTCCGGCGGCGCTGCACAGAGCGCCGCCGCGATTCATCGAAACAGTTAGCCAGACTTCACACGCTTCTTCTCTCTGGCGAAACCCTTCGCCTCTCCTCGAAGTACTTCGGATCGCCAACGTTTCACTGCGAGCTCGCGTTCTCCAGCGCTTGCTCCATCGGCGAAGCCGATTGATCCCATCAGAATTCCTCGCTTTGCAAAAAGTATTGGCCGGAAAATCATGCGACGGCCCCTAGCCAATCCACACTGGAGATCACATGAAAAAGAAAGTCATCGCCCTCGCCCTGCTGGGCGCCGCTTCCCCCGTGTTCGCGCAAAGCAGCGTCACGCTCTACGGCGTGATCGATGAAGGCATCGACTACACGAATAACGTCGGACACGGCAGCGTCGTCGAACTCGCCAGCGGTTATGCGCAAGGCAGCCGCTGGGGCCTGAAAGGCGCGGAAGATCTCGGCGGCGGACTCAAGGCGATCTTTCAACTCGAGAACGGCTTCGACCTGAATTCCGGCCGACTCAATCAGGGCGGCCGTATGTTTGGACGTCAGGCGTATGTGGGGATTAGCAGCGACAAATTCGGCACGGTGACGTTGGGCCGTCAGTACGATTCCGTGGTCGATTACCTCGCGCAGACAACCGCCAACGGCAATTGGGCCGGCTATCTGTTCGCGCATCCGTACGACAACGACAACACCGACAACTCGTTCCGCCTCGACAACACCATCAAATACGCGAGCCCCCAGTTCTCGGGTTTCCAGTTCGGCGGCACGTATAGCTTCAGCAACGATACGAACTTCGCCAATAACCGCGCGTATAGCTTCGGCGCGCAATACGCGACCGGTGGCCTGCTGGTCGCCGCGGCCTATTTGCAGGCGGACAATCCGGGCGTAGGCTCGAACGGCGCAATCACCGCGAACGACGCGAGCTTTATCGCCGAACGCATGCGCGTGTTCGGCGGCGGCATCAACTACACGTTCGGCTCGACGACCCTGGGCTTCGCGTACACCAACTCGAATTACCAGAACCCGACCGGCAATGGTTATATCGGCATTCCGCTCGCCGCGGCCGGCGTCACGTTGAACACGCTGAAGTATCAAAACTTCGAGGTGAACGCGAAATACCAGTTCACACCCGCGTTCTTTGTCGGCGCGCAATATGTCTACACGCTGGAGAACTACGACGCGTCGTCGGGCAGCGTGAAGCCGAAGATTCACTCGGTCGGTTTGATGGCGGACTACAACATCTCGAAACGCACGGACGTCTACGTGCAGGGCGAATATCAGAAGGTGGCCGGCAGTTCGACCCACTCGATTCTCGACGACGCGTTCATTCCCGGCGTGCAGTCGCCGTCGTCGACGCAGAATCAGGTCGTGGCGCGCGTGGCGCTGCGTCATAAGTTCTAAGGTCCGCTAAACCGCGGACGGCGCGCGCGACCGATTTAAGCCTGGGTGGTCGCGCCGCCACCCAACCGTTCTTCTCCCCCTGCCTGCATCGCCTTGACTCGACGCAGATATGAAGGTAACCTTTGTAGGTAACCTTCATATCTGTAAGCCATGAGTAAGAGCGATACCCCTGCCGCTTCACCTGCCTCGGCACCCAGTGCCGACGCCCTGCACACCATGGCGGAAGATCTGCGCGTGGTGACCGGCAAACTGCGCCGGCGGCTGCGCGAAGAAGCGCATATCGGCGACTTCACGCCGTCGCAGATTCAGGTCTTGAGTCTGCTGGAACGCGAAGGCTCCGCCACCGTCAGCGCCCTTGCGCGCCTGCACGGCATGCGCCCGCAATCCATGGGCGAAATGCTTTCAGCGCTGAAAGCCGCCGGACTAGTGACCGGCGCGCCCGATCCGAACGACGGCCGGCAAACGGTTCTCTCTCTCACCCCCGCTTTCCGCAAGAAGGTCAAAGCCAGCCGCGCGGCGCGCGAAGACTGGCTGTTCCGCACCATCCAGACGCGCTTTTCGGCGGCCGAGCAGCAGCAACTCGCTATCGGCGTCGACTTGCTCAAACGCCTCATCGACTCGTAACCCGCAGGAGAAACCCCATGGCACTCACCACTCTCGACGCAAAGACCGCACTGGTCGTGATCGATTTGCAGCGCGGCATCGTTGCGCTGCCCACCGCGCACCCCGCCGCCGAGGTCGTGCAACGCGCGGCGCTGCTGACCGAAGCGTTTCGCCGCCACGGTTTGCCGGTCGTGCTGGTCAACGTTGCCGGCGGCGCGCCGGGTCGCGCGGACCAGACGGGTCCGAAGGGTGACTTCCCGGCCGGCTTCGCGGACCTGATGCCTGAGCTGAACCAGCAGCCGTCGGATCACGTGGTCACCAAGCGAACGTGGGGCGCGTTCACGAACACCGATCTGCAGGCGTATCTGCAACAGCAAGGCGTCACGCAAGTGGTATTGCTCGGTGTGGCGACCAGCATCGGCGTCGAATCGACCGCGCGCTTCGCGCATGAACTCGGGCTGAACCTCACGCTGGTGGTCGACGCCATGACCGATATGCATCTGGACGCGCACAACAACACGCTCGCGCGCATCTTCCCGCGAATCGGCGAAACCGGCACGACGCAGGAAGTGCTCGATCTGCTCGAACAGTCCCACGCATGAGCGAGTTCGCCAGTCCGCGCGTAGCGCTGCTCGCCACTCGTTTCTCCACAACGGAAACGATCCGGTGACAGGTACTTTCCGTTCGCTGCGCACGTTCAATTACCGGGTCTGGGCTAGCGGCGCGATCGTGTCCAACATCGGTACGTGGATGCAGCGCACGGCGCAGGACTGGCTCGTCCTCACCGAACTCACGCATCACAACGCGACGGCCGTCGGCATCGTCATGTCGCTGCAGTTCGGCCCGCAAATGCTGCTATTGCCGCTCACCGGCTATGCGGCCGATCACTTCGACCGCCGCAAGCTGCTGTTCATCACACAGGCGGCAATGGGCTCGCTGGCGCTCGGCCTCGGGCTCCTCACCGTCACCGGACTCGTGCAGCTTTGGCAGGTGTACGTGTTCGCGGGTTTGCTCGGCTGTGTGACCGCGTTCGATTCGCCCGCACGTCAGACTTTCGTATCCGATCTGGTCGGCGAAGAAGATCTCTCCAACGCGGTCGGGTTGAATTCCACGTCGTTCAACGCCGCGCGGATGATCGGGCCGGCGGTCGCGGGGCTATTAATTGCCTCGGTGGGAACCGGCTGGGTGTTTCTGATCAACGCGCTCTCGTTCGTCGCCGTACTCGGTTCGCTGCGCATGCTGCGGCTCGACCAGTTGTATCTGAAGCCACGCGCGAAACGTGCGCGCGGCAGTTTCGTGGAAGGCTTCAAGTATGTATGGACGCGTCCCGATCTGAAGGCCGCGTTGTTGATGCTGTTCCTGATCGGCACGTTCGGGCTCAACTTCCCGATCTTCATTTCGACCATGTCGGTCACCGCGTTTCATGCGGGCGCGAGTCAATATGGTCTATTGAGTTCGACCATGGCGATCGGCTCGGTGACCGGCGCGCTGCTCGCGGCGCGTAGGTCAAAACCGCGCATGGCGCTGCTGCTCGGCGCAGCCGCGGTTTTCGGTGTGGGCTGCACGGTGGCGTCGTTGATGCCGAACTACGTGCTGTTCGGTATCGCGCTCGTCCTGATCGGCATGTCGACGCAGACCTTTACCACGTCGACCAACAGTCTCGTGCAACTCTCCACCGAGCCCGCCATGCGTGGCCGCGTGATCGCGATCCTGCTGGCGATTGCGCTGGGCGGCACGCCGCTCGGCGCGCCGGTAGTCGGCTGGGTTGCGGACCGCTTTGGGCCGCGTTGGGCACTCGGCGTGGGGGCGGCGTCGGGGTTCGCGGCGGCGCTGGTGGGGTTGATGTATCTGGTGAAGTACCGGCAGTTGCGCGTATATGTAGAGGGTGGACGGTTGCGCTATACGATCGACGATCCTCGCCAGGCGCCGGCTTATGTGAGCCCGGCTACGGCGGTGCAGAACGCGGTGTTGAACGAGGCCGAAGAGGATACGTCGTCGAGCGTGTGAGGATGAAGCGGCGACGAGCGGGTATTTGACGTAGCCGCTGTCCGTCGCCGTGTTCGGGAGTCAGCAAACTCGTCTCGTCTCGTCGAGGCCGACTCATTCAGCACTGGTTTCAACCGGTGTTCGATTCATCGACACCAAGGCTCGTGGCGAGTGCCTTGAGTGCTTCCGCGTCAGCCGTGCCGATCATGACGACCAGCGCGATAAAGATGGCTGCCGGCGCTTCGTTTCTCCGCTGCAGCGGTGTGTTGCCATCGTTCAGCGACACGCCGAACATCGTCTCTTCCGCCGTACAAATCACCGACACCACGCCCTGGATAATCATCAGATCGAGTTGCATGCAGTCGATCCGTTCAAGCGTCGACCACGTCATATCCGACTGACGCACGATGTCGTCCCAACCCACCGCTAGCTGCGAAGATGTATAGCGGGAAATCTCTCGTCCCTCGTCATCGACCCACATCCAGTTTTCGTGCGATGGAGAAGTGAGCCAATGCCCTGTTGTCAGGGTCCACGGCGCGTGACGGCTTAACCAGCTACGATTTACGTCGGCGGCGAAATCGGCCACGTTCAGGCGTACCATTTCTTGCTTGTCGGTCATGATGTGCTCTCGTTGTCGGACTGGGTCCAGTTTGTTGCGCCATAGCGGCTATCGGCAAAGACCGGCATGATTTCTCCGGCTTCGAAATGGTGACGACTGTCCGCCTTCGCGGGGGTTTGCCACCATCCTGCTTCGGGGCATGGACTACCGCCAGGTACGCCGTGGCGAACGGGTTTATGTTCGACGGGGTATGGGACGATGGTTGGCGGTTCGGGGATGGGCGGCGCAACGGGTAGATCGAAGCGCGCTGTCCACGTTTGTGCATTCTTCGTATCCGCGTGTGGAAGATACCGGTCGTATAGGCGAAGGCCGTCCGGTTTCGGGTCGCGTAGTACACGTAAGACGCTGTTCACGAAGACGTATGGTTCGGGTAGACCTTCTTCGGGCGCGCCGAGACGCGGGAAATCACCCGCACGAATCAGTAACGACGATCCGATATGTGCGATGTTGATGTCGGGGCGGTCGAGTGCTTTGCGTAGTGCGGCTTCGCCGCCCAAGCGTTCAACGAATAGTTCGCCGAGAATCGTGTACCAGCTGACGCCCTTGATGAAGCCCCACCGACCAACCTTTGCTCCGGGGTGTAGGCCCGGATAAAAAGCAGTCATGTGGTCGAGAGACTCGCCTTCGTAGGAAATTGGGTCGTATTCCTGCGA
Organism: Burkholderia sp. 9120; assembly: GCF_000745015.1. Lineage (NCBI taxonomy): Bacteria > Pseudomonadati > Pseudomonadota > Betaproteobacteria > Burkholderiales > Burkholderiaceae > Burkholderia > Burkholderia sp. 9120. Next base: position 3,770,462 of record NZ_JQNA01000002.1, on the reverse strand, counting down.
TTGCAGATGTGCGCTGCTGTCTACTTCGAGTCCGCTAAAGCGTTTGGCGAGTGCCCATTCGTGCGGTGCATAACGGTGATAGCTGTAGGCAAGAATCGGGGCTAGTCCACCATAGCCACCGTGCACTACAAGCTTTTCACACACATAGCGCAAGAATCCTTCATATTGCGTGATGCCGTCCTCTATGGTGACCAAATCCATCGGCAGATTGAATTTCAGATACGACAGACCTGACTCTTGACCCTTGGATGCTGTCCAACCTTTCGGGGAAACATAGTCCTCATCTGCCGCGATGCCGGTTAATGTCTTGATGCTATATTCCGCAGCGGTGTCTTGATCGGTAGAGCTAGAACGAAGCACGCTGACCTGCTCGTGTGACGGAGTCTCAAGAATGGCTCGCCGAATCTTCTCCACACCGGCAAAGGTTCGCTTCGTGAATTTGCCGAGATCAGCATCCTTTCCTCCCTTCAGATGCTCACCAAACATTTCCTCGAAGCGGTCGAAGCAATCGAGAATGGCTTGACGCACAGCCGGTTGAGAACCGCGCTCAAAGTACACCGTGCCAATCACACCCGGCAGCACGCCCATGCTGTTATCCGCACGGCACACGCTCAAATCTTCCTTATAGCGTGCTAGCGCCTGCAAGGGCGTCAATATGGGTTTTGAATCACGAAATGTCATCGTCTGTTCTGTATCTGTTGGTGCTATCAAAGGACTAACCAGCCGACGTAACCACTGTCACTCGCGCTAACCAGACTACGATTCAAGTCCGACGAAAAATCGGCCTTCGTTCGACGTACCATCCCTTGTCTGTCCGTCATCATGTACTCTCGTCTTCAGACCAGATCCAGTTTGTTGCGCCCCATCTGCTGCCCGCAAAGACCGGCATGATTTCTCCCGTTTCGAAATAGCGACGACTGTCCGCCTTCGCGGGGGTTTGCCACCATCCCGCTTCGGGGCATGGATTACCACCCGGCACGCTATGGCGAACGGGTTTACGTTTGACGGGGTACGGCACGATAGTCGGCGGCTCGGGAATGGGCGGCGCATCGGGTAGATCGAAACGCGCTGTCCAAGTCCGTGCATTCTTCGTATCCGCATGCGGAAGATACGGGTCGTATAGATGCAGGCCATCCGGCTTCGGGTCGCGCAGCACACGCAATACGCTGTTCACGAAGACATATGGTTCGGGTAGACCTTCTTCGGGTGCGCCGAGACGCGGGAAGTCACCTGCACGAATCAGTAATGACGACCCGATATGTTCGATATGGATGTCGGGGCGGTCGAGTGCTTTGCGCAGTGCGGCTTCGCCGCCAAAACGCTCCACAAAGAAATCGCCGAGAATCGTGTACCAGTTCACGCCTTTGATGAAACCCCACTCGTTGACTATAGCGCCGGGGTGCAGGTGATCGTACGTTGCGGTCGGATCGTCCCTGGATTCGCCTTCATATGAGGCGGGGTTATAGGTATCGATCGATAGATGCGCAGTGCTGTCGATTTCCAGCCCACTGAATCGGCTAGCAAGTGCCCATTCCTGCGATGTATAGCGGTGATAGCTATAGGGAAGAATCGGAGAAAGTCCACCGTAACCGCCGCGTACAACCAACTTTTCACATACGTAACACAGGAAATTTTCGTACTGCGCGATGCCCTCTTCCGTCGTCACCAAATCCATCGGCACATTGAATTTTAGATACGACAGGCAGGACTCTTTGCCCTTGGCTACTTTTAATCTCCCTGTGGGCGAAACATAGTCGAAGTTTGTCGCGACACCGGTTAGCGTTTTGATGTTGTATTCAGCGGCCATGTCCTGACTGGTTGCGCTGGAACGAATCGCGCTGACTCCGAGGTGTGACGGAGTATCAAGAATAGCGCGCCTTATCTTTTCGACACCGGCCGCGGTACGCTTGGTGAAATTACTGAGATCGATATCTTTGCCCCCCTTCAGATGCTCGCCGAACATTTCCTCGAAACGGTCAAAGCAATCGAGAATGGCTTGACGCACGGCCGGCTGGGCACCACGCTCGAAATTCACCGTGCCAATTACACCCGGCAGCACGCCCATACTGTTATCCGCAAGGCGCACACTCAAATCTTCCTTGTAGCGTGCCAGCGCCTGCAAGGGTGTCAATACGGGTTTTGAATCACGCAGCGTCATAGTCTGTTCTGTATCTATTGAGTCTATTGAAGGATTAGCCAGCCGACGCAACCACCGTCACGCCGAGCCCCAAGGCGAGTGCCGCAAGCGCTTCTGCACTAGCCGCAGAAACAATCGCGGCCAGCGCAGTGAAGATTGCGACCAGTACCGGAGCAAGCAAGACGACAATTGCGACGCCAGCAACCACGACGACAATTGCAGCCAGCACCTTGAGCGTAGTAATGGCGACTTGTGCCCAATCAATCTGCTTCAGAAATTCCCAAGTCATGTCGGTGGTGCGAACAATCTCATTCCAACCGGCCCGTAACTGCTCCATCGTGTAGCGATAAATCTCCTGCCCTTTTTCATCAACCCATACCCATGCGTCACTCGCCTTATCCGCGACCCATTGACCAGCCGTGAATATCCAAGGTGCCTGTTCGTGGAGAAAAGCGCTCGTTTCTTCTGACAGGTAGGTGTAGCCGCGATGAACAGCATCCCATACCGGCGCGACCGCGTCGGCAACATCTTCGGCGTGCCGTTCCGCCGACGACCACCAGTCCTCATACCAGACCGGCTCAGTCACGGGCGCAATCGTGCGGATAGGCACGCGTTGTCGTTGCCTTCCATTAGCAGACTGCGGAGCAGGTACGTTTGCCAAGGCACGCTGACGCACTTTCTCCAACTCGCCATTACAATCGCTTACGTCAATCACCGTCATGCGATTTTTGAAGTTGCCTGCAATGATCTGATAGGCCGTCTCTTGGTCCTCATTCCAACGATCCCCCGGAAACTTGATCTCTACCAGTCGTAACATGTTATCGACATGAGGCTTACTGTCCTGATCGACGTCACCACGACCGGGCCATCTGTCCGCCGGATTCTTTACGATAATCACGTCGGGGCGGCGGAGATAGCCAGGTTTCATTCCCGGCGGAAACGGATTCAAACTGTGACGCCGACCTGGCCCCTCTGTCTTGTCACCGCTCAAAAATGGAATCGGAGCAACGATCTTGTTCGATGCAAAATACGGCGACATATCAAAGCTCACCTCCGCCTTGTACTGCCAGTAAAACAACGCCTTCGTTTCATCGTAGCGAATCGCCAGTGTCATCGCGACCTGCTTCAACAAATTGACCGTCGTCTTACCATCCGGCAACCGGATGTACACGATCTTCGGCATCTGCAACGCGTGCTCGACCTTCTCCTGTAAATAACCCTTTTTTCCTGGCGGAATACGCGCGTATTCCGGTTTCTCATTGATCGTCGTGCAAGTCGACCCTGCTTCTTTAAGCGACGCCCCCATGCTATATAGCCTCCTGTCTTATTCAATCGTTACCGGTATCGCCCAGATAGTCGGCTTCAATATCCGCCTGCCCACCACCCGCAAACGTCCAGGGCTTCACCTCAGCCGAATCCTGTTCAAGCGCCCGCAAATTCACATCCTGCGCACTGGACGTAAACACCGGCACCGTCTCCCCCAGATCATTCGTGCGCGCCGACAACATCCGACCGGAAGGCAGCTTCAATTCATAAGGGTGGTGAATCATCGGCGCGCCGTCCGTTTCGCTTTCCAGAACGTACTGCGCCTGATACGGCGGTCTGAACATCGGCAGAAGATAGGGCTCACCGCCCGGCCCCTCGAAGCTGTACTGACTGCCCTTGAAAGAGATCTCGCCGGGCGCCTGAATGTTGACCTTGCCGCCAGCTAACTCGATATAACCTTCGCCAGACGACAGCCGGATGCCGTCCAGCGCCGCGATATCGACTTTCCCCTTGATTGCCAGCAGCTTGATCACCCGCTCGGCGATCAATTCGATATCGTCGTCGTGAGCCTGAATCCGGACGGACCCCTTGGCGGCGAACAAATCGATTCCGCTTCGCTGTGCGAACAAACTGATCTTCTCGACCGCACCCGCAATGAACGACTTTCCCGTCGCCACGAAAGTACTCAGGCCACTCGCGAGATTGATGTGCCGATCGGCAGTGGTATGAATGGAAGCCTCGCTCGAAAAACCAATGTGCTCCGGGCTTCCGAGCGCCAGCAGCGGTTTGGAAAACACATTCGCATTGCCGGTGCCGCCACCGGCTGTCCGCCCTCCCTTCGAAGTGCCTGACACGCTGTGCCGCGTCGCATCGGAAAAGTCTTTCAGTTCCTGATGCCCCGGATTCAGGCTTTCGGCCTGAATCTGTTCGCTCGCGTCGGCCAAGGTTTCGAGCAGACTTGCCGAATTGCCGAGTTGCTCCTGCGTCTCGCGCGCATCGAGCGGCTGGCTGCCCGACGGTTTCGCATACGTGCTCACATACAGGCCGCGATTGGCTCGTATCGCGCCCCATGCATCGGTTTTCAGGTCGAAGCCGGAGCCGAGATAGTCGCCGCGTGTATTGCCGCTCTGATCGATCAGGTAGCCTATTTGCAGCAGAGTTATGCCGTTGCTGCCGCTATTCAACAATTGAGCGCGTGTCTGGCCCGTCGCATCGTCCATGACGAAGTGACTGAAATCCGAGCCGTGATATTCCTTCGACCGGTAGCCCGAAAGAATGCCGTTCGTGTGCCACGCCGGACGCACCGCTCCGTTGTAGACCCGATGGACAGCAAGCGGTCTGTCGCAATCCCCGCCGACGTGATCGACGATTAACTCTTCGCCTACTCGCGGCACATGCACGCCGCCGTAACCCGCGCCGGTATCGGCCTGCGCGGCACGAATCCAGCATGACGCGCCCGCGTTGCCGGGGTTGTGCCGGTCCCACAAAAACACCACCTTGATACGGTTCAGTTCGTCCGTGTAGACCTCTTCCCCCTTCGGCCCGACCACAATCGCGGTCTCGAGATGCATCACCGGCTTTTTATGGTCGAACGGGCTGCGATACGGCACCGTTGTACGCTGCGCTTCGATCTCGACCAGACAGCATCCTTCACTGCCATCGAAGTGACGAATCTTCAAGGACTCGTCGTCGGTGCGTCCCGCCATCGCCTGTTTCAACTCGCGTTTCAGACTGTGCGGATAATCCTGCTCCTGACGCGAGACGGGCAGATTGTTCTCGAGGTAGCGCCATACCTTGAGCGCAACGAATTGCCGCTGCTCTTCCGGCTCGCGATCGTGTTCGGGATGATCCACCAACTGGAAAACGCGGCCCGCATCGATACCGGGCAGTCCGCCCACGCCATGAAACCGCTTCGCGCGCGACTCCCATTCTTCGACACGAATCTTCGACAGCGCATGGCCCCGCTCGCTTTCCCGGTACGTGTACGAGCCGGTGTAGTCGAAGATTTCGGCTTGCCGCGGCAACGCACCCTGATTCGGGCGAGCGTGAACAAGCGTGCCTTTCGGACGGGACGGACTGGGCGGATTCTTGTAATCGGAGGTACGTGTCGCATACGCGGCGCTTTGCAGCGTGCGCGAACCCGTCCACAGCGTGAGCGCGTCGACGTCGCTGCCGCATCTATCGGATCGGTAGTAGCGCACGGGCGCGATCTCGTCGACGTACCGAAGATTGTCCGTAATAACGAACGTATGCGATTGCCCGTCAGCGCTGTACCGGAAGAATCCGTATAGCCCCTCCGACTCCATCAGTCGGTGGACGAAATTCCAGTCGGTTTCGCTCTGACGGCAATACGACAGCAACGGCAAGGATCGCGATAGCGCGAAGGTGAATTTGCCCTGCGCCTGCGGGTGCTCGTTGAATACGTCGCTGAGGATGTCGTCGACGGATCGGTCCTGCCAGATCCGCATGTCGCTGCGCAAGCGCAGAAAATGCAGCCATGACGCGACGCTAATCTGATAGCTGGTCAGATCGCCGTTAGTACCGAGTCGCCGGAAGCGATGAACATAGCCGTTGATAGGCAAATAGGATTTGTCGGCCTGCTGAATCCAGAGCGTCATCGGCTGAGACATCAGCTTCTTGAGTTCGATATCGCTGTCGACCGAGACCATGTCGATCGTGACGCTGAAATCGCGACCGAGTTCGGCAACCGTCACAGCCCGGCGTGGTAATAGCGTGTTGGCAGGCAGCGACGGAATATCCGTTTTTAGCAGTCGCTCGTGCTGGATCAGATCGCTGCGAATGGCCTGAATCAAATCGGTTAGCTTCATTCTCTATGCCCAATTTTGTCTCCCTCGGCTCGCGCTGCCAATGCTAACGGGCCAGAAGGCGCGATTCTACGTAGGACGCGATGACGAAATTGACGAGGCAAAGATGAGAAATTTCAGAAAGCAACCTGATTCAATGCATAACGAATATCTAGCCTATTTCCAGGCCTCAAATGAAAAAAAGCCACGCCTGATTCAGGCGTGGCTTTCTCACTACAGCAATACTTTTTTATTCTCTACCGATTACTTCGCTACCGGCATCGTGAATTCCGCACCCTTCGCGATGCTATCCGGCCAGCGCTGCATGATGCTCTTGTAGCGCGTATAGAAGCGCACGCCCTCTTCGCCATAAGCATGATGATCGCCGAACAGCGAGCGCTTCCAGCCGCCGAACGAGTGCCACGCCATCGGCACCGGAATCGGCACGTTGATGCCGACCATGCCGACCTGAATCTGGCGGCCAAACGCGCGTGCCACGCCGCCGTCCGACGTGAACAACGACACGCCGTTGCCGAACTCATGCGCGTTGATCAATGCGACCGCGCTCGCGAAATCGGGCACGCGTACCACTGCCAGCACTGGGCCGAAGATCTCTTCCTGATAGATCTTCATTTCGGTCCCGACGTTATCGAACAACGTGCCGCCGATAAAGAAGCCGGCCTCATTCGCCACCGGGTGCGTGCGCCCGTCGACGATCAGCTTCGCGCCTTCCTCCACGCCCGAAGCGATATAACCGGCCACCTTGGCCTTATGTTCAGCGGTCACCAGCGGGCCCATCTCCGCATCGAGATGCTCGCCGTTCTTGATCACCAACGACTTGACGCGCGGCACCAGCTTCTCGATCAGCGTGTCGGCGACATGGCCGACCGCCACCGCCACCGAAATCGCCATGCAGCGCTCGCCCGCCGATCCGTAGGCCGCGCCGATCAACGCGTCGACCGCCTGGTCCAGATCCGCGTCCGGCATCACCACGAGGTGATTCTTCGCGCCGCCGAGCGCCTGCACGCGCTTGCCGCGCTTCGACGCTTCCGCGTGAATGTATTCGGCAATCGGCGTGGAGCCGACGAACGACAGCGCCGCGACGTCCGGGTGCTCGATCAGCGCGTCGACCGCCGCCTTGTCGCCGTTCACGACGTTGAACACGCCGTCGGGCAGACCGGCTTCCTTCAGCAACGCCGCGATACGCAGCGACGCGGAAGGATCGCGCTCGGACGGCTTCAGCACGAACGTATTGCCGCAAGCCAGCGCGACCGGGAACATCCACATCGGCACCATGACCGGGAAATTGAACGGCGTGATGCCCGCGACCACGCCGAGCGCCTGACGCAGATTCCAGTTGTCGATGCCGCCGCCGATCTGGTCGGTGAAGTCGGTCTTCAGCAGGTTCGGAATGCCGCATGCGAACTCGACCACTTCGATACCGCGCACCACTTCGCCTTGCGCGTCCGTGAACACCTTGCCGTGTTCGCGCGTGATCAGCATGGCAAGTTCGTCGTGATGCTGGTTCAGCAATTCCTTGAACTTGAACAGAATGCGCGCGCGCTTGAGCGGTGCGGTTTCACTCCAGGCCGGGAATGCGGCTTTGGCGGCCTGCACGGCGGCGTCCACTTCCTCGACCGAAGCCAGTGCAACCGAACCGGTCACCCTGCCGGTGGCCGGATTGAACACGTCCTTGAAGCGGCCGCTGGTCGCCGCAACCGGCGCGCCGCCGATAAAGTGGCCCAACTGCTGCACCGACAGCTTCGCCTGCTCGTTCACTGCATTCATGTCCTTACCTCGGGTTCGGGATCGGCCGCGACGCAGGTCGGGTTCCCGGCCGCAGGCAAAAAGATCAGGCTGAGTCGCGCCGCGCGCGAGCGGTGTTCCGCTCGCCGGCAGGCTCGCCAAGACTTGCAAACTGTATCGACGGCGCCGGTCGGATTCCCGATACAGCGCAATAAAACCGCGCCTCACTGTATTGTTTTTTGTGCGGCAACTGTATTGGTCCGGCGGGTGTGCCGGCTGACGCAATCAGCGCCAAAGCTCCGTCAGCTCGTTGGCCAGCACCATCTTCTCGCGAACCCGTTCGATGAACGCTGTATCGGTCGCGCCCTGCGCCTTGAGGAATTTCAGCGCGGCGGAGTGAACGGTACGCATGGACCGTCCGTCGATGCCGGTAATGCGCGACGCGCTACGCCGCGTCTCGTCCACCAGGTCGCGCGCGCTACTGAAGTCGGGCGACAGACCACTGTGCGTCTCGAACGCGGCGCGTAAGCCGGCCGCGTAGTCGCGCGACTGCCCGAGCTGGTCCATATCGACCAGCAGATCCACGCCGTCGGCCATCCGCAACGCACAAAGAATCCACAACGCCACGAAGGCCCGGTACGCGTTATGGGCTTCCGCGCTGCGCGCATATTGTTCGCACGCCAGCGCGTACGCATCGTCCGAGGTGGGCGCGACGGGCGGCAGGCTCACGCCGCAGACGGCAATCGCCTCCCTGACCAGCGGGTCCGTCTGATTCAAACCCAGCACGCGAAACGGCGCCGCGACAAAAAATGCATTGCTCCACTGCTGACTGAGCAGCCAGCCCGACGCGAACTGCGACGCGGGATTGCGCAACACACCCACATGCATGGCTTGCGGAAAGGCCTGCTTCAGCCACGGCAAGCGGCCCGATGAACGGCAGAACTTGAAGACCGGCACACGTTTTTCTTCGAGCGTGCGCTCGGAAAGAGTGCGCAAATAGGCCTGCAACGCGGGGAATTCCGCATCCGGTGCGATGGCGAAACGATCGATGCCGAAGCGCTTTCTATATCCCTCGACACCCCGCGCGCCTTCGTGAAGAAACGGCCGGTATTCGTCGAAATACGGCGCGGCGAGCGGCGGATGACCGGATGTCAGCGTGGGACGCGACGCGGCAACATCCGCGAGGCTCAGGTCCGCGAGCACGTTGCTGAGCGGTTCGTAGAAACCGGTTGCCGTGTCGAGCGCGCGCAGGCGCGACCAGACCCACGTTCCCGCGCTACGCCAGCCCGTATGCAGAAATACCCCTTGTTTCAGGGGATTTTCTTGCACGGTAGCGTCCGGTTGCACGGCCGGATCGTTCGATGAAGCGGCGCCTGACGGATTGGCTGAAGACGACATGAGACTTCTCTTCCAGTAAAAGCGGCAGCGAGGCGATGGAAAATGGACGCGGCCTGCGCCGCTTCAATCCTGGCGCCCACTTTAGCGGGTCAAGCTGTCGACCGCGTTACAGAAGCATCACTTTACCTTGCAACGCCGGCCGTGCATGTTGGGCGGCGCAGACAGCACGGTGGTGGAAACCGTGTGTCCCAAACCGCTAAAACGGTTTGAAGCCCGTTGAAAGGCTTTAAGCTGCCAGATTCCAGCATTCAACCGTCGCCGATATGAACGATTCGACCGATATCCGTTTCCTGCTAACCATTCGCGACAGCGGCAGCCTGATCGCCGCGGCGCGAAAACTGGGGCTATCGCCGTCGGCGGTGACACAGCGTCTTCAGCAACTCGAAAAGAAGTTGGGCACGCAACTGGTGAACCGCACCGCGCGCCGCCTGCAATTCACGGAAGAAGGCACCTTGCTGTGCGAACGCGGCGCCGAACTGGTCCAGCAGTTCGACGCCTTGTTCGACGATTTGCAGATGCGCCGCGGCGGCTTGATAGGCACACTGAAAATCAACGCGCCGCTCGGTTTCGGCCGGCGCCACCTCGCGCCGGCGATTGCGGCCTTCCAGCAGGAGAATCCGGATATCGACGTAGCGCTCACGCTCTCCGACCAGCCGTTGACCGAGACCATGGATCGCTTCGACATCGTCGTGCATATCGGCGAGCTGCCGGTGTCGAACCGGGTCGGCTATACGATCGCGCCGAATGCGCGCTTCGTCTGCGCGGCGCCCGCACTGATCCGCCGCGTCGGTGCGCCGGCGTCGCCCGAAGAACTGAGCCGGCTGCCCTGCATCGTGCTGCGCGAGAATAACGAAGACGTCACGCTCTGGCAGTTCAGCAAGGGCCGCGCGCGTCACAGCGTACGCATGGCGCCGCGTATGAGCTGCAACGACGGCGACGTGATCCGCCAGTGGGCCTGCGAAGGTCGCGGCGTGATTCTGCGCTCGGAATGGGATGTCGCCGACGACCTCGCCAAAGGCAAGCTGGTGCGTTTGCTGCCAGGCTGGAAAACGCCGGATGCCAACGTGGTCGCGCTCACGCACCAGCGCGCCGGACTGCCCGCACGCACCCGTCATTTCATGCAGTATCTGCAAGGCCGCTTCAGGCCGCTGCCGCCGTGGCGGCGCTGAATATCAAAGCACGGTGGCTGGGTTGCATGGTCGCAGGAAGATTCAGTCTGGCTGAATCTATGAGTAAAGCCGGCTAAACGCCACGGTGCCGATGCAAATCTATAATCGGTTCACACTCAAAGCCGGGCACATCATGACCGACACATCCGCACCCGCCGCCTACCCGAAAGCGGTGCTCTTCGACCTTCTGACCGCGCTGCTCGACTCATGGACGTCGTGGAACCACGCCGCCGGGTCCGAGACAACCGGCCGCGCATGGCGGGCCGCCTACCTGCGTCTGACCTACGGCTGCGGCCACTACTTTCCGTATGAACAACTGGTGCGCGACGCGGCCAAAGAAGTCGGCCTGCCCGAATCCGCGCCGCTCGCGCTCGAAGCCGACTGGATAAAGCTTGCGCCCTGGAGCGGCGCCGTGGACGCGTTGCAGGCGCTCGCGCCGCATTGCAAACTGGCGGTGGTCACCAACTGCTCCGCGCGCCTCGGCAAGCAGGCGGCGAATCTGTTCCCGGTTCACTGGGACGCCATCGTGACCGCCGAAGAAGCCGGCGTGTACAAACCCGATCCGCTGCCCTACCGGCTCGCCCTCGACCAACTCGGCGTGCAAGCGCACGAAGCCGCGTTCGTCGCGGGCTCCAGTTACGACATGTTCGGCACCGCCGCCGTCGGCTTGCGAACATACTGGCACAACCGCGTCGGCTTGCCGCTCGTCAGCGGCGCGCAGCCGCCCGAGATCGAGTCACCCGCGCTAGATCTGCTGACGCCGTGGCTGCGCCGCTTCGGCGCGAACTGAACTCACGCTTTTTACCGGTGAAACCATGAAACTCGACCGCATTGAAACGCCTGCCGCGCTGATCGACGTCGCGCGCATGCAGAAGAACATCGCCCGCATGCAGGGGCAGATGAACACGCTGGGCGTGGCGTTCCGCCCGCATGTGAAGACCACCAAATGTATCGACGTGGTGCGCGCGCAGATCGCTGCCGGCGCGCGCGGCATAGCAGTGTCCACGCTGAAGGAGGCGGAGGCGTTCTTCGCGGCCGGGGTCGCCGACATTCTGTACGCGGTCAGCATGGTGCCCGCCAAGTTGCCGCGCGCGTTGGCGCTGCGCCGCCAGGGCTGCGATCTGAAGCTGGTGGTGGACAACCCGGGCGCGGCGTCGGCGATTGCCGCGTTCGGCGACCAGCACGGTGAAGCGTTCGAGGTGTGGATCGAGGTCGACACCGACGGACACCGCTCCGGTATTACGCCCGAACAGGACACCTTGCTCGTGGTCGGCCGGATTCTGCATGAGAACGGCGTCAAGGTAGGCGGCGTGATGACGCACGCCGGTTCCAGCTACGAACTCGATACGCCCGAAGCGCTCGCCGCGCTCGCGGAGCAGGAACGCGCGGGCTGCGTGCGCGCGGCGGAGCGGCTGCGCGAAGCCGGCATTGCGTGCCCCGCCGTCAGCGTGGGCTCGACGCCGACCGCGCTGGCCGCCGCGCAACTGGACGGGGTGACCGAAGTGCGCGCCGGCGTCTACGTGCTGTTCGATCTGGTCATGCACAACGTCGGCGTGTGCGCGCTCGACGACATCGCGCTGAGCGTGCTCGCCACTGTGATCGGTCATCAGGCGGACAAGGGCTGGGCGATTCTCGACGCGGGCTGGATGGCGTTGAGCCGCGATCGCGGCACGTCGAAGCAGGCGCACGATTTCGGCTACGGCCAGCCGTGTTTG